>NZ_JAYRUC010000015.1:0-143825 GCF_041919235.1 Pandoraea sp.
TGCCGAACTGCTCAAGCAGCTCGGCGGGGATCGTCGGCAGCTCTGCCGGTGGGGTTTTGGGTTTGCGAGGCATCGTCACTCCTTGGCGACATGTTATGCCTCAAACACGAAATTTCCGACAGGCCCCAGCACGCGTGCGCTTTGTTCGCTCACGGTCAGCCCCCTCGATTGATGTTGTGCAGGAAGCACTCATGCAAGCTGTCGGTGTGCCGATGATCCACTGGGATGTTCGTCGCCCCCCGGGTTCGTTGGAAGTGAGAAAAATAATAGAAGAGATATCGAACCTTTGAGCACGGTGAATTCCTCCGAAAATTGGAACGACGATCGGCGAAGGCATTTGGTCGAGCGAACACCAGACACATGCCCTCTATTTTCGTGTGACGCCGAGCTTGGTCCTTTTTCTCAAATCACTTATGCCCGTAATTCAATTCAAGAGACGCTCACTCATTGCTCGTCTGCTCCGGGCGCTCTCGCGGAAAGAGCGTCGGCGAGGACGCGCCTTGGGGCGCTTGAATCGCGCGAAGACGTACTACGACCCGAAACAATTTCGACGTCGTACCTAGCGCGAAAAGTACAACCGACATTCATCAGCCAATGTCGCAGTGAAACGGCCCACCGCATCGGATGGGCCGCAGCAGCGGTTACCGCACCAATCGCGGTTTCTCGCCCCGCTTCGCCGCGTGAAGAATGACGTGAGGTCCCATCAACCTATCCGTCGCCACCATCGCCTCTGCGAACGTCTCGAAGTAAATCGCATGCTCAGGGTCGGACACATGCGCTCGCCTGATTTCTCCTGCTGTCTCGTCCCAGGCGTAACCGAGGTACTTCCTGTATTCGTGGAACCAGATAACGTGCCCTTCACGCGTCAACGACTTGGGGAGGTCGAGTCCGCCGTTTCCTCCATCCTTTCCGCCATTGTCGTTTGAATCGCTCATCAAAGTCTCCTTAGATGCCAGTGGATTTAGCCGTGTTTGCGGCTGAATTCATCATCGCAGGAGTGCTGTGCCCTGAGTTTCAGTAACTTCCGAATATTCTGAGCGCTCGGTCGGGACTCGACAAGCAACTCCCGTTCCCGACATCGGGTCGGGCATGCAATTTGATAACTATTATCAATGATGATAAAATTCCACCTATCCAGCCAAGCCCCCTAACGGAGGAAATCATGATTAGCGCTGAACTTGGGCGACAGCTTGAGAGCTACATCGCCGAGCTTGTGGTGACGGGCCGTTACGGCTCGAAGAGTGAGGTTTTGCGCGAAGGCGTGCGACTCATTCAGGATCGTGAGACCCAGCTTGCTGCGCTCGATGCCATCGTTGAGAAGGGCATGGCCGACGCGGAAGCAGGGCGGGGCCAACCTGCCGCCGACGTGTTCGACCGTCTCGAAAAGAAGTATCAGGCAATGGTGAACGATAAGGCATGATCGTTCACGTACTGCCCGAAGCCATCGTCGACCTCGAAGCCATTGGTGACTACATCGTGCGGGACAATCCGCACCGTGCCGTGACGCTCATTCAGGAACTGCGAGACAAGTGCTTGAGTCTTGCTGAGATGCCGCTAGCGTTCCCCGTGGTACCGCGTTACGAGCGTTACGGTATCCGCCATCGCATCTATGGCAACTACCAGATCTTCTATCGTGTGGTCGAGTCGAACGACCGAATTGACGTCGTCCATATCCTCCGCAGCGCTCGCAACTACGCCGCAATTCTGTTCCCGTGAGTCGATGCCGGTGGGGCACGTAGGGCGAGGATCGCGCTGCTTCTCAATCGCGCCTAATACCGGCTCGTAAACTCCTCGCAGTGCCCCGAATTTTCGTGCTTAATTTTTGCGCAGACTATTGGGGAGTATCTTTGGGACGCACTGGCAAATACGGCTTCAAGCGTTGGCCCCTTGCTATCGATTTCTTGTCAACGGGCGGCCGGAAAGCCTTATCGCACCGTTGCATGTCCGGCTATGGGAATTGACAATCGGGACACCCTAACAGCCTAAAAAACAAAGAAAAATTGCAATTTGATAAGCGGATGGTGATTCCAGTCGTCGTGGGTTCGAGTCCCATCGGTCACCCCAAAAATCCCTCGTAGTTCAAGCTTTTCAGCGTCGCCCATCCCCCGCTTCGGGGAATTTTCTCCCGGTAAGTTTCGCAATTTCTGGCTTCGCTCGAGCGACGTTCACAGTCCCTTCCATGACGTGGGTATCACCCATTCATGATCTTGCCCCCGAAACCGGCGCCATCCTGGTGGCCGAGAGTCAGCGTCTCCATCGCGGGCGCGACCACCACGCAATTTCTGCCGTTAGCCTTTGCCGCATAGAGCGCGGCGTCGGCCCTTGCCATCACGGACGCCAGGGTGTCACCCTCGCGAAACGCATCAACGCCCGCACTGAGTGTCGACACCACGTCTCTGTCCGGCACACACGAGCCCGATGCCGCAATGATCGCGCGCAACCGGTCGACGAGATGGCCCGCCGCCTCCTTTGTCTCAGACGGCAGCAACAATGCAAATTCCTCCCCGCCAATGCGGCCAACCACATCGCTCGCCCGAACCGCACGCGATATCAGCGATGCAACGTGTGCAAGCGCAACATCGCCCGCCGCATGACCATAACGATCATTGATGCTCTTGAAGTTGTCGATGTCCAGAATCGCGATGGAAAACGTCGACTTCGCCGCCGCTGTCGCCCGGGTGATCGCTTCAGCGCGAGCGATGAACGCCCTTCGCGAGAGTACGCCCGTCAGATCGTCAAAAGTCGCCAGGCGCTCCATTCGCTCCGACAACCGGTCATGTGCCAACAGCACCATCCCGACCGATAAACACGGCAACGTCAGTGTTGCCATGCCGAGAAATACGACATTCAACGGGGTCGGTTGCAGGAAGGTGGTCTCCTGCGCAAGACCCAATCCATAAGCAACGGAACGAATGGCGTGCACGACGGCACCAAGCGTCGCCGCAATCGATACAAAGTAATACGCGTATTTAGGCCGTTCCGACGGGCGGTATTTCAGCACCGCCCAGCCGATGCTGAAGCGAACGTAGGCAATAAACCCCGAGATCATGGCGCTGCGGGCGTTTACGTGGGGTGAGACGAATGTCCAGTAAATCAGCATGAACAAGATGACGCCGAGCCCACCATATTCCCAGGCCGACGCCGACCGGGTGTCGAGAAACTGGCGGAAGCCACGAAGGCCGAGAAGCGAAGCGATCACCAGCAAACTGCTTGCCACCGCCACGACGATGTCCGATGTTCCAGCGAGGACCAGCGCCGCCACGACCGCCAACATGCCACTCGCGACGCTCCACAGGCGTACCCCCGGGACGTTCGCCCCGAACAGCGAGCCCAGAATCGCGACGCTCATGACGCACGATAGGGTCGCAATGCTGATGAAAACTGCCGAGATAGGCATGGCGGCGTGACAAAGTTTTATGATTCCGGTACAGCAGTAGCTGCCAGACAATATGACCCGATACCCCGATCGTCATTCGCATGTAGCGTCGTATTGTCCGCTTCCCGGCTTGTTTGAGCGCCAGCATAGCCGAATTTCGTGAAGCCACCACGCTCTCGTTGACAAATGACCGATGCCCGGCGCATTTGAGGGGGCCTCGGCACGTTGGCGAGCGGGTTTTAGGACGCCCGCCGTCCGCCGCATCCCCATTTTGCCTGAGAACCGGTCGCGGCTCGCGAAGCGGCGCGCTCACCATCGCAAAGTTTGATCTATGTCTAATTCCGCGTTCGACGCATGCCGCCAGCGTCAGCGCGCCAGTCCATAATGAACTCGTCATGTTCACATGACCCTGTCTTCCCGGGCGTTTCATGGTGCCCCATGCGTCCCGGCTTCGGAACCCACCTCGCTCAGGTGGGTTTTTTTTCACCTATCCATGCTCTGCGTCCTGCGTTGGGAGACGTCTCCACTGCACCTATCCAAGTCGAACGTGCTACGCTTTTCGAAGGCGGCGCGTGTGCCGCGCGGCGCATTGCCAAGGGCGTTGGCATCGGTCCTGGCGTGGTCAATGTGCCCAGCGCCCGCCGGAGCGTGTCCGATCGTGCGCAAACGCGTTCATCCCCGTATCTCGCCAACCGGAGTCTGTCATGAGCTACACATCGCATGAGCAAGTCTACGAATATCGCGCGGGCTATCACATTCGCGTGCGCGCCTTCCAGAGTGAGTACGCCGGGCCGTGGGACTACCTGGTGCAGGTCATTCGGCACGGTAGTCCAGAGGGGCCCGAGGTGCGATCCCCCGACGGACATCGCGATAATCGCGTCGACGCCGAGATGGCCGGGCTCAAGGCCGGCGAGCGCATCGTCGACGAGTTGCTCGGCGACACCTACGATTGACGTCAATCCACAGTCGCGTGCATCAAGACGCCGCGACCGTGACGACCCGCCGCCACCGAGCGTCTGGCGCCACCGCAGCCAGGCCGTCCTCCGCAAGTTTCTCCAGATGGGCTCGCAAAGTGCGCTGTGCGACCGCGTGACGTGCCGCCGGCACGTCGGCGTACACCCATGGCGTGAGCGCTTCGATGGTCGCAGGACCGATCTGCGCGAGCGCATCGAGCGTGCGGGACTCGCGAGCGAGCCGATGGGCGATGAGCCGCGCAATTCGCTGTGCCGGCCGGTCCATCACGAAGCCATGCCCCGGCGCCAGCCACGTCGGCGCGAGCGCCGCGAGCTTCTCCAATGACGCCAGATACGTCGCCATATGCCCGTCGGGCGGGTTGATGACAACCGTCGACCCTTGCATGACGTGGTCGCCGGTGAAGACCAGCGTCGCATCGTCGAGCCCGTAGCATAGGTGATTGGCCGCATGGCCCGGCGTATGAATTGCCCGCAACATACGCCCGTCCGGCAACGTCACCACGTCGCCGTCGGCGAGCGCGACGTCCGGAACGAACGTTGTGTCTTGCCCTTCGGCATGATGCGCGCGCATGCCGTACATTGTCGCGCCCGTCTTTGCCTTGAGTCGACGTGCGCCGGGCGAATGATCGCGGTGCGTATGCGTGACGAAAATCTGCCGGATGTCACCGGGCGCCGCACGTAGAATGGCGTCAATGTGCGCCGGATCGTCGGGCCCCGGATCAATGACGGCCCACGCATTGTCAGGCCCGCCGCCCACGAGGTACGTATTGGTGCCCGGGCCCGTCATCATGCCGGGATTCGGTGCGCTCAGACGCAGCACCCCGGGCATCAGCATCACCCCGCGCCCAGGCACGATGTCATAGCTCCCGATGCCCTGTTCCTGCGGATCGGTCAGTGTCAGCTCAGCCCAGGCCGGCTCGTCTGGCGTGACAGGCCAGCGGCCGCGTTTGCCGTGGGCGAGACGCGGTTGAATCCGGAGAATCGCATCCAGCGCACGGGCGGCCGCCAAGGCGCGATCTGCGGTTGCGAAGCCGTCGAGCCACTGTAGCAGCTTGCGGGTAGGCGGCAGTAGCCGCAGTTGATCGGCATGTTTGAGCGCATATTGCGGACGCATCCAGCGGTGCGCTGCCGTCTCGATCTGGTCGACTTCCACGTGCTGCCCGTCGGGCAACATCGCGAGAAAAAAACGTGTGTCGAAGCGCTTCGGCAGTCCCAGCGGGGTGACCCAATGACTCACGTAGTGCAGACGTTGCGGCGCGAGTCGTACGTCGAACGACTGGCACAACGACGCGATGTCGATCCGCCCGTCGTGCAGCGCTTCGCGTTGCGCACGCATGGCGATGAGGCGAGGTGGGTCGATTGGCGTGCCGCAGACGTCGTCGGCAAACAACACGCCGGTTTCCTCGAAGCACTCGCGCATCGCGGCGACGTAGTAATCGAGGCCGCCTCGGGGAAGTTGCAGGCGCTGGCTGGCAAGCGTGTCGTCGAGTCCGCTGCAGGTGACGTGGCCCCGTTGATCGGCCGCATCGAGTACGCCGCCGGGAAAAACGTAGGCGTCGGAGCTGAAGTCGTTGGCCCGCACGGCACGCCGCAGCAGCAAGACTTCCATGCCGCTTGCCCGCTCGCGCAGCGTGACGATGCTGGCGGCCATCCGGAGGCTGGAGGGCGCGGGTTGCGCGTCAGAACGATCGGACATGAGGCATTGGGACGTAAGCCCGCTCGAAATCGGAAAGTCACCAGTTTGCCATCGGACAGCCGCCGCCGCACGCGGAATGCACCCGACGTGCGGCGCCTGCGAAAGCAGGGCGCTAAGCGATTACGCGGTGTCGTTCGCCGCGTGCGTGGACACTGTCATGGCAGGCTGCGAACCGCCATACTGCGGCGGCGTACGTGCCGCAATGTCACGCAGCCATTGCATCGTCGCTTCCGGTTGCGTGACGGGGAGCATGTGTCCGCCATCGACCACCGTCAGGTGCACGCGATCGCTCGCGGCGGGCATCGACTGGCCATGCACGCGGTAATCGAGAATGCGGTCTTCGCGTCCGTAAAGGATGTCGACGGGCACGCTCAACGCGGCGTAACGCGCGGCGAGGCCCGGCATGTCGCGTTCGGCGGCGAGAATGTCGGCACAGCCCGCTTCGAAGTTTCCGGGGCGAAAGCCCAACACGGCCCCCCCGCGAATGAGGAAGTCCTTCGGGGCGTTTTCCGGCCCGAAGACATACGCGAGCGCCTTGCGGCCCGTCATCATGCCTACGGGGACGGCGAGGGTGCGTGCGATCCAGCGACGCCATCGGTCACTGCGAATCGTGAGCGAGCGAAACGGCGCCGGTACATCGGACGCCGGTTGCGTGAGCGGCGCGATCAACGCTAGCGCGCCCACCCGCTGCGGATGATCGAGTGCCAACGTCAGCGCGATCGCACCGCCCAGCGAGTGCCCCACGAGAAGCGGACGCTCAAGGGCGAGCGCGTCGATCAACCGGGCGACGGCGTCGGCTTGCGAAGCGAGCGTGCCATCGCGCTGCGCAGCACGCGTCGAGTAACCGGACCCGGGACGGTCGACGAGCACCACACGATGGGTGCGCGCCAATGCCGCCAGTGGCAGGTAGGCAAAGTTGCGCAACTGACCGCATAGGCCGTGGATGAATACGATGGCGGGACCGTGTCCGAAGTCGACGTAATGCAGGCGTTCGCCGTCGATGTCGAGGTACTGGCCGTCCGGGGGCACCGCCGCTTCCGCACGGCGCGCGATGCGTCGGGTGAATCGCATCAGGACAAACCCAATGGCGGCAAGCGCAATGACGAGGCAACCAAGCAAGTAGGCGATGAACATAGTGTCGTGTCGATAACCGGGCAACATCGGACATAACCGCATCGTAACAACGCGGGGCGCGGGTTCGCTACGGAGGCGCATTCCACCGATGCGGAGGCCTCGGAGCGAGGGGGCGATGGGGGCTATTGCGTTGCCGCCGCCACGACATTGGTGGCGTTGGCGGCGTTGGTGGCGTTGGTGGCGGCGTCCGCGTCCGGCGCAACCGAGCGCGTGGCACGACGCTCGAAGCGCATGGCGCCGTCGTCGACGCTGCCCCAGCGCATCAATCGCCAGTCACGCAGGTAACTCTGATAGAACACCCACGGCTTGCGTCCGCCTTGCTTCGGCAATACGCCTGCGGCGCGTTGAATATAGCCCGACGTCAGACCAATGGCCGGCAAGTCGCCGTGCTCGCCGTCGCGCAGACGCGGCACACAGGTGTCTGCGCCGTGCGCGTTCATGTGATTGATGAGGCGGCAAACGTATTGCGCGATCAATTCCGCTTTGAGCGTCCACGACGCATTGGTGTAGCCGAAGATGGACGCCAGATTGGGCACGTCGCTGTACATCATGCCCTTGTAGGCGACCGATTCGGCGAGCACCACCGGTTTGCCGTCGACCCGCAGGCGCGCGCCGCCCATCAATTGCACGCGCAGACCTGTGGCGGTCACGATGACGTCGGCATCGAGCGTCTTGCCGCTCTTGAGGGCAAGGCCGCCCGGCGTGAACGATGCGATTTCGTCGGTCACGATGGCGGCACGCCCGCCGCGCAGCGCCTTGAAGATATCGCCGTTCGGCGCGAGACAAAGGCGTTGATCCCAAGGGTTGTAGCGCGGCGTGAGATCGCATGCGACGTCGGCATGGCCTTGGGCCTGCTGTGCCGCCCGGCGGATCAGCACACGCCGGATGGCCTGGGGCCAGCGTCGCGCTGCCGTGTAGAAGCCGAGTGTGATCAGCACGTTCTTCATGCGCACGATGCGATGGGCGACGCCCGCCGGTAGCCACGCCCGCAAGCGTTGCGCGATGCTGTCGCGCTGTGGCATGGACAGGATGTAACTTGGGGAGCGCTGCAGCATGGTGACGTGCGCAGCCGTCGCGGCCATGCTCGGCAGCAACGTCACCGCCGTGGCGCCACTGCCGATGATGACGACGCGCTTGTCGCGATAGTCGAGATCGGCAGGCCAATGTTGCGGGTGGACGACGGTGCCGCCGAAGGTTTCCATGCCCGGCCAGGTCGGCGCGTGTCCGGCCTCGTAGGCGTAGTAACCGCTGCACATGAAAAGAAAGCGGCAGGTGAGGGACTGCGTGTCCCGATGGCCATCGGCGTGTGTGCGTTCGATGTCCAGCGTCCAGCGCGCGATGCTTGAATCCCAGCGCGCTTCACGGACCTTGTGGCCGTAGCGGATGCGATCGTCCAGACCTTCCGCATGGGCGGTGTCCCTGAGATAGTCGAGGATCTCGCCGCCGTCGGCGATGGCCTGTTCGCTCGCCCAGGGACGGAAGCTGAAGCCGAGCGTGAACATGTCGGAGTCGGAGCGCACGCCGGGATAGCGGAAGAGATCCCACGTACCGCCGAGCGATGCCCGCGCTTCAAGCATGACAAAGCGTGTGCCCGGGCAGCGCTCGCGCAGGTAATGCGCGGCGGCAATGCCGGAGAGCCCGGCGCCGACCACGATAACGTCGAGATCCGTGCTGTCGCTGGCGATGTCGGCGGCGGTCGTGTCTGTCTGCATGACGATGTCCTCCGGTCGCCGGTTATTTGGTCGCCGTGGGGCGTGCCGCCGCGTCGCGCCCGTTCGACGAGCGCTTGCGGGACATGGCGGTGCGACGGTAGAACCAGACGACCATCGCCTGATAGCGCGCACCGAGCACGCGGGCCAGCTTATCGACGCGGCGCGCGTCGGCGCCTACGAGCACGCGCCGCGCATTGCGCTCGACACCCGCGAGGATCTGCCGCGCGGCGGCGTCCGCAGACGTCACGTCGATGAGCTTGCTGGCGCGCTGCCGATGGGTTTGTGCGTCCACGCCGGTGAGCGCGGCGATGCTGTCGTCGATACGCGACGACGCCACGATATTGGTCGCAACGCCCCCCGGATGCACGCAAGTACACGACACCGGTGAGCCCGCCAGATCAAGCTCCATGCGCAGCGCTTCGGTGAAGCCGCGCACGGCAAACTTGCTTGCGTTATATGCGGATTGCGTTGGCATGGCGATGATGCCGAACAGGCTCGATGTGTTGACGACGTGACCGTCGCCGGACGCAGCCAGGAAAGGCAGGAATGCCTGCGTGCCGTGCACCACGCCCCAGAAGTTGATGTTCATCAGCCACTCGAAGTCCGCCTGGCGCGCGGTGGCGACCGGCACCGATAACGAGACCCCGGCATTGTTGAAGATGAGATTGACCTTGCCATGCGCGGCGGCCGTCTCGCGCGCCCACGTGAAGACGGCGTCGCGATCGGCCACATCGAGCCCCTGCGATGTGACGCGCACGCCCAAGGCGCGGCAGGCGATGGCGGTCTGCGTCACGCTCGCTTCGTCGATATCGGATAACGCGAGATGCGCCCCTCGGCGAGCGAGTTCGAGCGCCAGCGTGCGCCCCATGCCGGAGCCTGCGCCGGTGATGGCTGCCACCTTGTCGGTGAACGTCTTCATTGTGTTGTCTCCCATCGATGCCGCGTCGATGCGCCGATGTGGCAATGCGCCGGATGACGATTGCGATGGCGATCGCGTTGTCTATAATTTGGTGATGTGTGTCACCAATTTAGTTTTCCGTCCGAGTGATGTCAAATAGCGAAATGGAACAAGGACTCGAATCGAGGAAGGCGGTATCGACAGCATCGACGTCTGTCGGCCCGCCCGCGAAGACGCTCCCCGCAGCGGGGGGGCGACGCTATGGCGGCGTCGCGCCGGCCCAGCGAGAGCAGGCGCGTCGCGCCGCGCTGATCGACGCGGCCACCGAAATCTTCGGTACCGTAGGTTTCCGGCGTGCCACGGTGCGCTCGGTGTGCCGACTCGCCAAGCTCAACGATCGGTATTTCTACGCGGCGTTCGAGAACATGGAGCATCTGCTGCGGGCGACGTATGCCCATCACGCACAAACGTTGCTCGGTCAGTTGGAAGCGTCCGTAGCCGCCAGCGCACCGACGCTCGATGCGAGACTCGACGCCGGGCTGCACACCTTCTTCGCGTTCGTGCGCAATGCGCATGCGGCGCGCGTTCTGCTGCTCGAAGTGATGGGCGTGAGTGCGGAGACCGACCAGACTTATCAGTGCTACATCTTCGAGTTCGCCAAGCTGATCCTGGGCATGGCCGATGCCCCGCCGCCATCCGATGACGATGCGCAAGCGCAGGCGCGGATCGTCGGGCTGGCGCTCGTGGGCGCGATGACCAACGCCGGCACCGCATGGGTGCTCATGGGCTATCAGGACAGTGAGGCGTGCATGGTGGCGAGCTGCCGTCGCGTGCTGCGCGGCGCGCTGGCCTGATACCGCATCGCCGAACAGGCTCGCTACAATACGGCTTTCGCGTACGACGCCATTGGGCGCCGATTCCCCAGATTCTTTACTCTCCAAGGGTCGCAAATGACCACTATCGGAACACCTCTGTCGCCGAGCGCGACGAAGGTCATGTTGTTGGGCGCCGGTGAACTCGGCCGTGAAGTGCTGATCGCGTTGCAGCGTCTCGGCGTCGAGACGATTGCCGTCGATCGCTACGAGAACGCACCGGGGCAGCAGGTCGCGCATCATGCGCGCACCATCGCGATGACCGATCCCGAGCAGCTCAAGGCGCTGATCGAAGCCGAGCGCCCGGATCTCGTCGTGCCGGAAATCGAAGCCATCGCCACACCGATGCTCGAAGCGCTGGAAGCCGATGGCGTGGTCCGCGTGATTCCCACGGCCCGCGCCGCGCGCCTGACGATGGACCGCGAGGGCATTCGTCGCCTGGCGGCCGAGACGCTGGCGTTGCCGACGAGTCCGTATCAATTTTGCGATTCGCTGGAGCAGTTGCAGGCCGCCATCGATGGCGGGATCGGCTATCCGTGCATCGTCAAGCCGGTGATGAGCAGTTCAGGCAAGGGGCAGAGCAAGATCGACGGCCCCGCCGACGTGAAGGCGGCATGGGATTACGCGATGGCCGGTGGACGTGTGAGTCACGGGCGCATCATTGTCGAGGGCTTCATCGATTTCGATTACGAGATCACGCTGCTGACCGTGCGCGCACGCGGCGCCGAGGGGCAGGTCGAAACGCACTTCTGCGCACCGATCGGCCACAAGCAGGTGAGCGGCGACTACGTCGAGAGCTGGCAGCCGCATCCGATGTCGCCCGTGGCGCTCGATCGGGCTCGACGGATTGCGCGCGAGGTGACGAACAACCTCGGCGGGCAAGGCATCTTCGGGGTGGAGCTCTTCGTGAAGGGAGATCAGGTCTGGTTCAGCGAAGTCAGCCCGCGTCCGCACGATACCGGTATGGTCACGCTGATTACGCAATGGCAGAACGAATTCGAGCTGCATGCGAGGGCGATTCTGGGTTTGCCGGTCAACACCACGTTGAAGACGCCGGGGGCGAGCGCCGTGATTTACGGCGGTGTGGATGCCGCGGGTATCGTGTTCGACGACATCGACCGCGCGCTTCAGGTGCCGCAAACGGATATCCGCTTGTTCGGCAAGCCCGAGAGCTTCGTGAAGCGCCGTATGGGGGTAGCGCTCGCGTACGACGACGATCTGGACGTCGCACGTCGCAATGCCGTCGAAGCCGCGCATCGGGTGAGACCGCGCGTGGCCTGAGCCCGGCGAACGGTTGCGTGCAACGGCATAACGAAAAAACCCCGCCGGAGCGGGGTTTTCAATTCGAGCGGGCGCTGTTGCACCGCCCGAGGCGCGCCGATCGCGTAGGCGATCAGCCGCGAAACATCCGTCGCTTAAACCGGCTGGATGTTGCTGGCCTGACGGCCCTTCGGTCCCATCTTCACTTCGAAGGTGACCTTCTGGTTTTCTTGCAACGACTTGAAACCCTTCGATTGGATTTCCGAGAAGTGAGCGAAGAGATCTTCACCACCTTCGTCCGGCGTAATAAAACCAAAACCCTTGGCGTCGTTGAACCACTTGACGGTACCAGTTGCCATTTCTTAAATCCTTAAAGTTTTCAAATGAGCGAGCGAGAAGCTCAGCGAGCGCATGACATTAAAGCTGATCAGGTACAACCGAGGTGACGCAGAGGGCGACATTAGATGAACACAAGACTCGCCATACAACGTTCATGCACCCGTTTTTTTACGGGAAAGGTGGGAAGGTGTCAAGCGGGGAAACTTTTGGATTGCTGATTCACTCCCGGTTTCGGCCATTCTCGCTGCATCGCGACATGAATTCGGCAATACCGGGCGACCGGTCCAAGCACATCGGAATGTCATGCCGGAAAAGTCCGCCAGGCGATGAGCGCGCCCAGGTCGCGGGAAAATGGCGTCGCAACCACGGTGGCCAGCACTGCGTTAGAGGGGATGTTCTGTGGCGCGGGCGCAACGCAAGCACCCAGGTGTCCCCACGCCTGATCGGCAACCCGCGCGTCGATCGGCCGCATCCGGCCCCGGTCGACTTGCGATGCCACGGCTTGCCGGCCCCACGACAGGATGCGTCAATATGGTCGGCCGACCGTCCGCGAAACAGCGCACGTTGCGTCGCGCGGTTTTGGTGCGCCGCCCCGTGGGACAAATGGGGACTAAGTGTTTTCCCTAGTCCGTTAAAAAGACGTGCTGCAGTTCCATTTCTCGGCTTGCATAATGCAACCCTGCGACCCTTCAATTCGATCGGCAATTGCCGTTAACCGCTTCATGACAGTCTCATTGAAGGCGTCATCTCCGGGCTGGCGAACGCGTTCGATGGGGCGTTCCGGTCCGGCGCTTGCGCCTTGGCGCGCAGAAGGGGCGCGCAGCCGAGGCGCCAAGGCACGATGCAAGGCAAACACGCTAGGCGGCCGCGAAGTGCCGCGTGTCTCTCGAGACCTTACGTGGCAACCAACCAAGCACCGACGCTCGACGCTCTGCAATCGCTGCTCGCGACCGTTCAGCGCAACGAGCGCTCGCTAAAACGCTTTCAGGACATCGAATTGGCGCTCATGGGCGCTCCGGACTTCGGCCAGTTTCTGGAAGTGGTGTTCAACCGTCTGCGTCACGACTTCGATCTGCTGGGCGTGCGACTGATGCTCGCTGAGGTCGACGATACGTTGCGCGATCTCATCGACACGGCCGAAGGGATTCGCGCACTCGACGCCGGTCTGTGCATCGCGCAGGATGCCGGCACGTTCGCGGCCGTCTGCGGCGATGGGCAACTCTGGATCGGCGCGCCGCGTGAGCGTCACGCTCCGCTCTTCGGGGGGCGTAACCCCGCGAGCGCCGTCATCATGCCGCTCGCGCGCAATGGCCGGTGGCTTGGCGTGATCGCACTGGGCAGCGGCGACGCTCGCCGCTTCGCGCCGGAGATGGCCACCGATTTTCTCGATCGTTTCGGCGCAGTGGTCGCAGTGTGTCTCGAGAACATGTGGAATCGCGAGCGCCTGAAACGAATCGGCCTGACCGATCCGCTCACCGGGTTGTCGAACCGCCGCTATTTCGATCAGCGTTTGCACGAAGAAGTGATCCGAGGCGCGCGTTACGGTGCGTCGCTCGCATGCCTGCTCATCGACATCGACCACTTCAAGCGTGTCAACGACAGTCATGGGCACGCCACGGGCGATCGCGCCTTGCGGGCGGCAAGCGCGTGCATGCGCGCGCAACTCCGGGTGACGGATACCCTCGCGCGATATGGGGGGGAAGAATTTGCCGCCCTGCTCGTGCAGACGGAGCACCACTGGGCGGGCACGGTCGCCGAGCGTGTGCGCCGGGCGGTGGCGCGCCTGGAGGTGCCCGACGATGACGGCATACGCGTGCCGCTCACGATTTCCATCGGGCTGGCGAGCGTGCATCCGCGCGACGTTGCCGACCCCGACACGCTCCCGATGCGGCTGCTCGGCGCCGCTGATGCCGCGCTATACACCGCGAAGCGCTCTGGGCGCGACCGCGTGGCCATCGCGCCTGCCGTGAGCCTGCGCTAAGGCTTTGTTTGCGCCAAGGGTGTCGTCCCTGGCCCCTGACGCCCCCTGCGCAGGGGCGGCTATCGCACGCTGAACCAGCCGATCAACAGCGACACCGTCACCACCGAGAGCACTGTCGAGAGCAGAATGGCACGCGACGCGACGGCGGCTTCTCGTCCATACAATTGCGCGAGCATGAACGGGCCGGTGCCGATGGGCAGGGCCGAGAGCAGCAATGCGCTGTGTGCCCAGATCGTCGGAAGTTCGAAAACGCGGAACGCCAGAAACGCGGTGACCGCCGGCTGGAACACCAGCTTCAGACCAACGAGACGCCCCACCGCACGGGCAATTCCGGGCGCCCTTGCCGCGCCCGGACGCTGCGCGAGAAACATGCCGATCGCCACCAGGGCACACGGGCTGGCGGCGCCGCCAAGCAGTGTCGTGAAATGCAGCACTGGCGCGGGCAACGCAATACCGGTGGCTGCAAACGCCATGCCGACAAACGGCGAGACCACCAGCGGGTTGCGCACGAGCGCACGCGCAACCAGGCGCGCGGTCCGATGCCAGCTCGGCGTGGCTTGCAGATCCGTCTCGATGATCGCAATGGAGATGGCGAAGAGTACCGTGGCGGTGAGCAGCATCGCGACGACCACCGCCGGAACGCTCGCCGGGCCGAAGGCCACGAGGCACAGCGGCAGCCCCATGAACCCGGCATTTGGATAGGCCGCGCCCATGCCTTCGATGCTCGCGTCGGTCAGACGTCCGCGCACCGAGCGATCGAGCAGAAACGAGAGCGTGAAGGTCGCAGCCATGCCGCCCCCAAAGGCCCCCAGAAAGCCTGGATTGACCAGTTCCGCCCACGTAATCTGCGCCATCGACTGGAATAGCACGGCAGGCAGGGCCAGATATACGACGAAGCGATTGAGGGCATCCAGGGCGGTGTCGCCGAGCCAGGCACGGCGTGCGCAGAGATAGCCGACGAAGATCAGCGCGAAGACGGGGAGGGCGGCAGAGATGACGGCTTGCATCGTCAGTGCGACTCCGCCAGGCGGGCGAGCCACTCGCGGCGCGCGTTGCCGCCGTCGGCTTCGGTATGTTCGCGGGCGGCCGCTTCGGCGCCATTCGCGTCGCCCGCAACGATGCGCGCGACAATCTCGCCATGCTCATGCCAGACGACTTCCCGCCTCGGCATTGCGTCGAGCGTTGCCGCCATCGCCCGCATGATATGCGGCCATTGCGGTGCAACCGTCTGCGCGATCAGCGGGTTGCCCGACGCGTCGTGAAGTGCCGTGTGGAACGCCACCTCGACCCTTACCTGATGCGCTACCGGCGCTTGTGATGTCAGGGCCATCCCGGCGGCGACGGCGTCTTGCAGCCGGCGAAGTTCGGGCTGCGGCAATGCCGCTTGCGCCATGCGTTCGGCCGCCAGCCGGGCGGCCAGGCCGTCGAGCGCCGTGCGCACCTGATAGAGCTGGCGCAGGTGATCGGCGTCGATGGCGGCGACTTCCAGCCCTTGGCGCCCGCTATCGCAGACCAACCCGTCGCGCTTGAGCAACTGCAAGGCGTGGCTGACAGGTTGACGCGATACACCCAGTGACTCGGCCAGCTCGGCCTGGCGGATGCGCTCGCCCGGGGGCAGTGTGAGATCGGCAATGGCGTCGCGCAGGCGCGAATACACCAGATCGATCAGCACTGGCGTGCTGGCCAGCGGCGCAAGGGTCGGGAGGGGGGCCAAGGACGCCGCAGGGGTGAGTGGCAGGTCGGCGGCTGGCGAATCGGTGCAAGCGGCGGCGGGTGGCATGGGTTTCCGGAGCCGGTTGGCATCGGTGATATATGGAATTCCGAATTCTACGCGAGAGCGCGAGCGTCAGGGGCACGTATTTTTAATCGCCGGGTTTCGCTCGGAAGGCGCGATGTCGGGCGGCGTTTGGCGGCGTTTGGCGGCGTCGAGCGGCGTCGAGCGGTGGCGTTCGTCAGTCGCTCGGATCCAGTTCGGGGGGCGAAACGGGGGTGGCGCGGGCGGGGGTCTGGAGTAATGCCTGCACCGTCGTTCGAGTGCGCTGCAGACGGCGAGCGAGGGCCCAGGCGTCGGCTTCGGAGTCGAACAGACCGACGATCAGATGAGGCTCCGCGGCAAAACCATCGGAAAACAGGCCGATATTCTTGGCGATCATCTCACTCGCGCGCTCGACGGAGACGGTGTACTGACGTGGCGAGCGGTACTGATTGATGACAACGGCAAAGGCGCGGGAGAACGCGTCGGACATGCGGAAACCTCCTCTGTCGGCGTTGCGCCAAGCCCGGGACGACGACCGTCGGGGGTCCGCGCGAGCATTGCACTTCCGGAGATTGTAGGCGATGGCCGATGTGTGTGGGAGGTCAAAGCCGGAGAGGGCCATCTCAGTGCAGCGAGCCCGCGCCGCTACAAAAAAAGCCGCCGAGCGGTTCGGCGGCGCAACAGAGCGGGGGACGAAACAACCGAAAATCGCGTTCGCCGCGATGACGACGTCATGAGCGGTGCGCACGCGTCAGGCGGCGCGGCACGCAATCCGACGCGGGATTGCAATGCGATACTCAGAGAACGTCGGACGAAAGCCTTTCACCGCGTGCGAGACGCACGCCGATGACTTGCCTTCGTTCAGTGCAGCTTGACGCGCTCGCCGGCTACACGAACACCGGCAACGCCTCCATGACCAGCAGCGCCACGAGGGCGCCGATCACCGCACCGACGGCACGCAGACTATAGCGCGTGGCACGCGTGCTCACCGGAATGCCGCCAACGAGCAACGCACCGGCCACCGCCATCGGCAGGAACAACGTCAGGTCGTAGAAATTGAAGTGAAATGCGGGCATCGTTTTTGTCTCCTCACCTGAATTGCCCTTCCACTATAGGACGGTTGCGGAGGATGCCCAAGTTTGCTGCGATGCAGTATGCAGCGATGCCGGAACGGTGGGTCTGGGCGGTGTCAGTCGTCCTGGCGCACAGCGTGCATCTTGCGGCGCGCATTCCACAGTGCCATGTCCTTGCGTGTGCGTACGCGTTCGCCGGCAACAACGCCGGCAGGATGGGCGCTGGCGCTGGCGGTGGCGAGGGCAACGTCGTTCGCTTCACCGCGCGTTTGTACCATCAAGACGAGCGTCAGGAGTGAGGCGGCAAGCGCCAATAGAATCAGCTTCATAGAGCCCCCGGGGTCGAACATGGGTGAATCGGGTCGATGCCATGCATCGTCCTCGTCCTGACCGGCCCTCGAAGGGCGGACCGTGCCGGCGATGGTGGCGAGATGCGTCGGTGGTGCACTGCTCACGGACTACCTGGGTGCGCACGACTGCCTGTCGCGACGCCGCCGGGTCTGCCGGACGCGGCGCAATCTCAACGCGCGTCGCCCATGGCGCGACACAGGATAGCCTACGATTGTGACAACTCGGCTGAGCGCGCCTGAAATTGCCTCGTGCGCTGCGCGACACGTCGCTTCACGTCTTGTAACGTATAGCGACGCGTGCGGCGAAAAGTTGAGTGGTCCTGACGCTTATTTCGACACGGGCCGAAGACGCTTTCATGCGGCGTCTCGGCCCGTACCGTGGTGGCCGTCGGCTTACGGCTGACAGGAGGTGTCGTTGTGTGATGCGCTGGCTTGACCGGTGCGGCGTGCGCCGCTCTCGGGCAAGGCCATGGCCGCGAGCGACGCCAGTGCGGCGCCCGCCTGCGCGACCTCATGCATCACGTCCGGCGACGTCCCGAGCGCGACGGCGAGACCGGTCAGGCCGGCCCAGGTCGACGGTTCGAGCAGACGGGAGAGAAGAAATCGCATGATCAACCTCCTGGCGTCGTGTCGTCGCGTGTGGTCTTGCCGCCGAAGTAGAACGGTGTCATGTCGATATTCGACACGGTCGCCGTCTGCCCGAGGCCCTCATGCGCCGCGTTGGCGAGCACGCCGTTGTCCTGATCGATGGTCCAGGTGAAGAGTCCGCCCAGCCCGTTGCGACGTACATACTCGCCCTTGGCGCGCACCGTGCGCGGCGTGTCGAGCGACATGAACATTCCGCTCGACGGCTGATACAGGAAGTCGGCGTCGGCGACCGGGTCGGTATAGAGGACAAAGCCATTGCGCGCCGCACCGTTCTCGAGATCGAGGTAGTTGTACAGCACGTCGTAGTACTCCGTAGTGCCCGATTCAAAGGTGCCGGTGGTGATGCCATCGCCCGGAGAGTAGGTGCCCGAGAGCGCCGACACCTGCGCGATGTCCGCTTGAAGCGCGTTACGGGAATAGGCCGCATAACCGATATGCACCTTGGCGAGCGGCACGCCTGCCTGGCGCAGCCAGTTGACCGCCCGATCGATGGAGAAGCCGCTGGCGGCGGTCGGGTCCGTGTCGTGCAGGTTGGTATGGTGCGCGAGCGCCGGCGCCCACGGCGTGCCGAAGAAGTCGTAGGTCATCAGATTGAGACGCGACACGCCCGCCGCAATGAGGCCGGGCAGATTGGCCTTCGCCATGTCGTCGACGTTGGCCGACGCCGCGAGCGAAATCTCGACGTCCTTGCGCCCGGCGGCCGCGAGCGCCTTCTTCAGATCGCCAACCAGTGCGGCGTAGTTCGCACCGTCGTGATCGTCGTAGGTATTGCCGGTGTTGCCCGGCGCCCCGGGATATTCCCAGTCGATGTTGACCTCGACGAACATCGGAAAACGCTTGAACAAGTCCACGACGCTCGCACAGAACGTCTTGCGACGCGCGGCGCTTGCGGCCATGCCGTGGAACGCCTGGCTCATTGTCCAGCCACCGATCGCAAGCGCCAACTTCAACGCCGGGTTCTTTGCGTGGAGCTGCCGCAGGCCGCCGAGCAGGCCCTGGGCGCGCGACTGTTGGAACATCGGCATCACGTCGTTGCTGACCCAGCCGTCGAATCCGCAATTGCGATACGACAGTACGTCCCCCCAACTGTCGACGAACGTGGCCTGATCGGCACGGCGCACGAAGTCGGTGGCGGCGCGCGCAATCGTCTGGGCTTTCTCACCCTGATCGCCGACGATGCCCGCGAAGCCGACGATGAGACGGTCATAAGCAAAGGGATCGAGCAACATCAGGTCGACGCCGCGCCCCGCCGCCTCGTTGCTGAAGTCGCCATCGAGCCGTCCGTCGTACTGCGACCAGTCGGTGTAATAGCCCGAGACTTCGAAGCTGTTCTTCGCGTAACGGTTGTAGACGCGGCGAGCAACGCGTGCCGACGTATACGACAGTTGCGTCGTGCTGGTCGCCGGATCGAAACCGTTCTGTGCGTAGGTCGTCTCCGATGCGCCGTCGTGCGGGTCGCCGGAATAGACGAGGTCGCTTGGTGCGTCTGGGGCGGCACACTGCGTTGCGTTCGTCGAGAGGGGCGTCGTCAGAGAAGCGGGCGCGGCCATCGGAGTGCGCTGCGTAGGGGTGTCGGACATGATGAGGCTCCTGAGAGTGAATGGACGGATGCCGTCGCCGGGCGGTGCTTGCCGCCACGGCTTCGGCGTTACCAGCGTCGTGTCCGCTCAAGGCTCGCGCCAGCGCAAATGACGTGTCAGGGTGGAGAGGGCGCGCGGCAGCCGGGCCGCGACCCACGCGATCGTGCGATGCGCGAGGGAGGGCGATGCCGGTGTCGTGTTCGGGGCCGGGGCATCGCACGGCTCGAATCGGTAGCCGGTCCGGGGCACGGTGACGATGTGGCGATGCAGATCGAGCGGAATGAGCTTGCGGCGAAGGCGTGAGACGACCTGCATCAGATTCGTGTCGTCCTGATCGGGGCGCGCGGGCCACAGAAGCGCGATCAACGTACGTTTGTCATGAACGACGTTCGCGGGGCAGCGCAACGCGCACAGCAAGCGATATTCGAGCTGCGGAATGCGCACGACCACGCCGTTTCGATGCACCTCGCCGTAGCCGTCACGCGCAACGCCGTGCTGAAGCCGGGCGGCGTGCCATGACGTGTCGACGGCGTCAGTGACGCTCAGGCCCTTGGCTGACGCCCCATTGCGAGGTCCGGGAACTGCGCGTTGTACGGTGCCGGAGGGTTCGCTCACCTGCGGCGGGGTGTCGTCCTTCAGGCTGACGCAGTGTGCGGTGGCGGTGGGGGCATCGAAGCGATATCCCACGCGAGCCACGGTCACGATGGACCGTTGCAGTCCGAGCGGGGCGAGCGAGCGGCGGAGTCGCGAGACAAGCTGTACGAGTGCGGCGTCTTCCATCCATTGCGCGCGCGTCCCCCACAGCGCTTCCATCAGTGCGCGCTTGTCGAAGGCCGTGCCGGCGCGGGCCGAGAGCAGGACCAACAAACGCTTTTCCTGCTCCGACAGGCGTGCGGAAATGCCGCCGTGCTGCACGAGATTGGTGACCTCGTCGAGGTCGAACGGTGACGTAGGCATGAGGCGTTCCTTGTAATGAGTCAGGGACGCCAACCGTAGCGATGCGCGCGCGACTGTCACAAGGCGACAAGCGCGACACAGATGCCGTCATTCGATGCGCCAGGACGACGGCTGCGCGCATCGAGTGCCTTGGCGATGTCACGCGTCGTCTCGCGAGGTAACATAGCGGCCATAGGTGGCAACGACGCTTGCAACCGTGGCCGGGCCCGCCGGCGACACGGTGTTGCGGCGACACGGCGTCACGACCGATTTTCCGAACTCTCCCGGATTCCTTCATGCTCGAACTCATTTCCGAACACCGCTGTTTCGGTGGTGCGCAGCGCTTCTATCGCCATACGTCCACCGTCATCGGTCTGCCGATGCGTTTCTCGGTCTTCCTGCCGCCGCAGGTGCGCGATGGACGTTCGGTACCTGCGCTGTTCTATCTCGCGGGGCTCACCTGCACGGAAGAGACGTTCATGATCAAGGGCGGGGCGCAGTGGCTCGCCGCAGAACACGGCGTGGCGCTGATTTCGCCCGACACCAGTCCTCGTGGCGCGGGGGTGCCGGGTGAGACCGACGCATGGGATTTCGGCGTCGGCGCGGGCTTCTACCTCGATGCGACGCAAGCGCCGTGGTCGGCGCACTATCGCATGTACAGCTATATCGTCGACGAGCTCTATGGGTGCGTGACGCAGTCGTTGCCGATCGATGCTGGACGCATTGGCATCTTCGGTCACTCGATGGGCGGGCACGGCGCGTTGACGCTCGCATTGCGCAACCCTGACAAGTTCCGTTCGGTGTCGGCATTCGCGCCGATTGCGGCGCCGATGCATTGCCCCTGGGGCGAGAAGGCGTTCACGGGGTATCTGGGGCCGGATCGCGAGGCGTGGCGTCAATATGACGCGAGCGAACTCATGGCGAAGGCCGAAGAAGCGGTATTCCCGGGGGGTATCCTGATCGATCAGGGCTTGAACGACGCGTTTCTCGAAGCGCAATTGCATCCGGACATCTTCGAGCGCGCCTGCCGCGAGGCCGGCCAGCCGCTCAACCTGCGACGCCATCAAGGCTACGATCACGGGTACTACTTCATTCAGACCTTCATGGCGGATCATCTGTCGCATCACGCCGAGCATTTGCGCGCGTACTGATCCGCCCGGCCGAACGACGCGAGCGTGTCGCCGAAAGGCCCGAACGTGCCGACGCGACGCTGCGATGAGAACTGCGGTGTTGTTCCGACGATCGTGGACGCCGGCACCGGCGCCGGTGCCCCGCATCGGGGGTTCGGCGGCACGATGGCCGCCGCCCCCGAGGTTCGACGCGTTACTTTTTGGCCGAAATGATGGCGTCGGCCACGTTCTTCGGCGCTTCGGCGTAATGCTTGAACTCCATCGTATAAGTGGCGCGCCCTTGGGTGAGCGAGCGCAACGATGTCGAGTAGCCGAACATTTCGGACAGGGGCACTTCAGCGCGCACGATCTTGCCGCCGCCCACGATGTCGTCCATCCCTTGCATGATGCCGCGACGTCCGGAGAGGTCGCCCATCACGTTGCCCATGAATTCCTCGGGCGTCTCGACTTCCACGGCCATCATCGGTTCGAGCAGTACCGGTTCGGCTTTGCGCATGGCCTCCTTGAAAGCCATCGAACCGGCCATGCGGAACGCGTTCTCGTTCGAGTCCACATCGTGGTATGAGCCGAACGTGAGCGTGACTTTCACGTTGACGACCGGATAGCCGGCCACCACGCCGCTGTTGAGCGTCTCGCGAATGCCCTTGTCCACGGCCGGGATGTACTCGCGCGGCACCACGCCGCCCTTGATCGCGTCGACGAATTCGTACGGCTTGTCCTTGGCCGGCTCGAGCGTGATGACCACGTCGCCATACTGGCCGCGCCCGCCCGACTGCTTGACGAACTTGCCCTGAACGTCCTCGACTTTCCTGCGCACGGTTTCGCGATACGCGACCTGTGGCTTGCCGACCGTCGCCTCCACGCCGAACTCGCGGCGCATGCGGTCAACCAGAATCTCCAGGTGCAGCTCGCCCATGCCCGAGATGATCGTCTGACCGGACTCTTCGTCGGTCTTCACGCGGAACGACGGGTCTTCCTGTGCCAGCCGATTGAGGGCGAGCCCCATCTTCTCCTGGTCTGCCTTGGTCTTGGGCTCGACGGCCTGCGAGATCACCGGCTCCGGGAACTCCATCTTCTCGAGAATGATCACGGCGTTCGGATCGCACAGCGTGTCTCCGGTCGTGGCTTCCTTCAGACCGACCGCCGCCGCGATATCGCCGGCACGAACTTCCTTGATCTCGATGCGCTGGTTGGCGTGCATCTGCAAGATGCGCCCCAGGCGTTCCTTCTTGCCCTTGGTCGGGTTGAAGACGGTGCCACCCGAGTCGATCACGCCCGAATACACGCGGAAGAAGATCAGTTGGCCGACGAACGGGTCGGTCATGATTTTGAAGGCGAGGGCGGAGAACGGTTCGTCGTCTGACGGATGGCGCTCGATTTCCTTGTCGTCCTCGTCGTGACCGGCAATGGCGGGCACGTCGACGGGCGAAGGCAGGTAATCGATCACGGCGTCGAGCATGGCCTGCACGCCCTTGTTCTTAAAGGCGGTGCCGCACAGCATGGGCACGATCTCGCCCGCGACGGTGCGCTTGCGCAGCCCGGCCCGGATCTCCGCTTCGCTCAGCGTTTCGCCGCCGAGATACTTCTCGAGCAGCGCTTCATCGGCCTCGGCGGCGGCTTCGATCATCTTCTCGTGCCATTCCTGGGCGGTGTCCACGAGGTGGGCGGGAATGTCGACGTACTCGAACTTCACGCCCTTCGATTCCTCATCCCAGACGATGCCTTTCATCTTCACGAGATCGACCACGCCCTGGAAGTTGTCCTCGGCGCCGATCGGAATCTGAATGGGCACGGCATTGCCGCGCAGACGCTCGTGAATCTGCTTGTGCACTCGGAAGAAGTCGGCGCCCACGCGGTCCATCTTGTTGACGAACGCAATGCGCGGCACCTTGTACTTATTGGCTTGCCGCCAGACCGTCTCGGACTGCGGCTGCACGCCGCCCACCGAGTCGTAGACCATGCATGCGCCGTCGAGCACGCGCATCGAACGCTCGACTTCAATGGTGAAGTCGACGTGGCCGGGCGTGTCGATGATGTTGATGCGATGTTCCGGATAGTTGCCGGCCATGCCGCGCCAGAAGCAGGTCGTCGCCGCTGACGTGATGGTGATGCCGCGCTCCTGTTCCTGCTCCATCCAGTCCATCGTGGCGGCGCCTTCATGGACTTCGCCCAGCTTGTGATTGACGCCTGTGTAGAACAGGATGCGCTCGGTCGTCGTTGTCTTGCCTGCGTCGATGTGAGCGCTGATGCCGATGTTTCGGTAGCGCTCGATGGGGGTCTTTCGGGCCACGGTGCACCTCTTTTCCAGACGGTGGGAGAAAGCATAGCAGCAGCCATCATACTCCAACGGCGCAACGCCGCGCAGGCGGTGACATCGGCCGGAAGTCCAGCAGACACGGGGATTTGCGCCGCCGTCGCCCGCTCGACGAGTGCGGCATTCTCCGAGGCACGCTCACCATCGGCGTGACGAAGATGTTGCCCTGCGCGACGCGGCGCACGTCCCCCGTATGCCGGTCACGCGCTGCACGTCGTGTACGATTATCGCCGTCGCGCATCTGCGTCGAGCCTGGCAGAAGGGCAGAAGGCCAGAAGGGCGGAAGGGCAGCAAGACGAGCGGTGCCGAGAATGCCGGACCGTTCGCTGGACGTTCGCTAGACGAGGCGAACGGCATAGATGGGAGGCAAGTGCGCGGACAGGCATTCCCACTGATCGCCCGCATTGTCGCTGATCCACAGCGCACCCGTTGTCGAGCCCATTGCGAGCGTGCGGCCGGTGGCGTCGATATCCAGTCCGTGGCGATAGATGAGATCGTAGGACGGCAGCTCCGGCAGCCCGTTCGAGAGGGTTGTGAACGACTCGCCGCCGTCGCGCGTGCGTATGACCACAAGGCGAGCGTCGACGGGAATGCGACACGCGTCGCGCTGCGCGGGGACGAACCACGCGACATCGGGGTCGTGCGGGTCGACGGCGACGGCGAAGCCAAAGCTCGACGGTGACGCCTGAATTCGTCGCCAGGACGCGCCGTAATCGAGGGTGCGGAAGATGCCATTGTGATGCTGTGCCCACAAAGCGTTGGGGGCGTCGCGGCATTGCACGAGACGGTGGACGTCCTGCGCATTCGGATCGAACCTGCGCTCGGGCGGCATGTAATCGGCCTCCATGCCGCTAGCCGCGAGCGCCCAGGTGCGGCCGTCATCGCGCGTGCGCCAGACACCGCCTGTCGATACCGCGATCGTGACCTGACGGCTATCGTGCGGATCGATGCAGATCGAATGAATGCCCGCGTGATCGTAGCCACCGCCCATCCACTCAGCGCGCTCAGGCCGCTCCCACAGGCTCTGCACGAGGTCCCAATGCTGTCCGTGGTCGCTGGAGCGGAACAGGCCGCCGGGAATCGTACCGGCCCAGAGGACGCCGGGGGCGTCGGCACCCGCTGCTTCGAGCGACCAGAGAAGTTCTACCGATGGCGCGTGAGGGTCGGTGGCGGGTGCGTCGGACTGCTGGGTTTGCCGCGCGAACGCGGGTGGGGCGAGTTCGACCCAGGCGCTCGCATCGCGCGCGCGGCGCCAGAGCTTGACGCCGAAATGGCCCAGATTGAGTGCGGCGTAATCGGTGCCGTCGCGCGCGTCGTGCAACACCATGCTGACCGGCTCGCCAGGGAAATCGGGCGTGCTCGACGTCAGGCGCCAAGTCGCGCTCTCACGCCGCCAGGTGAACAATCCCTTGCGGGTGGCGACCAGCAGCGTTGCTCCGGTGACATGTTCCACGATCATTCTCCTTGGCTGGCGCGAGTCTTGTCCAATGCTTGCGTGTTCAGCGCCTTCGTCCGCCTTGCCCGAGTTGTCCACCGCATCCACCGCATCCACCGCATCCGCCGCATCCACCGCATCCGCCGCATCCATCCCGTCAGCATTGTCGGTCGCATCGGCTTCATCGTCCTTACCCGCCCGAGAGCGCCTGCGCAACGTACACGCGGCTGGCATCGGTCAGCGTGTCGCTTAGCGTGTGGCGGTCGCGGATCAACCGGCCATCGACAAAGACCGCCACGTGCGCACGCAAGCGTCCCTGATCGTTGAACAGGTAGCCGCGCAACGCTGGCGCGTGTGCGACGCATTGCGCGAGCACGTCATGGACGGTCAGTCCGTCGATGGTCTGCTCGTCCACATCGACGTGACGCCGGATGGCGGGTGCGAAAGTGACGGTTGTCATGACCCTGTCGTGCGCTGGCCGTCGCGGCCAACGGGCCGCAACGCCGTGAGTGTGAGGTTTCCAGTGTAGACAATGAGGATCGTTCTCACAGCGTGCATTGCAGCACTGTTGCAGGTTTGCCGCGCGATGGACGTCTGCGATCAACGCATATGACGGCCTGGTGCCGAGCAAGGGGCGCTGTTGTGCGTCCTTTGAATGACGGGCTTCGAGGATCGACGCGTGTGAAGCGTCGTCGCAGGGTATGGCCTCGCATATCGGACACTCCCCAATCCACTTCACCGCATTATTGTTCACCATTATCGGAGTGCCCGCGAGCGCAGTGCCGCTGGCAAATTCCAGGAGGGAGCAATGGCAAAAAACCGAGGGAAAGACATTGGCATGGGACGTTGGTCGGACGCGGCGATCAAGCGTCAGTGGCGATTGCACAAGGCGGGCGAGGCCTCGCAGACGGAGGACTCGATGGTCAAGCGGCCGCCGGAGATCGCGAAGCGCGAAGGTTACTTCGTCTGGAGCGTACGTCAGGCGGCGTTTGTCGGCCGACACGACGGTGCTTCGAGCGGAGGCGGGCGCCATTACGCGACGTGTACGGCGCAGGCGAAGCGCTACGCAAGCGTTGCGCAGGCAAGAGCCGCGGGGGACGCGTTGGTCGGGGGCGTGCTGATCCTGTATGGCTACGCCGCCAATACCCCGCTGTACGTCGTTGGGCGATGACGGCGTGCGCTGGTCCGAGGGCTGGCGTTACTTGCCCAGTTCGTGCCCGATGACCCCGCCGACGACGGCGCCGCCGATGGTCCCGGCGGTGCTGCCGCCGGTGGCTTCATGGCCGATGACCCCGCCAGCGGCGGCGCCGCCGAGGGTGCACCCGACGAGGGACGCGCCCATCGCGAGCGCGGTGATGACAACGAGAATCGCTTTCGTCGTTTTCATGATGCGTCTCCTGAGGCTGAGGCAAGTGCCGGCGGCCTGTCGCGCGGCGATATGAGTCCAGCTTAGTTGGCAGGCGGTCCATGCACTATCGGTCGCTGCTGAATCGACTGTAGGAATGGGATGACAGACGGGCGAGAGGCGAGGTGGGGGGCAGAAACAGCAAGGGCCGCACCTTGTGCGGACCTCGCGATGCATCTGGTGGGGCGTGAGTGACTCGAACACTCGACCTACGGATTAAGAGTCCGCTGCTCTACCAACTGAGCTAACGCCCCGGTGCTACCGGGCACAAAAAAGGCTGCACGGCGCCGCAGCCTTTTCAGAATTCGTTTGGTGGGGCGTGAGTGACTCGAACACTCGACCTACGGATTAAGAGTCCGCTGCTCTACCAACTGAGCTAACGCCCCAACGAGACCGAGATAATATCGGCTCTTCCGCAGAGGGTCAACCCTAAATGGCGAAAATCCGCAAAAATGGCTCAGGCGAGCAGGGGAACCAGCTCGAACGCCAAGACGGCGACGACGGCGCCGACCACGATGAGCAGCGAGCGCCAGCACATTCGGATGGCCCCCTTGCAGGGCATTGCGCCGACGGCGATCGCACCGAATGCCGCGATCGCGAACATGCTCAGAAGTTGGGCGTTGGAAAGATGGGGCATGATCATGGTCGATTTCCCTGCCGATATCACGCGATTGGGAACGCGACTCAAGTATAGAAAATGGCCCCGCCGAAGCAAAGAGGCGCGGCCACCGGGATTTCCCCAGTGACCGCGCCGTGCGTTGCTACTTTGCGATCCGTCCGATTCAGTCGACGCGGACGCTGCAATTGGGCATCAACGTCATTCGGGCAGATCGAGAATCAGTACGATGGTCCACGCGTCTTCGCCTTCGTGATGGTACTGACGCTCGACCACGATAAACGGTTGCTTCTTGTCACCCTGCCCGAGGAAAAGTACGTCGCCTTCGGCCGGCATGCATTCGATCGGCGGTAGCGCGAGAGGGGTGCCCTTGGGGACGAGCCGTTCGGCCTTCTTCGCTGCGCGCTCGGTCCACTCGATATCGAATTCGATCTGACTCACCGGATGATCCTGTCTATGCAAATTGAAACGGCTGCATGGTAGCACGCAGCTTGTGCGGATCGAGAAAAAGCCGGCGCTTTGAGGCCGGGTGCACGACGGTTCCAAGGGCCTGCGCGGCCGCGCGAAAACGCTGGGCGCTCGGCGATTTGCCGACCGGAAACCGTCGCCATGGTGCTCGCAGCGGACGAAGCAACGCCACCCGCAGGTGGCGTTGGCGATGAGGCTGAAAGCGATATCGGCGCCCGGTTCAGCGGGTCGCGATGGCGATGGCGGCGCCCGCCATGACGGTGCCGGTTGCGCGATTCAGGCGTCGAACCGCACGTGCGGAACTGAGCAGTCGGCGTGCGCGGGAAGCGAGCGCGATGTAAGTGCCGAACACGACCGTGAGCACTGCCAGCGTCACACCCACGACTTCCAGATAGCCGAGCGCCGTGACCTGTTGCAGGTCGAGCAGGTTGGGCAGCAGCGCGAAATAGAACACGACGACTTTCGGGTTGCCCATCGTGACCGATAGGCCACCGAGAAACAGGCGCCACGACTTCTCGCGCGGCACGGCGGCCATGGGCTGCGTGGGTGCAATGCCCGGCGCGTGCCACATCTTCCACGCCAGATAGAGCAGGTAGGCCGCACCGGCGTATTTGATCGCCATGAACACGCCAGAGAACGTATGGGCAAGCGCGGCGACGCCCAGCACGGCGAGCGTGAGCCACACGACGTCGCCGATGGCAACGCCCGCTGTGAACGCGATCGCGCCCTGCGTGCCGCGTCCGAGCACGCGCGCCACGATGGCCGCAATGCCCGGCCCCGGCGTGCCGGCGCCCACGAACAAGGCCAGGGCGAAAGTGAGCAAATGTGTCCAGTCCATCTCGGCGTCTCCTCGCGTTGATGACGATCCGTCTTGTCTGAAAAGTGGTGCGATCCTGCCGCTGACGTGCAGCCGCTCAGGCACCCAGCCATGGAAGCCCGCGGAAGCACCAGCCGCTCACCGTCTTGCGGTGACCTTCGCTGTCCTTGTCGCCTTCGAAACCTTCCAGAATGTCGAACGACTGCGTGTAACCGGCCTCAAAGGCGACTTTCGCCGCCGCCTTCGAACGGGCGGCGCTACGGCACAAGAACAACAACGGTGCGTTCTTGTCGGGCGTCTGAGTGGCGAGTTGCTCGAGGAAATGCTCGTTCGGTACGCCGCCCGGGTACCGTACCCATTCGACATTGGCGTACTGGCCATCGGGCACTTGCGGTCGACCGACCCAGTCGAGTTCCGCGCGCGTGCGCACGTCGATCAGGCGAACGTTGGCATTGGCGTCGAGCAACGCCAGGGCTTCTTCAGGCGTGACGGCGCCCGAGTAGGCAAGTTGGGCGCTGGCTCGGCGTTGGGCAGCTTGCTCGAGAATGGATTTGGCGCTTGTCATATTGCTGTGATCTCGTGAGTCGAAGGTGATGTCTCATTCTAGCGTGCACTTTGAGCGAGATGCGCTTTACGTGACGTCGCGGCCCTTGGCCGCGCGACGTGCATGGCATGTGACGGTGTTTGGCTGCAGACTGTGACGGCGCATCACGGCGCGCATTGCCGCGCATTACGGCGGTGCATGGCGATGCACAACTTCGGCTCCTGGGCGTCGCTCGAAAGCACACAAAAGGTGCATAATCCACCGATGCACCAATAAAGTGATGTTTGGGGTGATATTGCACCATGATGGAGAAATAGAGCCCGTGAGCGGGAATTCGATGCTGGACGCACCAGAATCGATTATTTCCTTAGAAATCAGAGGGCGGGGGTGGGGCTGGATGGATTGGCGGGGCGTTGGCACGCTTCCTGCTTAACATTGGCGAATCCGAACACGGAGTTCGTTAAGAGGGTGCGGCGACGCGGGCGATAAGCGCCAGCAGCGCCAGATTGAATCTTTCTGGAGATAGCATGAGCAAATCTGTGGCAGATGTGATGAATCTGGTTAAGGAAGAAGACGTCAAGTTCGTCGACTTCCGCTTTACCGATACGCGCGGCAAGGAGCAACACGTCTCGGTGCCGGTGTCGCACTTCGACGCTGACAAGTTCGAGAGCGGCCATGCTTTCGACGGTTCGTCGATTGCCGGCTGGAAGGGCATCGAAGCCTCGGACATGCTGCTGGTGCCGGACGCGAACACTGCCTATATCGATCCGTTCTATGAAGAGAACACGCTGGTGCTGACCTGCGACGTGATCGAGCCGGCCGACGGCAAGGGCTACGACCGCGATCCGCGTTCCATCGCCAAGCGCGCCGAAGCCTACCTGAAGAGCACGGGCCTGGGCGATACGGCCTACTTCGGTCCGGAGCCGGAATTCTTCATCTTCGACTCGGTCCAGTGGAGCACGGACATGTCGGGCACGTTTGTGCGCGTGAATTCGGAAGAAGCCCCGTGGTCGTCGTCGAAGGACTTCGAAGGCGGCAATACCGGTCACCGTCCGGGCGTGAAGGGCGGCTACTTCCCGGTGGCACCGGTCGACTCGTTCCAGGATATGCGCTCGGAAATGTGCCTGTTGCTCGAGCAACTCGGCGTGCCGGTGGAGGTGCACCACCACGAAGTGGCGGGCCAGGGGCAGAACGAAATCGGCACGAAGTTCTCGACGCTGGTCGAGCGCGCCGACTGGACGCAGATCCTGAAGTACGTTGTGCACAACGTTGCACATAGCTATGGCAAGACGGCGACGTTCATGCCGAAGCCGATCGTCGGCGACAACGGCTCGGGCATGCACATTCACCAGTCGGTCTGGAAGGATGGTCAGAACCTGTTCGCCGGTAATGGCTACGGCGGTCTGTCGGAGTTCGCGTTGTACTACATCGGCGGCATCATCAAGCATGCACGCGCGCTGAACGCGATCACGAACCCGTCGACCAACTCGTACAAGCGTCTGGTGCCGCACTTCGAAGCCCCAGTGAAACTGGCCTATTCGGCCCGGAACCGTTCGGCCTCGATCCGCATTCCGTACGTTGCCAATCCGAAGGGCCGCCGCATCGAAGCGCGCTTCCCGGACCCGATGGCCAACCCGTATCTGGCCTTCTCGGCGATGCTGATGGCCGGTCTGGACGGCGTGCAGAACAAGATCCACCCGGGCGAGGCTGCCGACAAGAACCTGTACGACCTGCCGCCGGAAGAGGATGCAAAGATCCCGACCGTGTGCTCGAGCCTCGAACAGGCGCTGGAGTACCTGAACGAAGACCGCGAGTTCCTGACCCGGGGCGGCGTGTTCACGGACGGCATGCTCGATTCGTACATCGCACTCAAGACGGAAGAAGCGCGCCGTGTGGCCATGACCACGCACCCGCTCGAGTTCGAACTGTACTACTCGCTGTAATCGAATCGCTGCGCAGGGAATGCGCCGGCATGACGGAACGCCAGCGGCCGACCGTCATGCTCGACAGGCAAGGGGGATGGCCGCGGCCGTCCCCCTTTTTTATCCGCCGCGCGCATTCGCCACGTAGCCAGCCATGAATCTATCGCCTCGATCCTTGATGAAAAGTGTCCGCGCTGGTGCGAAAGGGCAGACAACGCGCGCTTCGCACGCCGTTGCCGCTGACGATACCCATGCCACCGATATGATGACCGACGCGACCGGCCCTACGTCCACGCCGCAGGTGAGCGTCGACCCGTGGGAGGTGAGTCTCGCGGCGACCGGCATCCTGCCTGGTCTCGAGGCGCTGCCGACCGTATTGCTGGTACTTGAGAAGCACACGCTTCGCATCGTGTTCGCCAACCCGGCCGCCGAGGCGTTGCTTGCGCTCTCGCGCCGCTCACTCTCGCAGATGACGTGGAACGACGTGTTCACGAACGGCGACGTGCTGGCATCGACGATGGTCGATCTCATCGCCAATCGCTTTCAGACAACGCGCCTCGATCTGGTGCTTGAGCGCACCGCGCAGGAGCCTTTGCACACGCACGCGATCGTTGCGGCCCCCGAGGCTGCGCCAGACTTCGTGATCGTCGAGTTGATCGAGAACGAGCAGAAGCTCAAGAACGAGCGTGAAGAGCGCATCATCGATCAGGCGTTGATGAACAAGCAGCTCATCCGCAATCTGGCGCATGAAATCAAGAATCCGCTGGGCGGGATTCGTGGCGCGGCGCAGTTGCTGGAGTTCGAGCTCGATCAGCGTGAGCTGCGCGAGTACACGCAGGTCATCATCAAGGAGTCCGACAGGCTGCAAACGCTGGTCGATCGCCTGCTCGAACCGCATCGCCACCCGTACATCGCCACCGACGTCAATATCCACGAAGTCTGCGAGCGCGTGCGCTCGGTGGTGCTCGCCGAGTTCCCGCAGGGTCTGTCGATCGAGCGCGACTATGACGTGAGCCTGCCCGATTTTCGCGGCGACAAGGAGCAACTCATTCAGGCGCTGCTCAACATTGTGCGCAACGGTGCCGAAGCGCTGCGCGAGCAGATCGCGCGGGGCGACGCGCGCATCGTGTTGCGCACGCGGGTCGCGCGAAAGATCACGATTGCCAAACGATTGCACAAGCTGGCATTGGAATTGCATGTGATCGACAACGGGCCCGGCATTCCCGCCGATATTCGCGATCGCATTTTCTATCCGCTCGTTTCCGGGCGTGATGGCGGAAGTGGTCTTGGACTCACTCTGGCGCAATCGTTCGTGCAGCGCCACGACGGTCTGATCGAATGCGAAAGCCGGCCCGGACGGACGGATTTCCGAATCCTGCTGCCCCTGGGCTGATGCGGCCCTCACGCCGTCGGCCGTACACCTGCGGCCGGGCATAGACGTTACACGGTGAACAATGAAGCCGATCTGGATAGTAGACGACGACCAATCGATTCGATGGGTGCTGGAAAAAGCGCTCACGCGTGCCAATCTGCCGGTGCGCAGCTTTACAGGCCCGCGCGAAGCAAGCGCCGCGCTCGAACACGACTCGCCGCAGGTGCTGGTCTCGGACATCCGCATGGCGGGCGGGTCCGGGCTCGAACTGCTGCAAACGGTCAAGCAGCGGCACCCCGGGCTGCCGGTCATCATCATGACCGCATTCTCGGATCTCGATAGCGCCGTGGCGGCGTTTCAGGGCGGTGCGTTCGAGTATCTGGCCAAGCCGTTCGATGTGGATCGTGCGGTGGAGCTGATTCTGCGCGCGGTCGAAGAGAGCCTGCGCGAGGCGACCGACGACGAGCGCATCACGGAAGAACCCGAGATTCTCGGACAGGCGAGCGCGATGCAGGACGTGTTCCGGGCGATCGGTCGTCTGTCGCATTCGAGTGCGACGGTGCTCATCACCGGCGAGTCGGGTTCGGGCAAGGAACTGGTCGCGCGTGCACTGCATCGCCATTCGCCGCGCGCTTCGGGACCGTTCATTGCGCTCAACACGGCAGCCATTCCGAAGGATTTACTGGAGTCCGAACTGTTCGGTCACGAGCGTGGTGCATTCACGGGAGCACAGGCTACGCGGCGCGGACGCTTCGAGCAGGCCGAGAGCGGCACGCTGTTCCTCGATGAAATCGGCGACATGCCGCTGGATTTGCAGACGCGTTTGCTCCGGGTGCTATCGGACGGCAACTATTACCGCGTGGGTGGGCACAGTCCGATCAAGGCGAACGTTCGTGTGATCGCCGCGACGCACCAGAATCTGGAAGATCGCGTGCGTCAGGGGCTGTTTCGCGAGGATTTGTATCATCGCTTGAACGTGATTCGGCTGCGTCTGCCGTCGCTGCGTGAGCGCAGTGAGGATATTCCGCTTCTGGTGCGCCACTTTCTGCAGAAAAGCGCGCGCGAACTGGGTGTCGAGACGAAACGGATCAGCGAAGCGGCGCTGGTGCACCTGACGCGTTTTCCGTTTCCCGGCAACGTACGCCAACTGGAAAATCTGAGCAACTGGCTGACGGTCATGGCCCCGGCCCAGACGGTGGAGATCAAGGATCTGCCGCCGGAGTTTCAGGCGCCGGCATTGTCGACGGCGGTCGGCGCCGGTGCGGCGGCGAGCCTGTCTGCGTACGCCACCGTGTCAACCCCCGCGGCCACCGCGTCGGTGCCCTCGACGCCCGGCTTCGGTGGTGTCGGACCCGCGACCTCCGGTGCCGCTGCGGGAACGGGCGGTGCATCTGCGGCCACGAGCCCGGCCGGGCACGCGGCCGATACGGCCGGCGCCGAGAGCTGGGAGCCGATCCTGCGCCGTGAGGTAGCGCGCCTGCTTCGCTCGGCATCGCCCGATGTCATGGACCAGTTGACACGCCGTTTCGAGACCGCGCTTATCAACGAGGCGCTCGATTTCACGCGCGGGCGAAAGGTCGAGGCAGCGAGCCGCCTTGGCATTGGCCGCAACACCATCACACGCAAGATCCAGGAGTTGGGGCTGGAAACCTGACGCTAATCACGGTAGGCTCCCTGGTTTGACCATTCAGCGACAAGGGAGCCGTACCATGGCAAGACGCATCCTGTTGACGGGCGCCACCGGTCAGGTGGGCTGGGAGCTTGCCCGCAGCCTGCAGGGCATGGGCGACGTGCACGCCCCCGGGCGCAACGAGATGGATCTGCTCGATACCGACAGTGTGGTGCGTACGCTGCGCGATTTCGCGCCCGATCTGATCGTCAACCCGGCGGCCTATACGGCGGTCGACCGGGCCGAGACCGATGAGGCGGCGGCCTATCAGGTCAACGCGGTCGTGCCGGGCGTCATGGCGGAGGAGGCCAGGCGCGTTGGCGCGCTCGTCGTGCATTACTCCACCGACTACGTTTTCGACGGAACGTCGTCGTCGCCGTATCGCGAGGAAGAACCTACCAACCCGCAGAACGCATATGGTCGCACCAAGCTGGCCGGCGAAGCGGCGATTGCGGCGAGCGGGGCGAATCACCTGGTGCTGCGTACAAGTTGGGTGTATGGCGCGCGAGGTGCCAATTTCCTGCTCACCGTTCAGCGGTTGGCCCGCGAGCGCGACGAGTTGCGTATCGTTGCCGACCAACACGGCGCGCCGACGTGGTGCCGCACGATTGCCGAACTGACCTCGCAGGTGTTGGTGCAAGGGTTGACGCAGACGGGCGTCGACGCCGACTTCTGGCGCGAGCACGGCGGCCTTTACCATCTGACGGCGGCCGGACAAACGACTTGGCACGGGTTCACGGAGGCGATACTCGATCTGAGCGCACCGGAAAAGCGTCCAAACGTTGTGGCGATTCCGACTTCTTCCTATCCATTGCCGGCCAAGCGCCCGGCGTATTCGATTCTCGACAACGACAAGCTCGCACGCACCTTCGGTGTTCGCGCGCCCGGCTGGCGCGACGCGCTCGCACTCTGTCTCGGCTGATGCAGCCCCCATTCTGACGGGGCAGTGCGCTAAATCGGAATTTCCTCAGCACGCAGCGTCGAATTCCTTCGGCAACATGGTGGCTTTTTCGCGCGCGCCTACGAGCGCGCGCCAAGGAGCGGCGCATGATGTCGGTTCAGAACGGGATTTCAGGCCGGGGACAGGCGGACATGGGGGCTCGCCATGTCGAGGGCGGTGCGGTTGGCGAGGGTGCGTTGTCCACCTCCGATCTGGCGGCGCGTAGTGCCGCGCCACCCGAAGTTCTGCGTCGTGTGGTTTTGCGCGCGAATGAAGACGAGCGGCGTGCAATCTCGCACCAGGTCGCATGGCTGGCGCATGTGTTCGCTTTGGAGTCCGGCGCGGGCGTTCGACATCCGTGCGACGAGCGATTGAAGGCCCAGGCGGACGCCTCGCAAGGTGAATTGTCATTCGATAAAGGCGCCTTGAAGCAGGCATGGCGTACCCGCTTTTCGCACCTGCTCGAAGGTGCGCGCGTCCGGGACGTCGCGCGCGACCTGACCAAGTGGTGTGCGGCGAGTGGCGGCCAGTCGCCGGGTGCCGCGCAATGGCATTGGCTGTCGTCGGCCGACGAGGCCGCGTCCGACGTGCGGGCATGCGCGCGTCTGCCCATGCGCGAATGGCCGGTTTCTGTGCTGAGCGTGGCGCTGACGCTATCGAATCTGCGCAACGCGGTGCTTCCCGATTTGTCGATGCCGAACGGCGACTTGCGCGGTGTGATGGCGCCAGGCGCTCAGTTTTGCGGCGGACACTTCAGTGGGGCGTGGTGGACCGGGGCATCGTTGCCGAACTCGGTGTTTGCGCTGTCGAATCAGGTCAACGCCGACTTCGAGCGGGCCGATTTACGGGGCGCATGTTTCCGCGCGGCAGATGTGAGCCTCGCGCGGCTCGTGGGCGCCGATCTTCGTTGCGCGACCTTTTTGCATACGGTGATGTGTGCGACTGACCTGAGCGAAGCCCGATGTCAGGGGCTGATGTTCACGCGGGTGCGCCTCGATGGGGCGTCGTTCCAGCGGGCAAAGTTGCATGGCGCGTGTTTCGCCGGGGGGAGCGCGCATGGCTTGATATTGATTGGCGCCCAGGCAAAGCGTTCGCAATGGACTTCGGTCGCCATGCATAACGTGCAGGCCTCTGGCGCAGATCTGAGAGGCGCGGAATTCCGCCAATGCGAACTGCGTGGATGGGACGCCGGCGGTGTGAAGCTCAATGGCGCGTTCTTCGAGGCTTGCGATCTGCGCAACGCCCGCTTCTGCGGCGCGAGCTTGAAGCAGGTGCGCATTGGCGCGGATTGCAATCTGGCCGGTACGCAGTGGCAGGACGCGCGCGTTCGCCTCGACGCCGCATGGCTACGCAACCTGACACCGCCCGAACTCGATCGGGTCGTCCAATCGTGGGCAACGTTTCCGCTCGATCAGCCGGCCGTGCGCGCTGGCGTTTTCATGCAACTGTTGGCCGCGATTGGGCGTCAGGCGGGACTCATGTGCATGGGAGGCGAAGTGGCGCCACCGCTTCAGAGGTTGCCGGAGCATGTTCAGCGCAGCGACTGGCTTGGCCGTTTGCTGGCGGCGGGCAGCGAGGCGGGCGGTGTCGGCGAGTACGACGGCTTTGCCGAACTGCGTGCGCAATGGCTGAAACACACGCTTCACGCGTTGGCGGATGAACGGCTGCCACGCACACGGGCGGCGTGGGGCATGGAATCGCTCATGACGACACTGCACCGGCACTGTAGCGATGACCTGCCGGAGGCGGTCTGGCCGTTTGCGGGGGCGATGTGTCAGACGCTCTACTGGGCCGCGGAAGGGGTGGGCGGTGTAGGTGCCCTGCGGGCGCAGGTGTTGCGGGCGGCGTGGTTCGATGCGTTGCCGCCACAGGCGTGTGTGGCGCTTTCGGCGGATGGGGTCGATGCCTATGATTCGGCGTACGTCGTGCTGATTCGTTCGGACGGTGACGTTGCGGCGCGTCTGCCGAGGCATTTGCTGGCAGGCGTTCTGGGCGCACGTAGCGGTGCCCCTGCGACGGCGGACGACGTGTCCCTCGCGGGGGACACAATACCGGGCTGGCAATGGCTTGGCACGCGCGTGGTGGTGCGCGATGGCGTGTCGTCCGACGACTTTGTGCCGGGGACCATGTCGCAGCTCCAGGGGCTGCTCCGAGAGTTCGGATTTCTTGCCGAGCTCTGGCCAGTGGAGCGTCCGCTCGACACGTTCGTCCGGCTGGTCGGTCGTTGGTCCGGCAAGGCGGGCGCGCAGCATGCGAACGCTGCATGCCATGGGACGTGGGATCCGTTGCATGGTGCGGTCGGTGCGGGGGACACGAATGACGCGCACGCGTCGTTGAGCGCGGCCGACAGGTTCGGCGCACTGGTGAGCGGTTCACGCTCGCCAGGCCAAGTGCAGTTGCGAAGGGACGGACACGCTGATATTGAGGACGTCTTCCGAGACGCGCCGTTGGTTGCGCCGGCTGGTGAGGCGGGGCTGAGCGTCGCCATGTCGCGGCGAGTTCGATTGGTTTCCGTCGCGGCCGGATTGAGTTGGCTGGCCACGCAGCCGGCGTGGCACCGCGTGTGGCCGACGGCACATGACGACGCGAGTGCACCGACGGGCGCGGCCCCTTCGGCGGCCGGAATTGGCGATTATCGCGGTTACGCCCTTGCAACCCTCAACGAAGCCATGAGGGGGGATGTCGCGTGGCGCAAGCTGCCGCAGGCGCTCGCGCTGCGAACGTGTCTGGCAGACGAGCATTGTCCGGCAGGGCAACTGGCGCAGCGGCTGGTCGATTGGTTGATGTGCCCGGAAATACGGCACTTGCCGGGCTTGGCGCAGGCATGCCGTCAGACGCTTCCGTGGTTCTGGGCGATCCGTTTGCCGCTTGGGCCGGACGCGATTCGTCAAGCCATGGATAGGTGGCGTGGCGCTGCCGATGTCGTCCCGGCTGGAACGCAGGGGGATTGACGGGCTTTTTGCCCGATATTCCGCCGTCAGCGTATGCGTGCTTTCGTGGTAATAATACGGACACGCAATACGCTGCCTTTGATGGCGGCAATTCCGGCGATCCGGCGATCCGGCGGGGCAGCGGTGTTGCGATTCTGCAGTTGGCGACGTTTGTGAGGTTTTGGCCACGGATGCCGGCGCGAAGCGGGGGCGCCCAAGTTGTGCTCGTGCTGGAATGCGCGGCAGGTCAATGCCTTGTTCCCAGGCTCTCACGGGTTTCGTACCCACTCAGGCACTATGCACTCGACTTGTATTGCGTCAGGCTATCCGGGGTTCGTGGCGGTCAACCGCCGCGAGCTTGACGCACGTTTGCCGCTTTCGTGGCCATTGTTCGACGCAGACGGCACGCCATTGCTGGCGGCGGGTGAGCGTTTGCCGTCCGAGGCCGATCTCGATTGGCTCTTTACCACGTTCGCGCCGCACCGGCCGCTTCCCGAAATTGCCGCAACGGGCGAGGCGGCGTGCCGTACGGAGGCGGCCAATTCCGCTTCGGTGTTGGGGACGGGGGCGTCGGCCGTTTATTTGCAGGGCTTGCCCGTCCCGTTACCTATTGGCGCGTGGTTGCAAGTGCGCGTCGCGCCCGACGCCGAGACCACGCGCGTGCGTGCTCGCCTGATCGGGAGGGCACCCAACGGCATGCTGATCGTCACGCCGCCTGCGTCGGGCGATACGCGTCTGCCGATGGCGGCGAATGATCGGCTCGCGCTCTGGACGTTTCCGGGCGACAACCTGTACGAATTCACGTGCGACGTGCATAGCGTGCATCATGGCCCGTTCGATTATGTACTGCTCTCGCGTCCGTCGAATGTGCGTGAGACACCCGTGCGCCGCACGCCGCGCGTCGACACGCGGCTGGTCGCGCGACTGTCGCCGCTTGACGAGACGTCGCGTGCTTCGTTCACGCGCATGTTGGCCGACCCGCAAGACACACCTGAGTGGCTGGTGCTGATGCGAGACATCAGCGCCGATGGGGCGGGTATCGTGGCAAAGGCGCCGTTGCCCGAGGGCTGTCATCACGTCGCCGTGCAGTTCCGTGTGTCGATCGGTGCAGACGTTGTGCCGATTCTGGGTGTGGCGGCGGTGCGTGGCGTGGAAGGTCCGCGCGCCGATGGCACGTGGGCCTATGGGTTGGAGTTCATGCGGATGGACGCGCGCAACAAGGCGGCCATTCGGTGTTTCGTTTATGAATGCCGTCTGACGGATCCGCGCAGTAGCCAGTGATCTGTCGGGGCGTCGAAGAAAGCGATACGGCACCGATTCAGGTGCCGTTTTGCTTTGTTTGAGCGGGTGCCGGGGGAGAGCGTGTCAGTCCTTGAACGTGGCGACGACCGGTGTGTGATCGGACGGCTGTTCCCACGTACGGGGGATGCGATCGATCTCGCAAGCGGTGCAACGTTCGGCCATTGCGGACGACACGAGAATGTGATCGATGCGCAGTCCGGCGTTGCGTCGGAACGCACCCATGCGGTAGTCCCACCAACTGAAGGTCTTCTCGGGCTGATCGAACATGCGGAACGTATCGCGCAGACCAAGTCCTTGCAGACGTGCGAAGGCTTGACGCTCTTGTGGCGACACCAGATTCTGGCCTTCCCATTTCGCGGGGTCGTGCACGTCGCGGTCTTCGGGGGCGATGTTGAAGTCGCCGAGGAGTGCGAGTTGCGGGTGGCGCGCCATTTCGTCGGAGAGCCAATGGGTGAGGGCATCGAGCCAATTCAGCTTGTAGGCGAACTTGTCGGAGCCGACGGCCTGACCGTTGGGGAAGTAGCCGCAGACCACGCGCACGCCGCCGATGGTTGCGGTGATGAGACGTTGCTGCTCGTCGGCAAAGTTCGGCAGATTCTTGATGAGCTCAGTGGCTTCACCCACTTTGGCGTGGTTGACCAGCAGCGCGACTCCGTTATAGGTCTTCTGGCCCGTGAAGTGCGCCGTATAGCCAAGTGCGGCAATCTCGGTGATCGGGAAGTTCTCGTCGGTGAGTTTCAGTTCCTGAAGGCAGAGCACGTCGACCGGATGGCTGCGCAGCCAATCCTGCACATGACCGAGACGAACCTTGAGCGAATTGACGTTCCAGGTGGCGAGTTGCATGAATGTCCTTCGATGTGGGTGGCAACAGGCTCACGCCTTGGAAGCGGGGGTATCGTCCGGGTTGCCTGAGGGCAACTGCGGCACGCCAACGAAGTCGTCGAGCGAGAGCCCCTTTTCCCTGAGCAGGGCTTCAAGTACCGGTTGCAGACGACCCAGACCCTCCTGCACCGCTTCGCGCACCGTATCGACCACGACCTGCGTGCTGCGTTCGATCTCGATATTGACGCGTGTGCCCGCAAGCTTCTCTTCGAACGTCGTCATGCGACGCGTCTCCGGAATCAGCCACACTTCAAACCAGCCTTGCTGGCGGTTGACTTCCGAGACCGTCAGGCTCGCACCATTGATCGCGATATATCCCTTCGCAAAGACATACTTGCGGAACGCTTCGGGAATCGCAATGCGCAACACGCGGTTGGTGTCCGACGTGCGCACGCTCAGAATTTCAGTCGAGAAGTCGATATGCCCCGACAGCGGATGTCCGCCGATTTCGGCGCCATCCTTCGCGGCGCGTTCGACATTGACCTGCGCGCCCGTGCCGAAGCTGCCAAGCGTTGTGACGTTCAGGCTCTGGAGAATGACGTCGAACGACGCGCTGGTCGGTGAGCGCAGTTGGGTCACGGTGAGGCAGACACCGTCGACCGAAACGCTGGCCCCGAGGGTAAGGTCCTCGCAAAAGCCTTCGGGAAACGCCAACTCGAGGGTGCGCATGCCGTCGCGGTCTTCGATGGACGAGAGCGTGGCCGTGCCTTGAACAATTCCGGTAAACATCGTGTTGTCGGTGACTAGAGTCGTGGGTTGCTATCCCGCAGTATTCTACTGCCTCATGCCGGTATGCCGCACACTGTGCAACGTGCTACGATGCCGCCTTTTCACAGGATCGACATGCGTTTCGAAGGTTGCCTGCTGGCGGAGAACTTCTATTACTGGGCGGAAACGTCGTCCGCGCCAGATGGGCAGTTCTACGGCGTCGTGCATTTCACCGGCTGGCGCGACGTGGACGACGTCATCGAAACGCTGGACCCGCCGCTCACCTACACTGCGCCCGAAGCGTACCGCTGGGCGGGCGACGCGCTCGAAGCCGCCCACACACTGGCAAAGACGCTGGTGGCCGACGGCAGCCTCGGGATCGATCTTTGAACGATTGACTCTTATGCGGCCTGCCCGAAGGGCAAGCCCACCACGGACAGCATCATGACCCAGACAAAATTCGAACTTGAGAAGCGCAAGGGCCTGCAGATCGATTCCGGCGTGCGTCGCGGCCCGCCATCAGGCAAGCAGATCGGCACGCAAGGCAAACGCAACCCCCGCGGCAGCAAGCTGCTGGGCGCCTTGCTCGGCGCGCCGGCGGACCAGGCGAGTGCCGTCGACACGACCGGCACCCCCGCAAGCGACGCGAAGAAACAAGACGCCAACGAGTCCTGAGCGGACTCGGACGCGCAACGATTGCCATAGCGCACAGCGTGCCGCGCCCGTCAGGCCGCCCGCCACGTGGGGCGCCAGAGCAAGCTGGCGAGGTAGGGCGGCAACGTGCGTCGGCAAAGTGCACCGGCTACGTGAGCCGGCCGAGGTCGCCCGGCCGCGCGTGACGTCGCCGCAAATCAGGGCACGATCGCCAGGAACAGGAAGGTGGCGAAGAGCACCAGATGGACCGCGCCATGCAATACGGTCGTGCGCCCGGTCCCGAGCGTCGTTACGCCAACGAGCAGTGTGACGGCGAGCAATACCGTTTCTTTCGGCGCGAGACCGAGTTCGATCGGCTGGTGGAGCAGCAGTGAGACTGCCGCCACGGTCGGGATCGTGAGCCCAATACTCGCCAGCGCTGAGCCCAGCGCCAGATTCAGACTCGTCTGAAGCTTGTTCGCGCGCGCGGCACGCAAGGCCGCCAGTCCTTCCGGCAACAGCACCAACGCGGCAATCACGATGCCGACGACCGCCTTGGGCGCGCCCGCCTGCGCGACGGCATGTTCCACGGCGGGCGAGAGCTTTTTCGCGAGTCCGACCACGGCAAGCAGTGCCACCACCAGCAGTCCAAGACTCAGCAGGGCCGAGCCGCGCGACGGCGGCGGCGCATGCACCTCTTCGCTCGGCGCTTGCGCGAGGAAGTAATCGCGATGGCGCACCGTCTGCACGAATACGAACACCATATACAGCACGAGCGAAATCACGCCTTCAAAGGCCAGTTGCGATGCCGTGAGTCCCGGGCCCAACACGGAACTCGTGTAGTTCGGCAGCACCAGCGTCAGCACCGACAGTGCGCACAGCACAGCGAGCGCAGTACTCGCGCCTTCGACATGAAACCCCTGCGTGTGATGGCGCACGCCGCCGAACAGCAGGCACAACCCCACGATCCCCGTTGAGACGATCATGATAGCCGCGAACACCGTGTCGCGCGCCAATCCGGCCTTGTCGGGTCCCCCCGAGAGCATCACGGAGACGATCAGCGCCACTTCGATGATGGTGACAGCTACGGCGAGCACGAGCGTGCCGAACGGCTCACCGACCCGGTGGGCGACGATTTCGGCGTGATGCACGGCGCAGAATACGGCCCCGGCCAGCGCCGCTGCGCATAACGCAAGCGCTGCCCCGTAGGGCATGAAGCCAGCCAACCCAAGGGCAATCAGGGCCACGATGGGCATGTACGTGGTCCAGTGGCCCAGCGTGGCGGTCTTTAAGGAGGACATCGTCGGAGACTCCAGAATTCGGGAAACGGATAGGGCTGGCAGGTCAGCAGATCGAGCGACGGCGGGAACGTTACCCGAGTGAGAACGTCGGAGCGGCGAATCATGGTCGCAGAAATGCGACACCCCGACAACAGAAAGGCGTTGAACTGCCACACGATGAAGCGCGCTACGTTTGTCTGCCAGGAAGCGCATGAACAAACGATCTTCCGCGAAAGTGCTTTTGACTCCGATTCGGAATCCGTGAAGAAATTCCATAGGATGAACAACGAGCACCCAAGGCATTGCCCCCTACGTTGCCGAAGCATTGCCCAGCCGTTGCTTTGTCGTTGACGTCCGATGGGTGACTGGCGTAACGTTCCGTTTATTGGTCTTACCACTGAACGGTCAATGCCAGGTGAGGCCGCCTTCGCTTATCACGGCGCCATGTCCTTCGATCCCATCGTGCAGGTTTCCGTTTCCGAGCAGGTTGCGCAGCGGTTGCTCACCATGATTCGCACCGGGCTGCTCACGCCGGGGCAGCAGCTTCCGCCCGAGCGCGATCTCGCGAGCATGCTGGGTGTCGGTCGTCCGGCGGTGCGCGAGGCGATTCGGGGGCTGGCGCTGCTTGGCCTGCTGCGCATTCGCCAGGGAGAGGGGACGTTCGTCGGATCGCTCGAGATGCGTGAGCTGCTCGAGCCGCTGGAACTCGTCATCGAACTCAACCCGGGCACACTCGACGCGCTGTTCGACGCGCGTCTAGTCATCGAGCCGGGGGTCGCGGCACTGGCCGCCACGCATATGTCCGATGCGGACATCGCCCGTCTGCATTCGCTCGTCGACGACGAACAAGCGCTCCTGGGCGATCCCGAGACTTTCTCGGCGGCAGACATGGCCTTTCACGAGGCGATCGTCGATGCCTGCGAAAACCCGTTTCTGCAAAGCATCGCGAACAGCCTGTATCTGCTCGGCAAAAAGAGCCGGCGTGTGACGTCGCGCGTGGACGGCACGCTGGCGCGCAGTTTGCAGGACCACCGCGGCATTCTCAACGCCCTGGCGGCGCGTGACCCCGGCCAGGCGGCGCAAGCCATGCGCCGTCATCTTTGCCGTGTGCGCGACGCCTACGCGACGTCGGTCGGCCCGGCGCAGGGGGAGGCGGGGCCCCCCGAGGTTTGATCCGCAGATCGCATTGTCGCTTCCCAAATGCACATACAAAGTCCCACATACACAGTCCCACGAGGAGACACCCATGACAGGTCGGCTGGCGGGTAAGACCGCCGTCATCACCGCAGCCGCGCAGGGCATCGGACGCGCAAGCGTCGAGGCCTATTTGCGCGAAGGCGCGCGCGTGGTCGCGACCGATCGGAACGTCGAAGCGCTCGCCGAACTCGACGATCACCCGAACCTGCTGCGACGAGCGCTCGATGTCACCGACGCAGCGGCGGTCGCGTCGCTCGCCCACGAACTCGGCGCCATCGACGTGTTGTTCAATTGCGCGGGCTATGTGCACCACGGCTCGATTCTCGAGTGCGACGACGCGGCGTGGGACTTCTCGTTCGATCTGAACGTCAAGAGCATGTACCGGACGATTCGCGCCTTTCTGCCCGCCATGCTGAGCGCCGGCGGCGGCGCGATCATCAACATGTCGTCGGCGGCGTCGAGCGTGAAGGGCGTCGCCAATCGCTGTGTCTACGGCACGACCAAGGCGGCCGTGATCGGGTTGACGAAGTCGATCGCCGCCGACTTCGTGGCACGCGGCGTTCGTTGCAATGCCATTTGTCCGGGGACGGTCGAATCGCCGTCGCTTCGCCAGCGCATCGCCACGCAAGCCGACGCGGCGGGCACGAGCCTCACGACGGTGCGCGAGCAGTTCGTGGCGCGTCAGCCGATGGGTCGCATCGGCTCCCCCGACGAGATTGCGGCACTGGCTGTCTACCTGGGTTCTGACGAATCCGCTTTCACCACGGGCGCCATCCACCTGATCGACGGCGGCTGGTCCAACTGATTTTGCAAGGAGACTTGTTTTGAAACTGCTGCGTTTCGGCCCGAAGGGCCAGGAAAAACCCGGTCTGCTCGATGCCGATGGCAACGTGCGAGACCTCGGCGGCGTACTTGCCGATATCACGCCGCAGACGCTGAGTCCGCAGGGGCTGGCGGCGTTGCGTGCGCTCGATGTGAATGCGCTGCCGGTGGTGGCTTCCCCGGGGCGTCTGGGGGTGCCGTTCTCCGGGTTGGGCAAGTTCCTGGCCGTGGGCCTGAACTACAGCGATCACGCGGCTGAGGCCGGCCTGGACGCGCCGTCCGAGCCGGTGCTCTTCACCAAGTGGGAGAACTGCCTGAACGGTCCGAACGATCCCGTGGTGCTGCCCAAGCATGCCGTCAAAGGCGATTGGGAAGTGGAGCTGGGGTTCGTGATCGGCACCACGGCGCGGTACGTGCCGCTTGAGCGGGCGCTCGATTACGTGGCGGGGTATTGCATCGTGAACGACGTATCCGAGCGCGAGTACCAGATCGAGCGCGGTGGCACGTGGGACAAGGGCAAGGGCTTCGATACCTTCGGACCGGTCGGCCCCTGGCTGGTGACGACCGACGAGATTCGCGATCCGCAACAACTGGGCCTGTGGCTCGACCTGAACGGTGTGCGCCGTCAAACGGGCAACACGTCGACGATGATCTTCAGCGTCGCCTATCTCGTGCATTACATCAGCCAGTTCGCCACGCTCAAGCCGGGCGATCTGGTGACGACCGGCACGCCGCCGGGCGTCGGCCTGGGTCAGAAGCCACCCGTGTACCTCAAGCCGGGCGACGTCATGCGCCTGGGTATCGACGGTCTTGGCGAGCAGACGCAGGAAGTCTATGCGTACGACACACGCTGGCTCGATTGAGCGCGTGACGAATTCCTTTCATATCCGTCCGTTATCGTGACGGATGTCCGGCGGCGGCGCTGCCCGCCGGCGTATCCATCGATGGCAGCATTGGGAGCGATTCATCATGCAAGACCTGAAAGGTAAATGCGTTCTGATTACGGGCGCGAGCACCGGAATCGGCGCTGCGGCGGCGAAGGCATTTGCCGCGCAGGGTGCGCACGTCGCGGTGCATTACAACCGGTCGGCAGACAAGGCCGAAGCGGTTGCCGACGCCGTGCGCGCCTACGGTGTGAAAGCGATGACGGTGGCCGCCGACGTCGCCGATACCGGCGCCATCGATGCCGCTGTGGCACACGTGCTCGATGGCTTCGGGCGCATCGACGTACTCATCAACAATGCGGGCAGTCTCGTCAAACGCACGCCGTTTACCGAAGTTTCCGATGCCTATTTCGACGATGTACTGAACGTCAACGCGCGCTCGGTCGTGGCCTTCTCGCGCGCTGTTGTGCCCGCGATGCGCAAGCAGGGCGGGGGCGCAATCGTCAACGTGACCTCGATCGCCGCGCGTCATGGCGGCGGTCCGGGCGCGCTGATCTACGCGGCGGCCAAGGGGTTCGTGAGTACGCTCACGCGTGGGATGGCCAAGGAACTGATGCCCGACCGCATTCGTGTGAACGCCGTGTCGCCGGGCGTCATCATGACGCCATTCCACGAGCAATTCAGCACCGAAGCGCAGATGGAAGCATTCCGTCAGAGCATTCCGATGGGGCGTCTTGGCGATCCGGACGAGTGCTCGGGCGCGTTCCTGTACCTGGCCTCGGAGACGCTGGCGAGCTATGTCACCGGCCAGATCATCGAGGTCAATGGCGGTCAGTTGATGGTCTGACGGCGTTCGACGTGCGCCGTGACGGCGGGTAGGGCGATCGACGTCACGGCACGCGTGGGCTGCGCAGGCCGCAGGCCGAAGTCGGCGTGCCGTCGTCCGCTTGCTGACGTGTGCCCAATGCGGTTTGCCCGCCGACGTTTTCCCACTGACGCCTTCCCACTGGAATCTGCCTGCTGGGTCTGCTGAGTCTGCTGGGTCTTTTCCCGCATGCGGCTCGGAAAATTCTGTATCGGCATTGCCGGGCGACACAAAGTCGCATGCGCTATGGGCTTGCGGGTTCGCTTCGCCTGCAATTACTGGCACACTTGTCTCATTCGTCTGCACAAGTCCGCCGCGCTTGCGCGCGGACGCAACCATCGAGAGGCAAATGGAACGTTGTCCGTGGAGCGAAGGCTTCGAGCAGTACCGTCGGTACCACGACGAAGAGTGGGGCGTGCCGCTACGTGATTCGCGCGCGTTGTTCGAGTTGTTGATGTTGGAAGGCGCCCAAGCGGGATTGTCCTGGTCGACCATCCTCAAAAAGCGCGACAACTACCGCAAGGCATTCGAGAACTTCGATCCGGTGCGTATCGCCGCGTTCGGCCCGCAGGACGAAGCACGCTTGATGGCCGACGTTGGGATCGTGCGCAATCGTCTCAAGATCGGTGGCGTCATCAAGGGCGCGCGGGCCTATCTGGCGATGGAAGCTGCCGGCACGCGCTTTGGCGATTTCGTCTGGCAGTTCGTCGGTGGCGAGCCGTTACAGAATCGCTGGACGGCGCTTGGCGAGGTGCCGGCGAGCACCGCCGTCTCCGACGCGATGAGCCGGGCGCTCAAGAAGGCGGGATTTACGTTTGTGGGCTCGACCATCTGCTATTCGTTCATGCAGGCGGCGGGCATGGTGAACGACCATCTCGTCGGCTGTCCGCGTCACAAGGTGTTGAAGGCCGGTGCGTTGCCGGGTGGGAAAAGCGGCATCGCGCCGGGCCGGAAACGCCGTGCGAACGCGTCGTCGGCTACAATCGCGCCTGACGAATCCGGATCTACCTAATGTTCAGCTACCGCCACGCCTTTCACGCCGGCAATCACGCCGACGTGCTGAAACACTTCATCGCCGTTGAATGCATCGATTACCTGCGCCAGAAGGGTTCGGCGTTCTGGTACATCGATACGCATGCGGGCGCAGGCGGCTATGCGCTCGACGGCAAGTGGGCCGACAAGACAGGGGAGTATGAAACCGGTATCGGCCGTCTCTGGGCGCGCGACGATTTGCCGCCGCCGCTTGCGGACTACGTTGCGCTGGTGCGCGAGTTCAATTCGGACAGCAAGCTGCGCTACTACCCTGGCTCACCTTACTTTGCCCTGCAACTGCTCGGGGACCGGGACCGGCTGCGTTTGTTCGAAATGCATCCGACCGAGCAGGACGTGCTGCGCGAAAACTTCGAAGCGCAAGGCCGGGACGTGGCGCGTCGTACGATGATTTTCGGCGCCGACGGTTTTGCGGGACTCAAGACGATTCTGCCGCCGGCCCCGCGCCGTGCGTTCACGCTCATCGATCCGTCTTACGAGGACAAGCGCGATTACACGCGCGCCACGCAGACTGTCCAGGAAGGCCTCGACCGCTTTCCGACGGGGATGTACGCCGTGTGGTATCCGCTGGTGCAGCGTCGCGAGGCGGCGCAATTGCCGGAGCGCATGAAGCGGCTCACGATCAACGGGCAACCGATCAAGAATTGGGTGAATGCCGCGCTGACGGTGTGCAATCCGGTACCAGGGGGCCTGGGCCTGCATGGCAGCGGCATGTTCATCGTGAATCCGCCGTACATGCTCCAGGACACCCTCAAAACGACCCTGCCGTATCTGGTCAAGGCGCTCGGGCAGGACAAGGGCGCGCATTTCCTGCTCGAAGGCAAGCAAAGCTGACGCGTGGTTCCCGACGGCATCGGCCTGCAGCGCTTACTTGCCCGAGGCCGGGGCTTCGTAGGGGAGCAACAGCAGTTCCTCCGGCGTTAGATAGCGCCATTCACCCATCGCGAGATCCCCCATCGGCAAGCCGCCGATGGCCGTTCTGACCAGTCCTTCCACGCGATTGCCTGCCGCGGCAACCATCCGTTTGACTTGATGGTATTTGCCCTGCGTGATCGTCAGCGCAATTTCGTGGGACGACGCTTGCGTGACGTCCGTCGCCGCGACCGGTTCGGTTTCGTCGCGCAGCAATACGCCATCGCGCAATGCCTGCAACATTGCTTCGGTGACCGGATGCTTGGTCCGGGCCACATACCGCTTGGGCACATGGCGACGCGGCGACATCATCGCATGCAGGAACGCGCCGTCGTCGGAGAGCAGCAGCATGCCGGTCGTATCGTGATCGAGACGGCCGGCCGGCTGCACGCCGCGTACCGCCAGCGGCAACGGTAGCAGCGAATGCACCCCCTCGTGATGCGTCGGACTCGTGGAGCACTCGTACCCCTCCGGCTTGTTGAGCAGCAAGTACACGTGTTCGCGGTATTCCCACAGATCGCCGTCGAGTGTGAACGTCAGACCGCGCGCGTCCAACGATTCGCGCGGATTGTCATGCACCACGCCATCGATGGCAAATGCACCGGATTCGATGAGCCTGCGACACATCTTGCGACTGCCGAAACCCTGCGATTGCAGCAAACGATCTAGCTCGATGATGCTTTCTCCAAAAGGTGGATTGAAGTTGACGATGCCATTGCCCCTACGACGCCCTGCGCCGCGAGGACTCGATCAACGTTCCGCGACCCCGGCATCGGCAGCACGCGATGCCTTTCGCCGCCTCACGCAGTGCTCTCAAGCACATGGCTTTCTGGACAAGCATGAAAAAAGCCGATGATCTTTCGATCATCGGCTTTTTGAATTTTTTGGTGCCCAGAAGAGGACTCGAACCTCCACGGTGTTACCCGCTAGTACCTGAAACTAGTGCGTCTACCAATTCCGCCATCTGGGCCCCGTCAGCTCGCTAAATTTCCGCTCGCTGCGAAGAAGTAAGATTATGCCGAGCGTCTCGGAGACTGTCAATAGGGGCGCGGAAAAATTACAAGCATCCATACCGCACTCGCCCGCTGCCCATCCCGCCCCCTCATTGCGCTCCCTCATCATCCGTTCTCATCACCCGCCCTCATCACGCCGCTCGCCCCATATGCTCCAATCGAATCATATCGATCAGATGCCGCAAGCCCGGCAGCGTCTGACGCCGACTCGGGTAGTACATCGACAACGGCGGCCCGTCGACCGCCCAATCCGTCAATACCGCCTCCAACGTGCCATTGGACAACGCCTCCGACACATTGCGCTCCAACACATAGCCCAACCCCAACCCCCCCACCGCCGCCGCAATCACGCCATCACTCTCGTTAATGCTCAACGCCCCAGGCACATCGAGCTCAACCGCCGTCGGCCCATTGCCCAACTCCCACTTGTACAACGTGTTGTCGCCCAATCGCATCCGAATGCAATTGTGTGACATCAGATCCTGTGGCACCTTCGGCCGTCCGTGTCGCATCAGGTACGCAGGCGAACCCACGACGATCCACTTCAGCGCCGGCGTCAGCGGCGTCGCGATCATGTCGCCCGGCACTGTGTCGCCGTAACGCATCCCCGCATCAAAACCCTCCGCCACAATGTCCAACATCCGATCGTCCACCGTCACATCCAATTCGATGTCCGGATACGACGCCACAAATCGCGGCAATATCGGGTCAAGCAGCAATCGCGCCGCATCGCGCGGCACGTTCAGACGCAAACGCCCAGCGGGCGACGCCCGGTAACGGTCCAACGCACCTATCGCCGACGCAATCTGCTCAAGTCCCTGTTCCAATTCCTTCGCCAAGGTCGCCCCCGCCGCCGTCGGCGACACAGAGCGACTCGTGCGGTTAAGCAACTTCACGCCCAGACGCGCCTCAAGATTGCGCATCGCATGACTCAAGGCCGAGGTCGTCACGCCCAACTCGGCAGCAGCCTCGCGAAAACTCTGCCGGCGGCAAATGGTCACGAAAACGTTCAAATCGGCAAGCTCGCCGCGAGTAAAGGCAGGCATGGCATTCCCAACAAGTATCAAGCGACAAAAATCAAGCGACAAAATCCAGAAATACCCGACAGGCGCAAAGTATCAGGCGTCCATTGAGTATCATTCAATTCGTTGTGAGGCAAATTCTACCGATTTCGTTTTGATTCTGGAGAGGCTTCGTTCGCGGCGTGACAGAAATGCGACACATTCTCAGTGTCGAGACACCGGAGGGCGGTAACGGACCCGGTGCTTAGGCTTTCTGTGGGGATGCGGGGGAGGGGCGGACGATGCGGAGTCCAGCGCTGCGATTCATCACGCCTTCGAGCGCGACATGCACTGGATCGATGTTCAGTCGGTCTATGGGGCGGGGCGGTTGGAAGAGGCGGTGCGCCGTGCACCGGCGTTCTGCCGCCACGCTCGAGAGGTGGCGCAAGACACTGGCAGAATCCGCGCTCGCCAAGTCGAAGGGGCGCCGCTATCGCCGATGAACATGCTTATCGGCACCGGCGGTGGATTCGTGATGTTCGCCGAAGCCGAGCCTGGTGCATTCCGAAGTCGCGACCATTTACGTTGGCGTTGCACGATCAGTTACCCAACTCGGCCTGCGTGTAGGGGGCGTCATCGGAGTGGCTTTGGCTGCGGCCGTATTTTTCACCGCGCCCGGAATGGCCGCCACAGCCGCTGCAGGGTTCAATGTTTGCAAGTCGGCGCTGGGCCGGAGACAGTTCGTGGTTTCCGCGTTTCTCGCGGTTGTCTTGAGCTCTGCAGACATCGAATGGGGCACATATCGCGAGCGTCGCGCCGTGACCGTATCGCAGCGGGGAGCGCTGCATGCGTGCCCCGGGGGCAATCATGCGCCGACTGCGTGGTCAGGCGGTTATCGTGCCGCCGCCATGGGACGGCTGCCGAGGGGCAATCCAGAGCGCCGGGGCGTTGGTGATGGACTCTCCGAGCAGGCAGATTACCGCTTCCATATACTCGCGCGCGACGCGAGCCGCAGCATCTGGGGCCGATTGCTTGATGGCGTCGAATAGTTTCTCTTCGAACTGCATGGCCAATGCCCGATTGTCCTCGTCCCGATACTGCTTGTTCCTCATGATGAGAGATTGATCCTCGATGACCCTGCATACACGATCGAGCGCAATGTTGTGTCCCGCCTCGATCAGGGTAATGCGGAACAGATGCGCCTGATTGGCGAATTCCTTGAAATCGTTTGCTTCATGTGACTCACGCATCCTTGCGAGGAACAGTTCAAGTTCGCGGACCTGCGAAGGTGTTGCACGCAGCGCCGCGTGCGCGGCAAGAAGTGGATCCAGATTCCTGCGCACCGCCAGTCGATCGAGAAAGTCATCATGCGTGTCAACGGGCAAGCTGTAGCCACGATCGGAATCGGTGATGAGGCCTTCGCGCGCGAGCTGGAAGAGTGCTTCCCGTACCGGCGTGCGCGAGACACCATAATGGGCGGCCAGTTCAAGTTCGACCAGTCGCTGGCCGGCATAGAAACTGCCGTTGCGCAGATCTTCCCGAAGCATCCGATAGACTTGATCACGCAAACGATCGCTGTGCACAACGCGTCGTGGACTATTCATACCCGTATTCGACTGAGAGAAAAGATGACCAGGCTGGCTCGCCGATACATCTGAATTTCGGCCCAGTATATCGCGCAATTTCTGACGGGCGGCGACCGGGAGTCGGCGGATATGCATGATTTTTGCTCATGGGTGTCGGATCGAAAAATGATTTGATAACACTTGCGGCTGCCCGGTACGCTGCTTCGTCTGAAATCTAAAGAGCAGAGAGTACGGAATCATGGATCGCCCGATTGTCATCGTTGGTGGGGGAGTGGCCGGCGTTTCGGCGGCAGAAGCGCTTCGGGACGCAGGGTACGAGGGGCGCATCGTACTGCTCAGCGACGAAGCGGTTGCCCCGTACGACCGGCCGCCCCTTTCGAAAGATGTGCTGCGTGCCGACGAAATTCCAGCAAACGTCTGGTTGCGCGATGAGGCCTTTTATCGTGCGAAGGGAATCGAACTTGTGCTCGGTGCCAAAGCGGCATCCATCGACGCGCCAGGTCATTGCGTTGCGTTGTCCGACGGTCGCCGGATCGACTATGACCAGTTGCTGCTGGCAACAGGATCTCGCGCCCGAGCCCTCGACATGTTTCCTCCGGGTGGAACTCCGCACGTCCATTATCTGCGCACGCTGGCGGATGCGCAGGCCTTGCGTCGAGAGATGGCGGAGTTGGGCGGCACTGGCCATTTACTGGTGGTCGGTGCAGGTATCATCGGTCTGGAAGTTTCTGCCGCCGCGCGCGCGGCCGGATTTCGGGTAAGTGTGATCGAACCGGGTGCGCGGCCGCTCGGTCGCTCGGCGAGCCTGATACTCTCCGCCTTCCTGACCCGCGCTCACGAGCTCAACGGTGTCGATATCCGGTGCGGGATACAACTGTCGCGTGTCGACGCACGGGATGGGGGATATCGTGTGACCCTTTCCGACGATTCAACGCTGGACGTCAATCTCGTGCTCGTCGGCATCGGTGCAGTGCCGAACATCGAGCTCGCGCGGGATGCCGGGATCGAGACCCGGCCAGAGGGGATTCTCGTCGATGGTCAGGGGCGCACCAGTGCGCCAGACATCTTTGCGGCGGGAGAGGTCGCCTTCCACTTTAACGAACGTACCGGTGGACATCGTCGCGAAGAGACGTGGCAGCATGCCGCCGATCATGGGACACATGTTGCTCGGTGCATGATTGGTCTCTGCGAGCATCCCTACGCCGCGATGATGTCGTACTGGACGGATCAGTACGATTTCAGCGTGTTGGTGTTCGGCAATCCCCACGGGACAAGCGAAGTCGTTCGCGGGGATTGTGCCACGGGTTCGTTTTCAATCTTCCATCTCAATCAGTCTGCTATCTGCGGCGTCACGACGGTCAATGCGGCGCGTGAGATGCGCAAAAGCCGGCCGTTGGTCATGAAAGGCGCGGTAGTCCCTGGAGAAGTCATCGCGGATCCGGCCGCAGACCCCTATCAATACGGCTGATCCCCGCCATCATCCATCAACGACGGGCTCGCGTTATCCCATCCCTTCAGGCACCAGGAGTGTGAACCATGCAGGCAGCACCTTTTCATCTCGCGTTTCCCGTTCATGATCTCGCCACGGCGCGTTACTTCTACGGCACGGTCCTGGGATGCGAGGAAGGTCGCAGTACCGATCACTGGATCGACTTTTCCCTGTTCGGCAACCAGATCGTGACCCACCTGTGTGCAGACGGCGGCAATTCGTCGAAGAGCGATGTCGACGGCCATGGCGTGCCGATTCCGCACTTTGGGGTGGTGTTGTCGATGGACGCATTCCATACCCTGGCTGAACGTGTGAGAGCGGCCGGTATCAGGTTCGAGCTTGAGCCGCAGACGCGCTTCAAGGGGCTGGCGGGCGAGCAGGCGACCATGTTCTTCAAGGACCCCTCGGGCAACGCGCTCGAATTCAAGGCATTCACCGACATGAGCCAGTTGTTCGCGACGTAAGGTGGGGCATGGAAATTCTGTTTGCAATGAACGGGGTGAATTCCTCCCTCTGGCTTGATGCTTTACGGAAGGCGATGCCGGTCGCGAAGATTCGGACTTGGTTGCCGGGCGACCGTGCACCTGCGGACTATGTCCTTTTCTGGAAGGGCGATCCAGTCGCGTTATCCGCGCGCACGGGTCTGAAGGCGATCTTCAACATGGGGGCTGGTGTTGATGCGCTGATGCGCTTGGTTAGCGAGCATCCGGGCCTGATCGACGACCGCGTGCCAGTGATTCGGCTTGAAGATGCGGGCATGGCTCGCCAGATGGTTGAATATGCGCTCTATTGGGCGCTTCGGTTCGCCCGGCGTTTCGACATTTACGAGGCTCAGGCGCGTGAGCGTGTCTGGCAACCGCTCGATGCCTGCTCGTTCGACGCGTTTCCCATCGGCGTGCTGGGTGCGGGCAAGCTTGGGCTACCCGTGGCTACGGCATTGGCCGGACTCGGTTTCCCGGTTCGCGTCTATAGCCGGAGCGAGAAGGGGGCGCCTGGCGTCACCCCTTATGCCGGCCCGGAGCGACTCATGGCGTTCGCAACGGGTGCACGCCTCATTGTCAACCTGCTGCCGAACACCCCTGAGACTGAAGGGATCCTGGGAAAACGATTGTTCGATGTGATGGCCGACGGCAGCTATATGGTGAACCTTGCGCGCGGCAGCCACGTCAACGATAAAGAACTCATTGCCGCGCTCGACAGCGGCAAGCTGGCCCGGGCCGTGCTCGACGTGTTTCGGGCCGAACCCCTCGATGCAGCCCACCCGTTCTGGTCGCACCCGGGCATCGATATCACACCCCATATCTCCGCGCGAACGTTGCTTGCCGAAAGCGTTGCACAGGTCGCAGAAAAGATCGCCCGGTGCGAACGGGGCGAGACGCTCGCAGGCCTCGATTTCCGTCGAGGATACTGAAGCGTGCAGGGGCAGGTCTAGACCACCTGCTCCATCCGCCCGGCTTCGGGGCACAACATGACCGGTACGGGCTCCACGAGCGTTTCGCCGGGGCGCGGGTGCGCCTCTTCGAGCAGCCAGTCACGCATCGCGACGACAGCCGGATCGTGCTGGCTGGTTTCCCGCATGAGCAGATAGTATTCGCCTGCACTCGGAACACGCGTCTGGATAGGACTACAGAGGTGTTCCCTGTCGTCCAGGCTCTCGTAGATGATGCTAGGGACCAGTGCAACGCCTTCGCCTTCGCGTGCGGCCTGCAGTGCCATGAAGAAATGGCCATAGTCGACCATGTTGAGCGAGGGTAGCGGGCCGACCCCATGGAAGGCAAACCAGTCGTGCCAGGCGTTCTTGCGGGTGGCATTGTTGATCAGCCGGAATCTCAGCAGGTCGAGAGGCTCGACTATCGGAGACATCTGAGTCGCGAGGTGGCGCGACATGACAGGCACCAGCGTGTCGTCGAACAGCGGCCATGCGTCGAGGCCCCGCCAGTGGTCTGTCATGACCAGATCAATGCGCGGGCAGGACGGATTGTAGCGCTTCCCTGGCAGCCTACCCACCCGGATGGCGATGTCGATCTCCTTGTTCTGCAGGTTTGCCGGTTCGATCGACGAAACCAGTCGCACCTCGATATCGGAATGCATCTTCGTAAACCTGGCGAGCCTCGGCATGAGCCAGTATGACGCGAGGGTCGGCAGCACGTCGATCGTGAGGATCCGGTGCTTGTCCCGCAGGCACCGCCGCGTCGCGTTCTCGACCACGCCGAGCGCGAGCTGCACCGATTCCAAGTAGTCTCGCCCGGCGTCCGTCAGCTCGATGCGTCGAGTGAGGCGGATAAACAGCTTCTGGCGCAGGAACTCTTCGAGCTGGCGTACCTGCCGGGAGATGGCGCCCTGCGTCAGGTGCAACTCGTCTGCAGCCAGCGTGAAGGAGAGCAGGCGGCCAGCCGCCTCGAACGCACGTAGTGCAAGAAGTGGTGGAAGACGTTGCGCCATGGTGAGCCTCTAGCGTGGGGATTCCAGGGTATGCACGCGAAATCGTGCCGCCATGCATGTCACTGTATACAGCACACAATAAAAGGAAAAGTGGAAAATTGACTCATTGGGGTGGCATTGGGGAAAGTCCCGATCTGATCCATGACTGGGAGGAATGCATCACGACCAACAAATGGTTTGTCGCCCTGTTTGCGCGCTTCTACCATCGCTGCACGCGTTCCCGGAGAGCGTATCGGGGAACGGATCCTATTTTCTGGATGTGGGAAGAACATGCAAAGACAGGTAACGAAGGTTGGGATCGCAGTGCTGGGTACGGTTGGCAAGAAGGTGGCCGCCGCAATCGATCAGGGCGTGCCAGGCGTCAGTCTGGTGGGCGCGGCAGCGCGCAACACCGAGGCGGCACGGGCGTGGCTCGCGCAGCTGGACAGCAAGCCTCGCCTGATGTCCTTTGAGGAAATGGCGCAGGAGTGCGACGTCATCGTCGAGTGCGCGCCGTCGGTTCTGCTGCCCGATATCGTCGAACCGGCTCTGCGTGCCGGCAAGACGGTTGTTGTGCTCAGTTGCGGTGCGCTGCTGGCTCGCCCGGACCTGATCGACCTCGCGCGCGAGACGGGGGGGCATATTCAGGTGCCGACCGGTGCCTTGCTCGGCCTCGACGCGGTGACCGCAGCGGCGGAGGGCAAGATCTCCTCGGTCCGGATGATCACGCGCAAGCCTGTGAAGGGCCTGGTCGGAGCGCCGTTCCTTGAGGAAAACAACATCGACATCAGCGACATCCGGGCGCCGATGCAGATCTTCGCTGGTACGGCTCGCGAGGCGGCAGTGGGTTTCCCCGCCAACCTCAACGTTGCGGTGGCGCTTTCGCTGGCTGGCATTGGCCCGGACGAGACGCGGCTCGAAATCTGGGCGGATCCGGCATTGACGCGGAATACCCATACGATCGTGGTCGACTCCGATTCGGCTCGCTTCGAGATGACGATCGAGAACATACCGACCGAAAACCCGAAGACCGGACGCATCACGGCGCAAAGCGTGCTGGCAGCGCTGCGCAAGATGGGTGCGCCGCTTCGCGTGGGCACCTGAGGAGGCTTGCTCCATGAGACCTCCTGTCGAACTTCATCGCCTCATCTCGGCGGCGCTCCGAGACAGCGATTTGACGGCCCGGCTTCGTGCAAACCCGGGCGAAGTGTACGCGGCCTATCGTGTACCGGACTGGCAGCAGGCGCTGCTGGGCGCTGGTCTGTCCGAGGCCATGGAGCAGATTGGCGTTCATCCGAATCTGCGCTTCAAGTTTCTCGCGCTGCAGGGACAGCTTCAATTGAAGTCCGTCTCGGTAGCATCTTTTCTCGACTCGCTGAAAGCGCGCCACTGAAGGAACGCCATGGGACGAATCGTTGGTGTAGCGGCTACCTCTCATACATTCGGGACATCGGAGGATGCTCCAGAGGCCGTGGAACGAGTGAGTGCCGGCATGGCGGAGATCGGGCGGGCGGTTGCCGATAGTCGGCCGGATGTCTTGGTGATCGCATCGAGCGATCATCTGAACAACTTCACATTGGATGCGCAGATCGCATTGGCGGTGGGGATTGCTGACGAGTATCAGCCGCTCGGTGATATGGGGGTGCCGCGAACATGTCTGCGTGGCAATCGCGAGTTCGGTGCTGGCTTTGCCGAATTCTGTGCGGAAGCCGGTTTCGACCTCACGCCGGTCGAGAACATTCTCCCCGACCATGGCATTGCATTCCCCAACGCGTTAAGCAACCCGAACGGGCGAGCCGCACTGGTGCCGCTTTATCTGAATACCGTGATGTCGCCGGCGCCATCTTGCGCGCGCGGATACGCATTGGGTCTGGCGCTGCGGCGATTCGTGCAGACGTGTCGTCCGGAAGCGGAGCGGGTGGCCGTTATCGGCAGCGGCGGGTTGTCGCACTGGGTCTGTCATCCCCGCTCCGGCGAGGTCAACGAGGCGTGGGACCGGCGCGTGATCGCCAGCATGGTCTCTGGTCAGGGCGCTGAGCTCGCAGGGCTCACGCGATCCGACATTCTCGAGGAGGGCGGTAATGGGGGACTCGAAATTGCCGCCTGGGCATTTGCGGCAGGTGTGGCGGGGAATGCGAACGGCCGCGAGGTTTACTACGAACCGCTGGCTTCGTGGTGGACAGGCATGGGTGGCGTATTGATGAACCTCGGTAGCGAGGCCGCCTGACGGTCGGTACAAGCGAGGAACTAATTTTCTGGACATGAGTGCGATGAATGAACTGAAACTGCCAGCCTGGGCAGAGAGTGCTTCCCGAACGATCACCGTGGACGGGATCGAGACACATTACTTTGAACTCGGCAGCGGGCCGACCCTGATCCTGATCCACGGCGGCGGTCCGGGCGCGGACAGTTGGGGCAACTGGCATGGGTGCTTGCAGGAATATGCGAAGAACTTCCGGGTCATCGCGTACGACATGCCAGGTTTCGGGCGCTCGTCCAAACCGTCGCCGGAGCTCTACCCATATGATCAGGCGAGCCGCAACCGGCATCTGATCGGCCTTATCGAGGCGCTCAAGCTGGCGCCGGTCAACCTGATCGGCAATTCGATGGGGGGGGCGACTTCACTAGGCGTGTGCATCGAGCGTGCGGATCTGGTCGACAAGCTGATTCTCATGGGCAGCGCAGGACTCGCGGTCAATAATCCGGACCCGGGCGCCAAGGAGATCCTGAAGCAGTATGACTACTCGCTCGGGGCGATGCGAGCGGTGATGGAGACGCTGACCGGATCCCGGTTCAAGGTGGAGGCGCATGTATTGCAATACCGGCATGCTCTGATGCAGGACCCGGCCGCCCAAGCGGCGATTGTCAGGATCGTTCGCTCGGACCTGAGCTACCCCGAGGAGCGCATCGCAAGCGTCACGACACCGACGCTCGTGGTAGGCGGGAAGGAGGACAAGATCGCAGTGCCTGCGCGAAATTTCCGCTATCTCGAGCTGATCGAAAACTCGTGGGGCTTTTTCATTCCACACGCGGGTCACTGGGTCATGCTGGAGGCGCCCAAAGTATTCGTCGGCGTGACGACGAAGTTCCTGCTCGAGAACTGGGCGGAATAGAACGGCTTAGGCCGGATACGGCAGCCGGCGCCGTCACCCCTTCAAGGGGATGGCGGCGCTTTTTTGCATTGAGGGGCGCGTCAGAGCAGGAACGGCAGATCCTCGCTGCTGGCCGTGGCAATGGTCCCCGGCGTCCAGTCCTTGTTGACGTACAACTGCATCACGAGTCCGTCGGCATCCTTGACGCAGACCGCGTGACGCGATGCGTGATTCACGTCACGGACGACCTTCCCGCCGAATTCGGCGACACCTTCCACCGCTGCCCGAAGATCTTCCTCCGACCAGACTTCCACGCCGACATGACGTAGGCCGGGGGTGGCCCGTTCGTCGCGGATCAGTGCGATGTCACCGGTACTCACCGTCCCCGCCAGCAGTACCGAGGTGCCATCCCGGCTGCTGAAGAACGGCTGCAGGCCGGCCACCTCGGTATAGAACCGGAACATGGCTGCGAAATCCCGCGTGACCAGTGCCATGTGGGTGACGCGTTTGCCGTGGATCAGCGTGTCCGCAAGGCGTTTGAGGTTCGGGTTCGGGTTGTAGAGGTGCCGCGTGTCGGGCACGTTCGTCTCGCCAGGCACCCACTTCGGCTTTTGCTTGACGATGATCCCCTTGCGCGCTTCTTCCCAGTTTTCTACCACGTCGGCATAGAACTCAACCTCGTTTCCGTCCGGATCCTTCAGATAGATCGAGTGGGCGACGTCGTGGTCGGCCGGGCCGATGAACCGGATGCCGGCAGCAAGTGCCGCCTTGTATGCGTGGACGAGATTTGCCTCCGAGTCGACCTCGAAAGCCAGATGATTCAGGCCCGGCTGCTGGCCTGCTTTCGCGTATTTGCTCTGAATATCGACGAGCGCGAAGTCGTGATAGGTGTTGCCGTTGCTCAGGAAACTGGCGAGGTTATCCGGTTGCCGGTAAGCCTCGGCAAAGCCGAATACATTGCGATAGAAATCGCACGCCTTGACATAATCGGAGACAAACAAATTCGCGTGCGCGAGACGGCGTGAAGAAAACAGCTTCTGGGAGACGTCGCTATCCATAAAAAAATACCCGTAGATGAGTGGAGAAGCAGATGGCCGGATTGGTCAGCAGCCTGCTCTCCCAACCCTAATCTTTCGCACCTCACACGTACAAACGATTTATGCACGTATTACGCATGAGCGAAGCTCGGGTATCAATAAAAACCAGGGAATTATGCACTGCGCGGGTTCACGCGAAACGTCGATTTTGATGCATGACTCAACGTAATCCATGATGACACTTTAATTCTGTTGTCCACCAATTTCGGCGGGGCTAGATTTCGCCCATCCTGTGAAATGAATTTATTAAATTACGTCCCCATGCCGGAATATTCCAACGCCTTCTCCGTCTCGAGTGAATCTCGCGTGATTGTCGTGGGGGCGGGCCTGACCGGCCTGTCAGCGGCGATTGAGCTTGCAGAAGCAGGTGTGCCGGTCCTGGTCGTGGAAAAGGGCGATGTCGGCGGTGAGCAGAGTCAGTTTGCCCTGGGATGGGTGCGAACAACGGGCCGCCAACCCGTCGAAATTCCGTTAAGCCTGCTTAACCGCCATCGCTTCGATGCATTGATGCCGGATGCCGCCAAACTTGCATACGGCGTGTTGTTTTGCGCGAAGGACGAGGCCCAATTGGCTAGGCTCGAGCAATGGGCAGATGGTGCGGCCCGGTACGGCGTGAAGACGCGCCTGCTTGACGCTGCGGATACGGCCGCACGCCTGCCGGGTTGCACCGCAGGAGCGGTGGGCGGCCTTCTGACTGAAGTGGACACGTCGATCGATCCACGACACCTCGTGCAGGTGCTCCTCTCGCGCGCGGCCGCGCTGGGTGTCGAGATTCGCACCCGCTGTGCGGTGCGCGCACTCGACATGGCAGCGGGGGAAGTCCGCGGCGTTATCACTGAGTGGGGAATCGAGCGCGGCGCGTCCGTCGTTCTGGCAACCGGCGCATGGACACGTCTGATGCTGCGCGATGCGGGGTACACGTTGCCGTCAGTGAAGGTACGTTCCTCTCTCGTGCGTATTCGCACTTCCGCTCATTTGCCGCCGGGATGCATTGGCTGCGCCGGTGTGGCGGGCGTTGGCTATCGAGCGGCGCCGGACGGCACCTTTGTCGTTGGACTGGAGAGCAACAACCGGCTGGAGGTGACGCCCGACGCATTGCGTTTCGCGTCGCGATATCTGCCGATGTGGTGGGCACATCGCGGGGAAATCAAATCGTCGTTCGGGCGGGCGTTTTTCGACGAACTGCGTGTCGGCCATCAGCGCTATCAGGATCAGACGTCTGTCTACGAGCAAAAACGCACCTTGCGCCCCGAGCCCGGGCAAGCGTTGACCCAACTGACGACACGCCGCTTTGCCGAGCTCTTCCCATCGCTGGGCAATATCGAACTGCTTGAGAGCTGGGCTGGCTACCTCGACATGACGCCTGACGGCTTGCCGGTGATTTCCGCGGCTGAGCGAACGCCCGGGCTATACGTCGTCGCCGGATTGAACGGTAGCGGACTCGGCACCGGTCTCGCAGCGGGCAGACTCATCGCTTCCCTCGTGACGGGGAGCGTTCCGGATATGGACATCTCCCCGTTCCGGCTCGCCCGGTGGTCCCGCGCTGGGCGGCCCGGCGTAGATGACCCGGTGAAACACGCAGCGCGATCAACGCAGAGCACAACGGGATTCCCCGATGTTGGGGGAATATCCGACCCGACTCCGGTGCGGCCACGCACGGAAAAAAAACGCCAGTGAAGAGCAGCAGACGGCGCCGTTTCCTTCCCTAAACACTGAAATCATGCAAACAAAACATACTCGGAGAAACATGCACATCAAGTGCGCGATGGCGAAAACCGGCGTTGCCGCCGCAGCGATCCTGGGCTACCTGCCAACAGTGCACGCACAGAGCAGTGTCGATCTCTACGGCATTGTGATGAGTGGCGTGATCTGGACGAACAACGTGGCAGGTGGCAAGAGCATCGGCATGGCCGAAGGGCCGAGCCGTTGGGGCTTGCGAGGCAAGGAAGATCTGGGCGGTGGCATGAAGACCGTGTTTCAACTGGAAAGCGGCTTCGCGCCCAGTACGGGGCAGTCGTTTCAGGGCGGACGTTTGTTCGGGCGCCAGGCTTATGTCGGGTTGAGCAGTGATGCATGGGGCACGCTCACGCTTGGCCGGCAATACGACTTTGCCGCTAGCTGGCTCGCGCAGACGAGTGCGACGTATCGCTGGAACGGCTACTTTGCGCACCCGGGCGACAACGACAACTTCAACTACCAGTTTCGCGTGAATAACGGGGCAAAGTACGTGAGCCCGGATCTGAACGGCTTGCAGTTCGGCGCGATGTACAGTTTGGGTGGGGTAGCGGGCAGCTTCGGTAACCAGAGCGCGATGAGCTTCGGCGCGAAGTACGAGCGCGGGCCCGCGAAGATCCAGGCCGCGTATTTCCACATGAATCACCCGGCGCTCGCGGCTTCCGAGGGGAACTGGAGCACGATTCTGTTTCCGCAGATCTCGCCGACTTCGCCACTCAATAACGACGCACTGAACCCGTCGAGCATGGACATTTACGGCATCGGGGGGACGTATCAGGTCGGCAAGACGACGCTCGGCCTGCTGTGGAGTCACAGCGACTACAAGAAGATCGGCGATGCCGCAGGCGGTCTTGCCGACACGAACGTGCGCTTCGACAACATCGAAGCCAACGTCGCATACAACGTCACGCCGCAGGTGCAACTTGTGAGCGCCTACACCTACACCATCGGCAAGGTCAACACGACGGGCTTCGCGCCGCAGTATCACCAGGTGAATGCGGGCGTGAACTACTTCCTCTCGAAGCGCACCATCCTGTATCTCGCAGGCATTTATCAGCGTGCCGCTGGCGACGCAACCAACGCCAACATCGAATGTGCGGGTTCGTCATGCGAGGCGAGCAGCTCGAAGAATCAGGTTTCGGTGCTCAGCGGAATTTTCCATGCGTTCTGAGTCCGGTCGGCGCATGCGCCACATTCAATCTGTCAAAGGAAACGATATGTCTTCCACTGCGTTCGAGCACGTCGAAGAGACGGGTTCGTTGAAGAAAACATTCAGTTCGATGTCGCTCTTCACGCTGTCGTTCGGCGTGATGGTCGGTTCCGCCTGGATCGTCATCATCGGCGACTGGTTTGGAAAGGCGGGTCCACTTGGTGCAATCGTCGGGCTCTCTGCGGCGGCGCTGATGATGTGTATTGTGTGCCTCGTCTATGCCGAGCTCGCTGCACGCATTCCGGCTTCGGGCGGCGAGATCGTCTACACATTCGAGGCGTTTGGCGCATCGAGCGCGTTCTGGGTCTCGTGGATCTACACGGTGCCGATTCTCACCGTCACTGCGTTCGAAGGCATCGCGCTTACGTGGATGGTCAATACCCTCGTGCCGCAGTTCGGCAGTACCGTGCTCTACCATGTCCTCGGCCACGATGTGTCGGTTGGGCAGGTGGGCCTGGGCGCGGCCATTACCGTATTCATGATGGTGCAGAACTACTTTGGCGCGAAGTTTGCGGCGGGTTCGCAGAAGCTGCTCACCGTTTCGTTCCTGTTGATTGCACTCGGCGCCGTCTTCATTGCCCTCTCGAAGGGCAATGTTGCAAATCTTGCGCCACTCTTCTACTCGGCCCACCCAGGCGCGCATTGGTGGTCGGGGGCACTCGCGATTTTCTCGTCGGGTCTCATCTGGTTCTCGGGGTTCCAGTCGATTCCGCCCGTGATCGAAGAGCGTAACGACAATGTGTCGTTCGCTCTGGTAGCACGGGTCATGGTGATCTCGATCCTGTTCGCTGCGGTGTTCTATGCACTTGTGATCGTCGCGGTCGGCATGGCACAGCCGTGGGTCGGTATGCTCAAGACTGACATGCTGACGGCCACTGCCTTTGGCAGCCTGACGCCGGGCGGCTGGCTTGCGAAGGCTGTGCTGGTGGCGGGTACGATTTCCATTCTCAAGGTCTGGAACGGTGCATTCGTGTGGGCGACACGTGTGATTCTGGTGCAGTCACGTGCGCGTTTCCTTCCTGCTTCGCTAAGCAGGGTGCATCCGAAGTACGGTACGCCGACCCGTGCCGTGTGGCTCGTTGGCCTCGTGAGCTTCGCGGGCATTTGCCTCGGACCGGGGGCGATTCTGCCGATTCTCGATGCGGCCGCCGTGTGTGTCGGCATCGTCATCGCGAGCGCGCCGATTGCGCTGTTGGTGCTGCGTAAGCGAGACAAACACGCCCCGCGTGCCAAGGCTCCCGCCTGGAGCGTGCCGGGTGGTGTGCCGACGATAGTGATCGCACTCGTGAGCACGCTTTCGCTCTCGCTTGTCGCTTGCGTGCAGCCCTTCATGCTTTCGAACGGCGGCATCCCACTCTCGTGGCAGATTCTTGCCGCTTGGGGCGTGATCGGCGTCGTGCGCTGGGTCGCGATGCGCCGGACGTTCGGTGACAGTAGCGTCGCACGGCGCGCGCTGCTTGGTGCGACCGAGGTGACGCGCTGACGAAGCGGGATACCTGCTTCCACCGTCCGTATGCTGTCGCGTCATGGCGAGGTCGCACCCGGCCATGACGCATCCCGTTCCAACTCACTGCAATATCTGGATTCCGTTACCATGAAATACGACGAAGCTCTGCCGTCGATGATGCGCGCGGTGCGCCTCGACGAAGTTGGTCCGCCAGAGAATCTGCGCGTTGTCGATCGTCCGGTCCCTTCGGTCGGGCCACGTGACGTGCTGATCCGTACGGCGCTGTCCGGCATGATCTACGCTGATGCCGAAGCCCGGAAAGGCACCTATTTCAATGCCACGCCTCTGCCCTGGTTCCCTGGCCGCGAGGTCGCCGGTACCGTTGTGGCGTGCGGCGAGGAGGTCAAAGGATACGCGCCGGGTGACCGCGTGATGGCACTGGTGCTTGCGGGCGGCTGCTACGCGGAATACGTGCTCGCATCGCCACACGAACACGTTTCCGACAATGGCGTGCGCGCGCCTGGTGCGGATATCGTGAAGCTGCCGGATAACGTCGCGTTCGAACAGGGGCTTGTTTATCTCGTCAACTTCCGTCTTGCTCACCTTGTCGTACACGCGCTCGCGAAAGTGCCGCCGGGCGCCAGCATTGCGATTCATGGCGCGGCAGGTGGCATGGGCACGATGATTACGCAGATTGCCGCCTCGCTAGGTTGTGCGATAACGGCGCTGTGCCGGGGGACCGAAGAAGTCGCATTCTGTCTGGAGAACGGTGCAACGCGCGCTATCGATACATTGGGCTGCGACTATGTCGAGGCGGTGCTCAAAGCAACGGATGGCGAAGGTGTCGATTTCGCATTCAATGGTGTGGGTGGCCCGACCATCAACCGGGATCCGCTGATCGTCAAGCCGTTCGGCGAAGTGATCCTTTATGGTTACGTGGCGGGAAAGACGCCCCTGGAGCCGTTCGACGTCGATAAAACCTGGACGCTGAAGCTCTTTTCCGCAACCGACTATCTGAGTACGCCTTATTTTTCGGCGGCGACCGAGGCGATGCTGGAATGGCTCGCCACGCGTCCGCTATTGGCGTTGGGAGAAGTATTTCCGATGTCGTGCGTGGCAGACGCACATCGCGCGCTGGAAGCCGGACGGCTGCTGTGCAAACTCGGCCTGCGCCCAGACGCGTCATGAGCGTCACAACGCCTTGCCGTCACACGGACGGCGCGAAGACGGTCGCGGTGGTGGGCGCGGGCATCGTCGGCATGTCGATTGCGCTGCACCTCGCGCAGCGCGGTGCTCATGTCACGGTGCTTGACCAGAGGGACAGTATTTCGCCCTGCACCGATGGTGCCTTTGCAATGTTGATTGCCACGCAGCCTGACGGTCCTCCCGAGTTCAATACGCTGTATGGCCACGCCATCGACGCATGGCATCGCTTCGATGACGAATTCGACGGCGCACTTGACGTGCGTTGGGAAGGCGCGCTGATGTGGGCTGCGGGAGGCGACGCCGCGCGGCATCTGGACGAACAGTATGCGCGGCTTTCACAATGGGGCAGTGCGGTCGAGCGCATCGACGCCCGGAATTTCGCGTCGTATTGCGACGGTGTGGAGACGGGACCGGTTGCCGCCGGCTACTGCTCAACACGTCACGGCGTGGTGGATCCGGCGCACGTGTGGAAAATCATGCGTGCCCGCTGTATCGCGCTCGGTGTGACGTTTGTGACTCGCACGGTCAGCGAGATCAATGTGCGCGCGACAGGCAGCGGCCTACCGCATGCCTATGTCGAGGGCCTGCCAGTGCCTGAAGTCCTCGTGCTCGCGGCCGGTGAAGGTACGGCGGCACTCGCTGCAACCCAGGGCGCCGAAGTCGCCTATACGATCGCGTCGGGGAGCCTGGCGCACAGTAAGCCCATACCGTGGCGCGCGCTGCCGGCGCTTGTCGGCCCAGGAATTTCCGTAAAACAGAACGCAGACGGCCGCATCGTCGCGGGGCTCGATTACGCGCCGAATGCAGCTTGCGACGACACGAGCGAGGCTTATGGCAAGGCGTTGCTTGCAGAGGCGCGTGGATTGTTGCCCGGTTTGCCGGAACTTGAGCTCCATCGGGTCACGCACGGCCGTGTGCCGATCCCGGAGGACACGCAGCCGATTACGGGTTTTCTGGACGGCATTGCCAATTGTTATGTGGCGGTAATGATGAGTGGCGTCACGATGGCCCCGCTGATGGGGCAACTGATCGCCGATGAGATCGTCTTCGGACGCCGCCATGCGCTTCTCGTTCCATATGCACCGTCACGTTTCAGATCCAAATGATTTCCGGCTGCGCGGGGTGGTTGTAAGCGGACCGCGTACCGGCATCACGACCGAAGGAGTTCCATGCCATATTTTCAGACAGGCGGCAGTAGCATCTATTACGAAATCCACGGCAGCGGCGATCCAATTGTCATGTTGCACGGGGTTGGCGGCAATCACGCCAGTTGGTTCTACCAGTTGGCGCAGTGGGCTGAGCGTTTCCAGTTGATTACCTTTGACGCTCGTGGATTCGGCCGATCGACAGATGCGGAGTCACTCGGGCGCAGCGCCTTTACCGATGACCTCATCCGGCTGCTTGATCATCTGGGAATCGCGCGTGTTGCGCTGGTTGCCCAGTCGATGGGGGGCGGGACCGCAGTTGACGTCACGTGCCGCTTCCCCGAGCGTGTGGAGGCGCTGGTGCTCGCCGATACGCTTGTGTGGCTTGATCCGCCGCCCGAGATGGCTGCAGAATTCTCGGCTGTACAGGAGCGAACGCGCAACCTCAACCAACTCGAACGTGTGCTTGGCGCGACTTTCCGGGCCGCACAGCCTGCGCTCAGCGAACTGTATCTTCAGATTGCAGGTTTCAACCGCTATACGGTCGCGTCGCTTATCGGCACTCAGACCCGCTATCGGCCGCAGGCGTTGGCGCTGACCGGCGTCCCGACGCTGTTCGTGGTCGGCGAGGAAGATGTGCTTTTTCCCCCGGAATTGATGCGCAAGGCATGGCGGGAAGTGCCCGGGGCAGATTGGATAATGCTCGACAGGGCGGGGCATTCTGCCTATTTCGAGGCACCCGAGTCTTTCAATAAGCAGGTTGGCGACTGGCTGGAAGCACGCATGGGCAAGCACCAACGGGCCATGTGTCCATGACTTCCATGCCCTTCGCGCAGGTGGGCGTGCGGCTCCCCCTGGAACTATCCGGCACGAACCGGCAGCTTGACGCTGCAACGGGGATACGCCACGACTTCTGATCGTCGTGCAGGGCTTGGTGCGTGAGGCGGACCGGGAAGGACTCCGGTCCGCTTTGCTTTTTTTGTCTTGCCGATCCGATGCATGAGTTTCATGCATTCATATCCTTCGAAGAAATCGTTTGTGGCGTATTTATCAGCCACTTATTTTCGAGACTGATGTATGCGGACCACGTTTCGACGGATCCATTGCATACAGTACACAAAGAATCACGAATCATCCTTATATCGTCAGGAATGAACATGGAATCCCAAAACAGTTTCGTCGATGAAGCTTTGCTCAAGCGTGTGCCGCGATGGAGCAAGTACCTGGAAGCCAAGCTTGGTTTTCGCAATCACTGGTATCCGGTGCACCTCTCTCGCGATATTGAGGAAGCGCAGGTGGTGTCGGTCACCGTGTGCGGTGAGGAGATTCTCCTGAAGCGGGTAGATGGCAAGGTAAAGGCGATCCGCGACCGCTGCCTGCATCGAGGGGTGAAATTCTCGGAGAAGGTGGAGTGTTACACCAAGGATACGATCACCTGCTGGTACCACGGCTTCACCTACAAGTGGGATGACGGCAGGCTCTGCGATATCTTGGCTGCGCCCGACAGCAAGGCCATCGGGCGACGCGGGATCAAGTCCTACCCTGTGCAGGAAGCGAAGGGGTTGGTGTTTGTCTTCGTGGGAGACGATGACGTCAAGGTGCCGCCGCTGGCCGAGGATGTTCCGCCGACCTTTCTCGATGAGGACATGAGTGTTCACGGCGCGATCTACGACGTCGATTCGAACTGGCGCGTGGGGGCAGAGAACGGCTTCGACGGTCTGCACGTCTACATCCATCGTACGGCGGAGCTGGTGTCCAACACACAGCGCTCGCTGCCCATTGGTCACCTGTCCGATTCAGCCAAGGTGGAAATCATCGATGCGCAGGGGGGGCCGAAGGGGGTCTACGATCTGTTCGCCAACCATGTGAGCGTCTGGGAAGGGAAGGTCGATGGAAAAACCGTCATCACGGGCACCAAGCGTGTGTCGGACAAGCCCACACGTACCACCGCCGCATCGATCTGGCTGCCGTGCGTGCTGCGCGTAGACAACTTCCCTGACCAGGAGATCACGCAGTTCGAATGGTATGTGCCTGTTTCGGCAGACAAGCACCTGTATGTGATGACCGTCGGCAAGCGCGTGTCGTCTGAGGAGGACCGTGCAGCATTCGAGCACGAATTTCAATCCCGCTGGAAGCCGATTGGCTTTGAGGGTTTCAACGCGCAGGACATCGCCGCGCGTGTCGCTCTCCAGAAGTACTACAGGAACGACAGTTCCTGGCTGGACGAGATGTTGATCGAAGGCGATGCGCCGATTATCCGATGGCGCGAGCTGTGCCAGCAGCATGCGCGGGGCGTGCAAAAGCCCGAGCACATGTAACCGGTCGGGAGATGAATGGAATGGCTGAAAAGATTTTTCTGTGCCGGAAAAGCGAAATGGGCGACGGCTCGATGCGCCAGGTCTGTCCGCGCGGGATCGACGGTGAACTGGCCGTGTACCGGGTCAACGGCTCAATCTACGTGACCGACGACCTGTGCACGCACGGCATGGTCGCGCTGACGGGCGGCGATCTCGAGGGGACCACCGTCTATTGCCCATTGCATGGCGGCGCCTTCGACATTTGCTCGGGGAAAGCCACAGAGAAACCCTGCACCACACCGCTCAGGACGTACGAGGTCGTGGTCGAGAACGACGACGTCTACTGTCTGTACGGCGAGTAACGGGATCCAGGTCCCAGGAGCACATCATGTTTACGAGAGAAGATAACGAGCGTCTGTGTCGGGTCGGTCCCGGCACGCCCATGGGCGAGGCCTTTCGCCGCTTCTGGATCCCGTTCCTGCTGCCCGAAGAACTGAGCGCCGACGGCGCGCCGGTGCGCGTACGTCTGCTGGGCGAGAATTTGATCGCTTTTCGCGACACCGAGGGCAAGCTCGGTCTGCTTGACCGGTACTGCCCGCATCGGCGGGTCGATTTGTTCTTTGGGCGCAACGAGCAGTGCGGGCTGCGTTGCCCGTATCACGGCTGGAAGTTCGATACGGACGGCAAAATCGTCGAAATGCCGGCCGAGCCGGAAAACTCGCAGATGCTGCAGGACACACGCATCAAGCACTATCCGATCATCGAGTGGGGCGGAGTGATCTGGGCGTACATGGGCGACCCGGCGCACAAGCCCGCGCAACCTCCGCTGATGGAGTGGGCCACCGTGCCTTCGACGCACCGCTATATCACCAAGCGCTTGCAGCGCACGAACTACGCCCAGGGGGTCGAGGGGGGGATCGATTCGAGCCATGTTGGCATCCTGCACAGTCTCCTGGATCCGGACAAGAAAGATTTGCCTTTCCGGCAGAAGCAAGTGTCTCCGCTGTCCGCAGTGCCATACCTGGCAATGGACACGGCGCCGAAGTTCTTCGTGCGTCCTACGCGCCACGGCATGACCATTGGTGCGCGGCGCAATGCATCGGAGAGCGAGTATTACTGGCGCATCACGCAGTTCCTGCTGCCGTTCTACACGATGATCGCCCCGAGCAGGAACGACGGCACCGTCATGGGGCATTCGTGGACGCCGATCGACGACCACAACTGCTGGGTGTTCACCATGACCTGGAATGGCGAGCGCCCGTTGTCCGCAGACGAGCTGGACTATGGTGCGGTGCATTCGGACACGAAGGACGATGGTAGCTACGAGCCGCTTGTTGGCGCGGCCGCCGACTACGGACTCGACCGTGACGTGCAGCGTCTGCGCAGTATGACCGGCATCGAGGGAATCGGGATGCAGGACACCGCCGTGCAGGAGAGCATGGGGCCGATCGTCAACCGTTCGCTGGAAAACCTTGGCTCGGGTGATGCCGCGATCGTGCGCTTCCGGCGCCTGCTGCTTGGCATTTCCGACGAGTTGGAAACGACGGGAGACGTCGCGGTGGCGAAGCAGGCAGAGCTATACAAGGTGCGGTCCGCCGGGGTCGTGCTGCCGCACGGTGTGGACTTCCAGGAAGGTTCGGCCCCGTACACCGAAGTGAAATAGCAGACGCGTTCGGGCGTTCGAGTCAGTTCGCGGTCAATGTTTGAACGTCAGGTAGCCGGCAGCTTTGCATCGGCTGCCGGGCTACCTGGCACGGTATAACAAGGAGAGTTCCTGATGTCCGACGCAATCGCGCAAATCGCTGCGCGCCTTCGGCATGCGCAACAAGCGCGCGAGCCGATCGAGCCGGTGCGCGGCGAGGTCGCGATTGACGATATCGCGACGGCATACGCAGTGCAGCAGGCGAACGTCGATAGGCGTGTCGCGAACGGCGAGCGCATCGTCGGCCGCAAGATTGGCCTCACATCCCTCGCGGTGCAAAAGCAACTGGGCGTGGACCAGCCTGACTTCGGTACGCTGTTCGCCAGCATGGCATACGGCGACGGTCAGCCGATGCCGCTTCCGGCGCTGATCCAGCCGAAAGTCGAAGCCGAGATCGCGTTGGTGCTCGATCGCGATCTCACGGACGAGAAGCACACATTCGTCGATATCCTGCGCGCGAGTGCTTACGCACTGGCGGCGATCGAAGTCGTCGACAGCCGCATCCGGAACTGGGACATCCGCTTTGTCGATACCGTGGCGGACAACGCGTCGAGCGCGCTTTTTGTGCTCGGCAGCCGGCCGGTGCCTTTGTCGCGACTGGATCTTGGCGCGTGCGCGATGACCTTGGAGCGCGGCGGCGAGGTGCTGTCCCGCGGCGAGGGCGGTGCGTGCCTGGGTAATCCGCTCAACGCAGCCGTCTGGCTTGCAGATCGCATGGTGCAGCTTGGAACACCGCTGCGCGCAGGCGATGTCGTGATGACCGGTGCGCTTGGTCCGATGGTGGTCGTCAAGGAAGCGGGCACGTTCACTGCGCAGATTGGGGGGCTCGGCAGCGTCCGCGCGACATTCGACGCCGGGCCATGACCTGAGCAGAGGCGGCTTACCTGGCGCCGACGGACTCACCCGCCTGCTGGTGTTTGGCGAGGTCGATTTCGTGTTCGACGCGCGACATCGGTTGGGCTTGGCGCGCGGGGGACCATGGCCGAATTCACCGAGACGGCGTCCCGGGTGATCGAGGTGGCGGGGGGCGTAGCCTGGTAGGGCATGGCAGGCCGCAGCGGCCCTTGAGTGTGCCGTCACGGCTGGTTTGGCCAGTCGGACCTGTCGGCAGTCAGCGGCATGGTAGTCCATGCCAGTCTGGTCGACCTATCGATGTGGCGCTCATCGCCATACGTAGAAACGCGCTTCAACGGAGCAACGATCGGCCATATACGCAAAAAACCCCGCGGCGACTACGCTTTGCGGGGTTTTGTTGGACTGCCTTGAACAAATTTTTGGTGCCCAGAAGAGGACTCGAACCTCCACGGTGTTACCCGCTAGTACCTGAAACTAGTGCGTCTACCAATTCCGCCATCTGGGCCCCGTCAGCGCGCTCAACTGCCTGCGCGCTGCGAAGAAATGAGATTATCCTGATGCCGTGCGGGACTGTCAACACTTGCGCGGAACAAATTTCGCTTTCTCTCATACACCGCCAACACCACGCTCAAATTCCGCATAGGTGGCAGTTTTCGCAAGGTTTGCCGTATGATTGTCTCTGATCGTGCGACCCCCGCTATGCGGGCATCGCACAACACCACGGACCGTCGGGCGCATGGTGCGCCACTCGGCCGGACTCCACCGGCACAGTAACGCTACCGACCTTTGAGCAAATATCCCTATCCGATCCCGAGCCGCGAAGAAATCCTCGGTGTCCTGCGCACCGCCGACTCCGCACTGTCCGCCAACGACATCGCCGAAGCCCTGGCCATCAAAAAGCAGGAACGTGAAGGGTTCTTCAAGCGCCTCGCCGCCATGGAGCGCGATGACCAAATTCGCCTCGACCGCCGTGGCTACTATCAACTGACCCACCCCTCCAATTTCATCGCCGGCCGTGTCATCGGCCACCGCGACGGCTACGGCTTCGCCGTGCGCGACGACGACGGCGACGACCTCTTCCTCTCCACCGAAGAGATGAAGAAGGTGATGAACAACGATCGCGTCCTCCTGCGTATCGCCGGCTACGATCGCCGTGGCCGCCCAGAAGGGCATATCGTCGAAGTGGTGAGCCGCGCCAATACCCACGTCATCGGCCGCCTGCTCAACGAAAACGGTGTCATGGTCGTTGCCCCGGAAGATAAACGCATCGGCCACGATATCCTCATCCCGCCTCGTGCCCAAGGGAAAGCCAAGGTCGGGCAGGTCGTCTCCGTCGAACTCACCGATTACCCCAGCCGATATAGTCAACCCATCGGCCGTGTCTCCGAAATCCTCGGCGATATCGACGACCCCGGCATGGAAATCGAAATCGCCGTGCGCAAGTACGGCGTGCCTCATCAGTTCTCCGCCGAAGCGCTCGCCGCCGCCGGCGCGCTTCCCGACGAAGTCCGCGCCCCCGATCTGCGAAACCGCATCGACCTGCGCGATGTGCCACTCGTCACCATCGATGGGGAAGACGCCCGCGACTTCGACGACGCCGTCTACTGCGAACCCGCCAAGATCGGTCGCACCGACGGCTTCCGCCTGATCGTCGCCATCGCCGACGTGTCGCACTATGTCACCCCCGGCGGTCCCCTTGACGCCGACGCCCTCACACGCAGTACTTCGGTCTACTTCCCGCGACGCGTCATTCCGATGCTCCCGGAGAAGCTCTCGAACGGCCTGTGTTCGCTCAACCCCGACGTGGATCGCTGCGTCCTCGTGTGCGACGCCCTCGTCATGCCGAACGGCGAAGTGAAGGCCTATCAGTTCTATCCGGCCGTCATCCACTCGGCCGCACGCCTGACCTACACGGAAGTGGCCGCCGTCCTGGGTAATACGAAAGGCGCCGAAGCCCAACGCCGCGCCGCACTGCTGCCGCATCTGCAAAATCTGTACGACCTCTACAAGGTACTGGCCAAGGCCCGCAAGTCTCGCGGAGCCATCGAATTCGATTCGACCGAGACCTATATCGTCTGCAACGCGCAAGGCAAGATCGAACAGATTCTGCCCCGCACACGCAACGACGCCCACCGTCTCATCGAAGAATGCATGCTCACGGCCAACGTGTGCGCCGCCGATCTTCTCAAGCGTCACAAACAGCCCGGCCTGTACCGCATTCACGCCGGACCGTCGGGCGAGCGGCTTCAGGTGCTGCGCACGTTCCTCAAAACCCTCGGGCTCTCGCTCGGCGGTGGCGATGAACCCGCCACGTCCGATTACTCGGAATTGATGACGCAGATCGAGTCCCGCCCCGATGCGCCCATGCTCCAGACCATGCTCCTGCGATCGATGCAGCAAGCGGTCTACAGCCCGGACAACATCGGCCACTTCGGTCTGGCCTATCCGGCCTACGCTCACTTCACCAGCCCGATTCGCCGCTATCCGGATCTGCTCACGCACCGCGCAATCAAGGCCGTCCTCGCCGGTAAGAAGTACGAGCCGGAAGTCCCGGCAACGGTCGAGTTGACGACCGGTCTGTCGCCCCACGCGCGCAAACTCCAGAAGAACGACGAATCCGCCGCCGCGAAGAACAAGAAGTCGGTCGGTGCCAAGAAGCGCGATGCGGTCTGGGACGAACTCGGCCTGCATTGCTCCGCCAACGAACGTCGCGCCGACGAAGCCTCGCGCGACGTCGAGGCCTGGCTCAAGTGCTACTTCATGCGCGACAAGCTGGGCGAGGAATACGGCGGCACGGTCAGCGCCGTCACGTCGTTCGGCATCTTCGTGCAACTCGACGATCTCTTTATCGAAGGCCTCGTGCACGTCACGGAACTGGGCAGCGATTACTTCCAGTTCGACGAAGTCCGCCACGAACTGCGCGGCGAACGCACCGGCATCCGCTATCGCCTCACCGACCGCGTTCGCGTGCAGGTGAGCCGCGTGGACCTCGATGCCCGCAAGATCGACTTCCGACTCGTACGCGAACCGAACGTGCGCACGCTGGCGAAAACGTCGGGCCGCGCCGAGCGCGGAGGCGCGCCGGTGCCAGCGCCGACACCGGCGCCGGCCGCAGGTGCGCCCGGCCTGGCCGGCTCCGCGAATGCCAGGCCGAGCATTCGCCAATTGCCCAAGGGCGGCGCGCTGCTCAACGGCGTGCAACCTGCGCCGGCCGGCAAGCATCCCGCCAAGCCGAAATCGGCAAAAGTGAACGCCGCCCGTGCCGAGCGCGGCGCTGCGCCGCCTGCCAAACAAGCTGGCGGCAAGGCGCCGGCGAAGCGTCCGGGAGGCCAGACAAAGAAGCCGCGTCGTTGATTCGCGCACGCCAGACGACCGGTGATCGACGGGGTTCAGCGTCGACTGGGGGAGCTGCGGGCGGTTTGCAGTAAGATGGGCGCCTTGTTGCCGGCAGCGACCGGCATCTGACGCCCGCGATGGATTGCGGCGGCGGTAGCCCATGCGGGCTCCGCCGCCGTCGTGCTTTGTGCGGCAACAGTTGCGAAGGGTCGCGCAGGCGCACGCTATTTTGAGGATGTGAAATGAGTCAATTGAAACTGCTGTTCGGCTTCCACGCCGTGACCGCGCGCTTGCGTCACGATGCGCTCAGCGTCGAAGAGATCTACTACGACCCAAGCCGGCGCGACCGCCGCATGACCGACTTTCTGAAGTACGTGGAATCGCTCAAGGGCGCACCGGGCGTGAAGATCAAGGTCATTCAGGCCGACGGCAAGCGCCTCGACGGCATGGCCGGTTCGTCTCGCCATCAAGGGGTCGTCGCACGCGCTCAGGAAGTCTCGTTGGCGCTGAACCTCGACGAACTCCTCGACGGCATCTCGGGGCCGCCGCTGCTGCTCGTGCTCGACGGTGTGACCGATCCGCACAACCTCGGCGCATGCCTGCGTGTCGCGGATGGGGCAGGCGCTCACGCCGTGATCGCGCCCAAGGACCGCGCCGTCGGTCTGAATGCGACCGCCGCCAAGGTCGCCAGCGGCGCAGCCGAAACCGTGCCATACATCATGGTGACGAATCTCTCGCGCACGCTGCGCGAATTGCAAGCGCGCGGTATCTGGGTCGTCGGCACCTCCGACGACGCACCCGCCGACATCTACGCCACCCCACTCACCGGACCGATGGCGATTGTCATGGGCGCAGAAGGTGAGGGCATGCGCCGTCTGGTGCGCGAGCACTGCGATGTGCTGATGAGCATTCCAATGGCGGGCGGCTGCGAAAGCCTGAACGTCTCGGTGGCCAGCGCCGTATGCCTTTACGAGGCGGTGCGCCAGCGCACCGTGGCCGCCAAGGGCGCGACGCAAAAGGCGAAATGAAACGGTGGGCCGAAAACGCGTAACGAAATGGCGTAACGAAATGGCGTGACGAGAGAGGCTCAACGAAAGCGGCGTGACGACAGCGGCATGACGACAGCGGCGTAACGAAAAAAACGTGATGCCCGGCGTGAGAGCGCCGGGCAAATTTACGTGTTCGCTTAGCGGGCCGCCTCGATCAATCCTTCCAGTTTGACGGCATCGGCGGCGAACGCGCGGATACCTTCCGCGAGTTTTTCGGTTGCCATGGCGTCGTCGTTGAGGGCAAAGCGGAACGACGACTCATCCGTTTTCACGCGTTCGACGCTTGCAGCGCGGGCGTCTTTTGCGTCGAGCTGGCGGTGCACATCGCCTTGCGTCGTGCGCAGTTGCTCGAGCAGGGCTGGGCTGATCGTGAGCAGATCGCAGCCCGCCAGTGCCAGAATTTGCCCGGTCGAGCGGAAGCTCGCGCCCATGACTTCCGTGTCGTGGCCGAAGTGCTTGTAGTAGCGATAGATCGCGGCCACCGAGCGCACGCCCGGGTCGTTTTCCCCGGCATGGTCAGCCTCGATCCAATTCGCGCCCGCCGACTTCTTGTACCAATCGTAGATCCGCCCGACGAACGGCGAAATCAGCCGGGCGCCCGCTTCGGCGCAGGCCGCCGCCTGCACCAGCGAGAAGAGCAGCGTCATGTTGCAGCGAATCTTGTCGCGCTCGAGAATCTCGGCGGCGCGAATACCTTCCCACGTCGATGCGATCTTGATGAGCACGCGGTCGCGCTCGATGCCTTGCGCCTCATACATCGCGATAAGCCTGCGAGCGCGGGCCACGGTGCCGGCCGTGTCGAACGACAGACGCGCGTCCACTTCGGTCGACACGCGCCCCGGCACGATATCGAGAATCGCCCGCCCGAAGGCGACCAGCAGGTGGTCGATGATCTCTGCGGTGGCGTCGGTGCGATGTTCGCTGACAACGCGCGTGAGCATGGGGCGGTAGGCGTCTTTCTGGACGGCGCCGAGGATCAGCGAGGGATTGGTGGTGGCGTCTTGTGGCTTGTAGGCGTCCATGGCCTGGAAGTCGCCGGTGTCGGCCACGACGATGGTATGACGTTTGAGCTGATCGAGCTGATTCATGAGCGTGCCCTTGCGAGAAATACACTGCGTGGCATGAAGTCCGGGACGCGCACGGGCGACGAAAAACCGCGCGGCATGCCTGACTCCGGTAAACTTCCGACTTTACCAAACTTTGCCGGAAATCCCATGACCCAAGACGAACTCAAGCGCTTGGTCGGCCAGGCAGCCGCCGACTATGTGAACCAGCACGTGCCCGAGGGCAGCGTGATCGGCGTGGGCACAGGGTCCACCGCCAATTGCTTCATCGAAGCGCTCGCGGCCCACAAGGGTCGCTACCGGGGTGCCGTCTCCAGTTCCGAAGCCAGTACCGAGCGCTTGCGCAAACATGGTATTGAAGTATTCGACCTCAACCAGATCGAAAGCCTGCCCGTCTACGTTGACGGGGCCGACGAAATCAACGCGCTCGGTCACATGATCAAGGGCGGCGGCGGGGCGCTCACGCGCGAGAAGATCGTTGCCTCCGTGGCGAAGGAATTCGTTTGCGTGGTCGACGCCTCCAAGGAAGTCGCTGTGCTCGGCGTATTCCCGCTGCCGGTGGAAGTCATTCCCATGGCACAGGCGAGTGTGGCGCGCGTGCTGGCTGCGCTCGGTGGCGAGCCGCAGGCGCGTGTACGCGCCGACGGCAGTCCGTACGTGACGGATAACGGGTGCGCGATCCTCGATGTCCATGGTTTGCAGATACTGGACCCGGTGGCATTCGAAGCGCGGATCAACCAGATCCCGGGGGTGGTCACGGTCGGGCTCTTCGCGCAGCGGGGGGCGGACATTACGCTGATGGGTACGCCGGAAGGAGTGCGTACCATCGACTACAAAAACTGATCGCGGGAGGGCAGGATGGCTGGATCGCGTCGTCTACCCGAAACCTGGTTTCGTCGTGGCCTGTGGTTGATCGCCGTATTGTTTGCGGCGTTTCTGATGGGTCTTGGCGGGCTGGTCGTTGACAGATTGCCGGGGGTTGCCCCTGCGCCTACGCTTGATTCGTTCGTTGACCGGGGACAGGCTGAGCGTGCTGACGCGGCCATCAAGCAGGCGCGCTTGCAGCGAGAGGACATAGATAGCCAGCTCGAGACGGCGCGTTTGCAACTGAAGGCGCGCACTACAGCGTATCGCAATGCGCGAGAGTTGTTCAACGATTGGGTGGCCACGCGCACGGCGACGGCGCAGGCCAGTCAGGATGCGGAGCTCGTTGCGCGTACGCAGGCGCTTGACGGGCTCAAGGCGGCCGAGCGTGATGCGCAGACGCAGATTGACACGTTGGAGGCGAAGCGGCTGGATGCGCAGCGCGCGGTTCAGTCGGCCGGTGCGGCGCGTGAGGCGCTCGATCGGGTGGCGGGAGAGCGGCTTGCTGCGATTGCGCGTTCGCAGGAGTTGAAGGTTTTTGGCATTCGGCTTGCGTTGACGTTGCCGTTGTTGGTCGTTGCTGGCTGGCTGTTTGTGCGTCAGCGAAAGAGCACCTGGTGGCCGTTTGTGTGGGGTTTCATCTTCTTTGCGGTGTTCACGTTCTTTGTCGAGTTGGTGCCGTATCTGCCGGACTACGGAGGTTACGTACGTTATCTCGTAGGGATAGGGTTGACGGTGTTGATTGGTCGATATGCCGTTGTGTCATTGCAGCGATATTTGGCGCGACAAAAGGCGGAGGAGCAGTTGCCGGACGAGGAGCGTCGCAAGACGCTTTCGTATGATTTGGCGCAGGCGCGATGGGCGAAGTCGGTGTGTCCGGGGTGTGAGCGGCCGGTGAGGCTGGACGATGTAGAGCGGGACTTTTGTGTGCATTGTGGGATTTGCTTATTTGACCGGTGTGGCGGGTGTGGGGCGCGAAAGAACGCCTTTGCGCATTTTTGTCACCATTGCGGCGCACGTTCGAGCGGAGCGCAGGTTGAGGGCGGGCCGAGGCAGGCGGGGTGAGGAGGGGTGAGGAGGGGCGTGCGGGTTTGAGATTGTGAGGAAGCAGAAATAGGAAATAGGAAATGGGCATGCGATGCGAGTCGCGTGCCCATTTTTGTGGTTGGGTGGGGGAAGGAGGGGGGGAAGGGTGGGGGTGATGGATGGGGGCGTATGCGGGGACGGATCGGGGCCCCTTTGTGGGGGGGGGGGGGGGGTTGTGGGTGTGGGGGGGAGGGGGGTTTATGTCTGAGTGGCGGAAAGGGGCCCCGATCCGTCTGGGGGGAGGTGTTTAGGCGGGGTGAAGCGGGATATACGGGGTAATAATTAAGCAGACGGAGGCGGCACATAGCCTTGTGCGACGTCGGCGCCTTCTCCGAAGAAGTACTTTTCTGTTTGTTTGACGAGGTATTGACGAGCGCGGGGGTCGGCCATGTTCAGTCGGTTTTCGTTGATGAGCATGGTTTGTTGCTTGAGCCAGCCGGCCCAGGCTTCCTTCGAGACGCTTTCCCAGAGGCGCTTGCCCAGGTCACCGGGCATGGGGGGGAAATCGAGACCTTCGGCTTCTTTGCCGAGTTTGACGCATTGAACCATGCGAGCCATGGGGAACTCCTTCGTAGGCTTGGTGTAGTGTGAATGAATGACGCGCTGGCGACGTCAACCCAAAGTGACCGACGGGCTTCTTGCGGAAGCGACGCGGCCGAAATCCGGATATGGGGGCGGAGGGGGCGGGGCACAAGGGATGGGGGGGTATGGGAGTGTGCGCCGCCTGCCGGTCCTTGGTTATAGTTTCTTGATGAGCACAAGTGAGCGGCGTTGCCAATTGTAGAGTCGGCGGCGGTCGGCGGGTAGATCGTCGACACCGGCCTTGACGAAGCCGCGTTTGAGGAACCAGTGTTCGGTGCGCGTGGTGAGCACGAACAGGCGTTCCAGGCCACGAGCGCGTGCGCGCTGCTCGATGTGTTTGAGCAGGCGTTCGCCGTCGCCGGATCCTTGGGCTTCGGGATCGACCGTCAGGCAGGCCATTTCGCCGATGCGCTCGGACGGATAGGAATAGAGTGCCGCGCATCCGAAGAGGCGCCCATCGTGCTCGATGACTGAGAAATGATCGATATCGCGTTCGAGTTGGTGGCGACCGCGCCGCACCAGTGTGCCGTCGGCTTCGAGGGGTTCGATGAGTTGCAGGATGCCGCCGACGTCGTCGATGGTGGCTTCGCGCAGGCTCTCGAGGTTTTCGTACGAGATCATGGTGCCCACGCCGTCGTGCGAGAACAGTTCGAGCAGCATGCTGCCGTCGAGGGCGAAGGGCACGATGTGGGCGCGCCCGACGCCTGCCCGGCAGGCGCGAGTGGCGTATTTCAGATAAAACGCGGAGTCGCGGTCGAGCGTGCCTTGTGACTGGAGGCGTTGGGCGTCTTCCAGCGTGAGTTCGCGCTGCAGCTCGTTGTATTCGTTGAGAACGCCGGCCGTCTCGGTGATGAAGATCAGCTTGTCGGCCCGCAGGGCAATGGCCGCCGACGACGCGACATCTTCCATCGTCAGGTTGAACGACTGGCCGGTGGGCGAGAAGCCTAGCGGCGAGAGCAGTACGATCTTGCCGCTGGCGAGCGAGAGGCGGATCGATTCGGCGTCGACCTTGCGGACCACGCCGGTGTGTTGAAAATCGACGCCGTCGACGATGCCCACGGGCCGCCCGGTGACGAAGTTGCCTGACACGACGCTGATGCGCGCGTTGCCCATCGGCGTATTCGGCAGGCCCTGGCTGATCGAGGCTTCGATGTCCAGGCGCAATTCCCCCGCGGCTTCCTTGACGGCTTCGAGTGCGGCGGCGTCGGTAATGCGCAACTGTTGGGCGAAGTGCGATTCGATGTGTCGCAGGCGCATTTGCTCTTCGACCTGCGGTCGCGAGCCGTGCACCAGCACGATGTGCATGCCCATGGCGCATAGCAGCGCGACGTCCTGAATCAGGGTGTCGAGTCCGCCGGCCGCAACGAGTTCGCCACCGAAGGCCACCACGAAGGTCTTGTCGCGAAACGCATGGATGTAAGGGGCGACCGATCGCAGCCAGTCCACGAACTGGGCTTGGTGGGCGGTCTCTTCGTCTTGCAGGGCGGGGTCGGGTTCGGTCAGCATGGGTGTACGTGCGCAAACATGCGCAGATTATATAATGCGCGCCCATGGCAAGTGACGAACGAAATCGACAATCTAAGCCCCCGAAGCCGAAAGTGATGGCGCCGGGGCACACGCGCACCCAATCCACGGTCGCCGCGTCCACGCGGGCGCCTGCTGCCGGGCCCTCCCAACCTGCCAAGGCTGCCAACGCGGGACATGGCGGCGCAGCGAAGCCGCCGGGCGCACGCCGCATGACGCCGGCCGAGCGCAACGCGCGCGAGGCCGAACGTCTGGCCGCTCGCCTGGCCGCCGCCAACCGGGTTCCCGAGATTGTCTTCCCCGAAGCCCTGCCGGTCTCCGGGCGGCGCGAGGAGATCGCACGCGCCATCGCGGGCCATCAGGTCGTGATCGTGAGCGGCGAGACAGGCTCGGGCAAGACCACGCAGCTTCCCAAAATCTGTCTGGCGCTCGGGCGCGGTATCGGTGCGGGCGGCACCGGACTGATCGGGCACACGCAGCCGCGGCGGATCGCCGCGTCCGCTACGGCGCGCCGGATCGCAGACGAGCTGAATACACCGCTGGGCGAGATCGTCGGCTTCAAGGTGCGCTTCAACGACACGCTGTCGAATGGCGCGTCGGTCAAACTGATGACCGACGGCATTCTGCTTGCCGAGACGCAGACCGATCCGCTGTTGCGCGCGTACGACACCATCATCATCGACGAGGCGCACGAGCGCAGCCTGAACATCGATTTCCTGCTCGGCTACCTGAAGCAGTTGTTGCCGCGCCGCCCCGATCTGAAAGTCATCATCACGTCGGCCACCATCGACGCGGATCGTTTCGCCCGCCATTTCGGCACGGGCGAGGGCGACGACCTGCGCCCCGCGCCGGTCATCGAGGTCAGTGGCCGTTTGTATCCGGTGGAAGTGCGCTACCGGCCGATACAGGACGACGCGCGCATTGCCAATGCCGAGGGGCGTGAGAGCAGCCGCGCGAGTGCTCGCGATCGAGAGCGCGACCTGATGGACGGCATCGTCGATGCCGTCGACGAACTCTGCCGCGAAGGGTCGGGCGACGTGCTTGTGTTCCTGCCCGGCGAGCGCGAAATTCGCGACGCAGCCGAGGCGTTGCGCAAGCATCATCCGCCGCACACCGAGATTCTGCCCCTGTTCGCACGGCTCTCCGCGGCAGAGCAGGAGCGCGTGTTCAAACCGTCCAACGCGCGGCGCATCGTACTGGCGACAAACGTGGCGGAAACCTCGCTCACGGTGCCGGGCATCCGCTACGTGGTCGACGCGGGCACGGCGCGCGTGAAACGCTACTCCTACCGCAACAAAGTCGAGCAGCTTCAGATCGAACCGATCTCGCAGGCCGCAGCCAACCAGCGGGCCGGGCGCTGCGGCCGCGTGGCCGACGGCGTGTGTATCCGGCTGTACGACGAAGCGGACTTTCAGGCGCGGGCGCGGTTCACCGATCCGGAGATCCTGCGCTCGTCGCTCGCCGCCGTCATTCTGCGCATGCAGTCGCTGCGGCTCGCGAAAGTCGAAGATTTCCCATTCATCGAACCGCCCCCAGGGCGGGCCGTTGCCGACGGCTATCAGTTGCTGGGTGAACTGGGGGCGGTCGACGACACCAACCAGCTCACGCCGCTCGGGCGCGAACTGGCACGTCTGCCGCTCGACCCTCGCGTGGGACGCATGATCCTCGCCGCGCGCGACCAGCAGGCGCTTCGCGAAGTGCTTATTATCGCGAGCGCGCTGGCGGTGCAGGACCCGCGCGATCGGCCCATCGAGGCCCAGGACGCCGCCGACAACGCACATCGCAAGTTTGCCGATGAAAAGTCCGAATTTCTCTCATGGCTCAAGATCTGGCGGTGGTTCGAAGAGGCGATCGCGCACAAGAAGTCCAACCGACTCCTGGCGCAGGCCTGTCGCGAAAACTTCCTGTCGCAGTTGCGCCTGCGCGAATGGCGCGACGTTCACAGCCAATTGCTCACGGTCGTGCGCGAGCAGGGCTGGCGTATCAACGAATCCGAGGCGACCTACGAGCAACTGCATCTGTCGCTGCTCGCGGGGTTGCTTGGCAATATCGGCTGCAAAGCCGACGACGACCCGCACTTCCTCGGCGCGCACGGCATCAAGTTCCATCTCTGGCCGGGCTCGGCGCTTGTGAAGAAAGCGGGGCGCTGGGTCATGGCCGGCGAACTCGTGGAGACGAGCCGCCTCTACGCACGGTGCATCGCGCGTATCGAACCGGAATGGATCGAGCGCGCGGGCAAGCACCTGGTGAAGACGTCGCTCTCCGACGCGCATTGGGAAAAGAAGGCCGCGCAAGTCGTCGCGTACGAGCGCGGCACGCTGTATGGCCTGACGATCTATGCGCGCCGCCGGATGAACTTCGGTCCGCGCGATCCGCGTCGTGCCCGTGAGATATTCCTGCGCAGCGCGCTCGTGGAAGGCGAATGGGACACGAAGCTCCCGTTCTACGCGCACAATCGCAAGCTGATCGCCGACATCGAACAGCTTGAACACAAGTCGCGTCGCCAGGACGTGCTCGTCGACGACGAGTTGATCTATGCGTTTTACGATGCTCACGTACCCGCGGATCTCCACGACGGCGCGAGCTTCGAGCATTGGTATCGGGAAGCGGCCAAGGGCACACCGAAGCTGCTTTACCTGGTGCGCGATGATCTGATGCGTCACGAAGCGGCGGGCGTCACGACGGATCTGTTTCCGAAGAAGACGGTCATCGCCGGTATCGAGATGGCGCTCACCTATCACTTCGAGCCGGGTTCGCCGCGCGATGGCGTAACGCTCGCCGTGCCGCTCTATGCGCTCAATCAGGTCGATGCGCGCCGCTGCGAGTGGCTGGTGCCGGGCATGCTCAAGGAGAAGGCGCACCTGCTGATGAAGTCGCTGCCGCAGAAATTGCGGCGTCACTTCGTGCCGTTGCCGGAGTACGCGGCGACCTTTGTCGAGCGTGCGACGTTCGGGCAGGGCGCGCTGCTCGACGCGCTCATGGCCGACGCCCGCGAACAGACGGGCGTCATGCTGGCAACCGGCGACTTCAAGCGCGAAATGCTGCCGGCTCATCTGTCGATGAACTTCAAGGTGATCGACGAGCACGGCCGCCAACTCGGCATGGGCCGCAATCTTGCGCAACTGCGCGCCGAACTCGGTCAGCAGGCGCAGCGCACGTTCCAGCAGATTGCGGCGAAGAGCGGCGCAACGCCGACCGGCGGCGTCGCGCCCGCGCAGCAAGCGCGCGGTGCGTTGCCGGGCGCGGCGCAGGCGGCGCGTACTTCGGCCGGCGGCGCGGGGAAGGCGGTCACGCCAGCAGCGCCTGCAAAGTCTTCTGCGGCCAGCGCCGAGCCCGGCCGCTACGACAACCTGACAACATGGAGCTTTGGCGAACTGCCGGAAATGCTGGAGATCCGTCGCGGCGGCCAGACGCTGTTCGGCTACCCGGCGCTGGTCGACCGCGGCGATCGCTGTGACCTCGAAGTGTTCGACGATCCGGACGAGGCGCAACGTCAACATCGCTCGGGCCTGCGCCGGCTCTTCGCGATTGAATTGCGTGAGCAGGTGAAGTATCTGGAGAAGAACATCCCGGGCCTGCAACAGATGGCGATGCAATACATGAATCTGGGAACGCAAGAGGAGTTGCGTGCACAGATCGTCGATCTGGCACTCGAGCGTGCGTGCCTTGCGTTGCCATGGCCCAGCGACAATGCGTCGTTCATCGCGCGCAAGGATGAGGGGCGCGGACGTCTTACGCTGCTGGCGCAGGAAATTGCGCGTCTGGCCGGACAGATTCTCTCCGAGTACGCGGCGTTGCAGAAGAAGCTGGCGCAGGCCAAGCCGTTTGCACAAGCGTATGCGGACCTGACGGCACAGTTGCAACGGCTCATCGGCAAGCGATTCATGATCGATACGCCGTACGCGCAACTGGCGCATTTCCCGCGCTATCTGAAGGCGATGGCCGGGCGTATCGACAAGCTCAAGGCCGATCCGACACGCGATGCCCGTGCGATGAGCGAACTGGGGCCATTGCTGCAAAATTGGCAGCGCGCGGCGTCGCATCGCCGGGACCAGGGCGATGCGCGACTCGATGAGTTTCGCTGGCTGCTCGAAGAGTTGCGTGTCTCGCTCTTCGCTCAGGAGCTACGCACGCCCATGCCGGTGTCGGTCAAACGCCTTCACAAGGTCTGGGAAGCGTTGCAGCGCTGACGAACGGGATGAGGCCCGGACGAGCCAGGGGGAGCCGGGGTGAGCCGGGGGTAGCCGGGACGAAGCCGGGACGAAGCCGGGACGAGCGGCGTTCCGCTTTGCGACCGCTGCACCGCCTGCCTGACCATGGCCTCCTGCGGAAGGCGGGCGGCTTCGGACGCCATTGGGCGTGCAATCCGTGCGTCGGTTTGCGCTATGTCAGAAAGTGTGGAAATTGTGTTTCGCCAGATGAAAAAATGTAGGCCGGAACCGCGTTCACGAGGCGTTCCCGGCCTACAATGGCGATACTTTTCGCAGGCATCGTCCCCGCGCGCGTCGCCCCCATTTCAGCCCCCGTTTCCACCTCAGTGTCGGCTTTTTCTGCCCTTTTTCTGTCCATTTCCGACCTTTTCGCCCAAGAGATTATGCAATGCGCAAACGCCTGATCGCTGTCAGCCTCGTCGCCTCCTTCGGTCTTGCTGCACTCCTCGGGCCGGTGTGGGCTGCTGCGACAACGCCTGACAGCGTGGTCGTCGTGCTCAACTCGGCCGACGCCAGCGTCAGCCTGATCGACAAGGCGACGCAGAAGGTCATCCAGACGTTCCCGGTCGGCAAGGAGCCGCATCATCTGATGGCCACGCCCGACAATCAGTCGCTCATCGTGGCGAACTCGGTGGGCAACAACCTCGTATTCCTCGATCCGAAGACGGGCCAGATCCAGCGCAAGGTCGAGAACATCGAAGATCCGTATCAGATCGGTTTCTCGCCGGACAAGAAGTGGTTTGTCGCCAACGCCCTGCGCCTGGACCGCGTGGACGTATATCGCTACGACGGCAAGAATCTGAGTGTGGCCCAGCGCATTCCGCTCAAGAAAATGCCGAGCCATCTCGTTTTCACGCAGGACAGCAAGCTCGTTTTCATCTCGTTGCAGCAGTCCAATGAGATTGCCGCCATCGATCTGGCCACCCAGAAGGTGCTTTGGACGTTGCCGGTGGGCGACAGCCCCGCCGGTGTGTGGCTCACGCCGGGCGACAAGTATCTGCTCGTGGGGATGACCGGGGCGGACTATGCGGCCGTGGTCGACTGGCGCAATCGGCGGGTGATCAAGACGATCCCGACCGGCAAGGGCGCGCACAACTTCCGGTCGCTGGCCGACGGCAAGCATGTGCTGATCTCGAATCGCGTCTCGAGCACCATCAGCATCGTCGATCAGGACTCGCTCACCAATGTCGGCAATATCACCGGACTGCTGCCGGGACCGGACGACATGGAACTCTCGGCCGATCGGAAGACTCTATGGGTCACGTTCCGCTGGGCTCGCAAGGTCGGCATCATCGATCTGGCACAGCGCAAGCTGATCAACACCATCCCGGTCGGACGATCGCCGCACGGCATCTATTTCTTCGACCGCGCGCCGGTGCTGTAACATCGGGGCATCGTCGCTGCGGCACCCGATCCGATAACGTGTTCGATGCCCGGCTCGACGTTGCTCCACCGCCGTGGCGGCGGTGCGGGCGAAAATCTGCGCGCGTGCGCTGGATTTGGCGCTTCGACCTCAACTCGATGGATTTCGCTTCTCGTACTGACGGCATCGACCGCATCGACTCTGCATGAACGATATTCTTCGCGCGCTTGGCCGCGCGCTCGTGAGCCTGTTGCATCCGCGCATGTTGTGGCTCACCGCAATGCCTTTTGTCGTCTCGGGTCTTATCTGGGGCACCGTGATCTGGTTTGGCTGGGAGCCGTTCACCGATTTCCTGCGCGTCTGGCTCGAGCAGTGGCATTTCACCCAATGGATCTACCGCTTCTTCGGCTATTTTGGCGTGGACAGCGTACGCATGGCGCTTGCGCCGTTCATTCTCGTGGCGCTGCTCATCCCATTGATCGTCGTGACGGCGCTGCTGCTCATCGCGGGATGGTCGATGCCTGCGGTGTTGCGCCACCTCTCGCGCCGCCATTTCATTCATCTCGAGGCGCGGCAGGGCGGATCGTTCTGGGGCAGTCTCGGCCAGTCGCTGGGCGCAACCCTGGTCTTTCTCATTGCCGCGCTGCTCACGCTGCCGCTGTGGCTCGTGCCGCCATTCTTCGCTATCGTGCCACCGCTGTTGTGGGGCTGGCTGACGTATCGCGTCATGACGTATGACGCGCTCGCCTATCACGCGAGTGCGGAGGAGCGCCGGCGTATCGTGCGCGAGCGGCGCCTGCCGCTGCTCGTGATCGGTGTGGCGACCGGGCTGCTCGGTTCGCTGCCAACGCTGCTGTGGGTCTCATCCGTCATCATGATCGTGCTGTTCCCGGTCATCGCTTTGCTGGCGATCTGGCTCTATGTGGTGATCTTCGTGTTCTCTGCGCTGTGGTTTGCGCACTATTGCCTGCGTGCGTTGTCGCGGTTGCGCGCGGCGGAGGCCGCCCGCCACGAACCGACGCTCGCCGGGACGGAGTTGCCGGTAGCGAGCGTGCCCTGGCGCGAGAGCGAAGACCTGCCGCGGGCCTTGCCGGCGCCCACGCCTCCGGCGCCGGGAAGCGGGCCATCGAACGGTTCGCCGTGAAAGTGGCACAATTCTGACACTGCGCGCTGCCGCCGGGCGGCGCCGCGCTTTCCCCCAGGCCCTGACGAGACAACAAAGGAAGCATCATGGCGGTCGGCATCATCATCATCGGCGACGAGATCCTCTCCGGGCGCCGTCAAGACAAGCACCTCCCCAAGTTCATCGAACTGCTCACCGAGCGCGGCATGCAGCTCGCCTGGGCCGAGTATGTGGGCGACGATCCGGCGCGAATCACCGCGACGCTTCAACGCACGTTCGCGAGCGACGACATCGTTTTCGTGACAGGGGGCATCGGCGCGACGCCCGACGATCACACGCGTCAGTGCGCTGCGGCGGCGCTCAACGTCCCACTCGCCCTCACACCGGAGGCCGAGGCGCTCATCATGGCGCGTATTGCGGAAACGAGTCCCGACGGACGCGCCGACATGAGCCTGCCCGACAACCGCCATCGCCTGAAGATGGGGGAGTTTCCGGTCGGTGCGCGCGTGCTGCCGAACCCGTACAACAAGATCCCCGGTTTCTCGGTCGAGCATCATCACTTCATGCCGGGGTTCCCCGTCATGGCGTGGCCGATGATGGCGTGGGTGCTCGACACGCATTACGCGGATTTGCATCACCTGACCCAGCACGCCGAGCGATCGGTGCTGGTGTTCGGGCTCGCAGAGTCGACGCTGACGCCGCTCATGGAGACCATCGAAGCCGAGTACGGGGGTGTGAAGGTGTTCAGCCTGCCCAGTGTGGGCGACGCGCAGCGCGGGGAGATCTATGCGCGCCGTCACATCGATCTTGGCGTGAAGGGCGATCCCGCGCTGGTTGGGGCGGCGTTCGAGCGCCTGCTTGCCGGGGTGAGGGCGCTGGGCGGCGAGATCGTGCATCCGGTCGAGGCGGCCGCGTTGCCGGAAGGCACGGTGCCGTCGGCAAAGTGACGGGCTGAATTCGACCGAATGGGAACGGCGCTCGCCCGCGCGGAAGGGCCAGCGCCGTTTTTCTTGCGTGGGCGCGCGCGTTATACGCATTAAGCGCATTAAGCGCATTAAACGCATTCAAGGCATTAAACGCATTCAACGCGTTCTACACGGTAAGCGCGGTAAGCGCGGTAAGCGCAGCGTACGCCGATCAGAACCCGGCGAGCACGAGCTTGCCGATGGTGCGTCCGCCTTCGAGCTGTGCGTGCGCGCGACGCAGGTTTTGCGCGTTGATCGGGCCGATGACCTCGCCCACGGTCGTGCGCAGCGTGCCGGCGTCGACCTGCCGCGCGACTTCGGTCAGCAGCTTGTGCTGCGCAATCATGTCCGGCGTTTCATACATCGCGCGCGTGAACATGAATTCCCAGACGAAGGTGGCGCTCTTGCTCTTGAGCAGGCCGATCTCGAGCGGGCCCGCGTTCTCCACGATCGAGCAGATCTTGCCTTGCGGCGCAACGGCTTGCGCCATGGCGGGGAAGTGTCTGTCGGTATCGTTCAGGCAGAGCACGAAATCCACCTGCGGCATGCCGATCGCCTGCAATTGCGCCGGGATGTTCTGGAAGTGGTCAATCACGTGTTGCGCGCCGAGTTGGCGGCACCAGTCGGCCGATTCGGGGCGCGATGCGCTTGCCACGACCGTCAGATGCCCCAGGCGGCGGGCGAGCTGAATGGCAATCGAGCCGACGCCGCCGGCGCCACCGACGATCAGCACCGACTTGCCTTCGTCGCTGCCGTCAGGGGCAACGCCGAGCCGGTCGAAAAGCGCTTCCCACGCGGTAATCGTCGTGAGCGGCAGCGCAGCGGCGCTCGCGAAGTCGAGCGACGCAGGCATGTGGCCGACGATGCGCTCGTCAACCAGATGGAACTCGCTGTTCGCGCCGGGACGGGTAATGCTGCCCGCGTAATACACGGCATCGCCCACCTTGAAGAGCGTGACATCCGGGCCGATGGCCGCGACGGTGCCAGCCGCATCCCAGCCGAGTACGCGCGGTGAGGACTCGACCTGCGCCTTCGGGGCACGGACCTTGGTGTCGACCGGGTTCACGGAAATCGCTTCGACCTTGACCAGCACGTCGCGCCCCGTGGGGGTTGGCGTCGGCAGTTCGATGTCTTCGAGCGACTTCGGGTCGTCAATCGGCAGGTAATGCGTCAGTCCAATGGCTTTCATCCTGTTTCTCCAGAGAGTTCGGTGCGTCGCGTGAGGCAGATCGGCCACGTGCCCAATCCGTTAGCGAGAGATTACGCCTGGCCGATTGCTTTGATAATTCGCATAATGACGAAAAGATCTTTTGGAATATCCATCAAATGGCGTTGGACCTCGATACTTTGGCGTTGTTCGTGCGTGCGGCCGCGCTTGGCAATGTGTCGGCGGCGGGGCGTGAGCGAGGGCTCTCTCCGGCGACGGCGAGCACGCGTCTCGCACAGCTTGAGGGAGTTCTGGGCGCACGGTTGCTGCATCGGACAACGCGACGCGTGGCGCTGACGCAGGAGGGGGAGGTGTTTCTGCGTCAGGCGCAGACCTTGCTCGAGGCCGAGGCGCAAGCGCTGGCGAGCGTCGGACAGGGGCGCACGGCGCCTCAGGGGCGGCTGCGGGTGTCGTGTTCGTCGTCGTTCGGACGTCAGCACGTGTCTCCCGCGTTGCCGGAATTCCTCGAACGGTACCCAGGTATTTCGCTGGACTTCCGGCTGACGGATCGCGTTGTCGACCTGATCGAAGAGGGCGTCGATCTCGCGATTCGCGTCGGGGCGTTGCGCGACTCGACGCTCATCGCCCGCAAGCTGGCGTCGAACCGGCGTACGTTGTGCGCGTCGCCCGCGTATCTCGCGGCACGTGGAGTGCCTAAGCATCCTGGCGACCTCACTGCACACGAATGCCTGATTCTGGGGGAGCAACGCGACTGGCGATTCGTGACGCCGGGCGGCATGCTGAGCGTGCGCGTCGGCGGGCGTCTTGCGTCGGATAACGGCGAGGTGCTTCGCGATGCAGTGCTGGCGGGCTGCGGCATCGCGCTCAAGTCCACGTGGGACATTGGCGCCCATCTGCTGCGCGGGGCGTTGGTGCCGGTGCTGTCGGCGTATCCACTGGCGGAGGAGGTGGCGATCTGGGCCGTGTACCCGAGCCGGGCGTTCGTGCCGCCGAAGACGCACGCGCTGATCGAATTCCTGCAGGCGCGCTTCGGGCCTGCGCCGTATTGGGATGACGCGCCGACGCCGTCGGGCGAGCATCGTCCGTCGCCGTAACGTGCCGGGGGGGGCGTCAGTGCAGGCGATGGGTCTGCGCGAGTTGCGCGCCGGTGTCCTCGTGACCGATCGCCGGGCTGGCGTGATGCAGCACGAGCCGCCAACCGTCGGCTTCCTTCATATAGACGTTGGTGGCGAGCACGAAGGCGTAGCGCGCTTGCGGACGCGCTTCGACCTGAATTTGTTCGAGCACGCTGTGGACCGCGCACAACGGGTTGCGAGCGACTTGAAGCTGGCTGACCGTCACCTGTAGCCCGGCGTTGGCGAGAATCTGCTGCCAACTGGTGCGAACGGCCGCCGGGCCGACATGCCGTGGCCCCGACGGGTGAATGCAGGCGATCTCTTCATCTTCCGACCAGACCGCCATCAGCGCATCGGTATCACCGGCGCGAAGCGCCTCGTAGTATGCATGTTCGGCGTCTTCCGGACTCAGGAAAATGGCAGCGGGCATAATACGGCCTCCGTCGGGGTGATGCGCCGGACACCCGGTGTGCCGGCCGGCGAACGCGCCGATTATGGAGGGTTTGCCCGAGCTTGTCGAACGCTGGGATCGAGTCGCCGCCGACGAGCAACTCTTGATCTGGCGCAAGGCGACGCCAGGGCCGAAGCGGTAGCTTATCGGAAATGCAGAGCACCGACGACAGGCGAAGGCGCTCGGGCGCCCCCGCCGGCAAGCATCAGCAGGGAACGCCTGCGAGGCTTCGTAGCGCGGCCCCGTCGACGATCTTCACATGGCGCTGACGTATTTCGATCATGCCGTTCTGCGCAAAGCGCGAAAACAGACGGCTGACGGTTTCAAGCTTGAGACCGAGGAAGCTGCCGATTTCCTCGCGGCTCATGCGCAACACGAACTCGTTGGCTGAGTAGCCGCGCGCGGCAAGCCGCTCGGAGAGGTTGAGCAGGAAGACGGCCAGACGCTCTTCGGCGCGCATGGTGCCGAGCGTGAGCAGTTGCTGGTGCTTGTTGCGGATTTCCTGGCTCATGAGACGGTGCAGTTGACGTTGCAGCGTTGGCACCTGACGCGATAGCGTCTCCAGTTCGCCGAAGCGGGCAATGCACAGTTCGCTGTCTTCGAGCGCGATGGCGGCGGTCGGGTGACGATTGTCGGCGACAGCGTCCAGGCCAATCAGTTCGCCCTGAAGATGAAAGCCGACGACTTGTTCGCGCCCGTCGGACGCGGTGATGCAGCTTTTGAGTGAGCCGAAACGAATGCCGTAGACAGCGTTCAGATCATCATTGGCGTGATACAGCACGTCGCCCTTCTTGAGGCGTCGGCGCTCGTTCACGAGTGCATCCAGTCGTTCCAGCTCGGGCTCCGGAATGCCCACCGGCAGGCAGAACTGCCCAAGCGAGCATGTGGAACAACGGGGCTGAGCGATAGGAATGCGACCGATTTCTGTGGTCATGGGGGCCCCTGGCGATTTTTTTTGAGAGTCTACCATGGGGCGTTAGCCTATCGTTTTCCCCTGCGAAGTCGTCAGGATTTCGACGGCGCTTTACGCGCGTCGGTGTTTCAGTAATAATTGCGCACATACCGGACGTCCGTCTCGCCGCACTATCGGCCTGGGCGTTTTTTCCCGGCAGGTCGTTTCGAAGCATTCAGGTCGCGCCGCCGTCACTACGACCGAACACAATCGGGCGCGCGCTTATGCGAAGCGGTTACGACCGTTTCTCGTGTTCCAAGCATCCATTTATTCCTGATACCGGGTCGCCAAGCCCCCGGTCTGCTTAGTCGCACATGAATACCCAAGAGGCGAAACTCGTCCTCGAGACCGCGTTGATTTGCGCGCAGGAGCCGCTCAAGGTCGGCGATCTGCGCAAGCTCTTCAATGACGCTGTGTCCGGTGACACGGTGCGTGCGCTGCTCGAGGAAATCCGCGTGCAATGGGATGGCCGAGGTGTGGAGTTGGTGGCACTGGCCACCGGCTGGCGTTTCCAGAGCCGTCCGCGCATGCGTGAATACCTTGACCGTCTCAATCCGGAGAAGCCGCCGAAGTATTCGCGCGCCGTCATGGAGACGCTTGCGATCATTGCGTATCGTCAGCCGGTCACGCGTGGCGACATCGAAGAGATTCGCGGCGTGACGGTGAACACGCAGATCATCAAACAGCTTGAAGATCGTGGCTGGATCGAGGTCATCGGTCATCGCGATGTACCGGGGCGCCCCGGCCTGTATGCGACGACCAAGGACTTTCTCGACGATCTGGGCTTGCGCGCGCTCGATGCGCTGCCGCCACTCGAAGATCCGGCCGCGCAAGCGCAGATCGACCTGCTCGCGCAGCAGAACATCGAGTTCGGCGAGCGTGCCGAGGCCGACGCGGGAGATGAAACGTCGTCCGACGACATGCCCGTCGCGGATGTCGAGGCGTTGGCCCGCCTGGCGCAGTCGCGTGCCGACGACCTACCGCTGGCACAGGGGCTCCCGGCCGATCAGCGTCCGTTGCCGCCGCCGGACGATGCGCCAACCGACGACGCCTTGCTGGACGCTGTGATGGCAGAGGGCGAGGAGGCGGCGAAACTGCCGGTCGAGGCATCGGCGGAAATTGCGTCGAATGTCGCGGAACTCGCAGACATGGCGCACGTCAGTGAGCGGGTGGACGCGACAGGTGACGTAGCGGCCGAGGCGGCTGAATCGGCTGAGGTGCCTGAAACGATTGAGGCGCCTGACACGGCGGGTGTGATGTCTGGCGACGTCAGGCAAGGCGACGGACCGGCATTCATCGACGCCAAGCCTTCGGATGACGCTGCTAGCGGTCTTTCGGACGGTGAGGTGCAGGACAAGGAATATTCCGAAGAATCGGAGTCTGCGGTGTCGGTCGGCGACGATCCGCCGCAAGATGCGCAGGACGTAGCGACGCAGGCGGCAGATCCCGCAGCGCCGGTAACGCAGGAGGTTTCCCCGCACGCTGTCGACTCGGCAGCGAATGAACCCGCCACTGGGCAGCCCATGCCCGGTGCGAGGGAAGACGACGAGAACGACGGGGACGGCAAGAATCTCGTCACGGGCACCTGAGGCGCCGGCGCTTAGCGTCGCGCACCCGCAGGGCCGTTAGCGATAAGAACGAAGCCGCGGCAAGGATTTGCCGCGCATTCATGGTGTGGACACGGATCAGAGCAGCCATTTACGCCTGCCCGTCACGATCCCGTTTTCCAATGAGGTTGTGTTGAAACAAAACGAAGAATCCCAGGACCTGCACGCCCGCGATGCCGGTGCCGAATCCCGTGCGCCGGAAGGCGATGGCAGCGAGGACAAGGCATCGCGCCGCGGTTTGCGCCGTGGTCCGCGCAGTCTGATCGCCCGCCGTCGTGCGGCCCAACAAGCCAAGCGTGAAGGCGAGGACGGCGGCACCGCCGAAGTTACGGCAGCGGACGACGCCCCGCAGGGCGACCCGTCCGGCGACGCGCCGCACGCACGCGCGTCGGGGGCCGACGGTGCGCCGTCAGCCGCGCAGGGACGCAGCCGCAATGGGGCACGCAAGCCGCGCGGCGGCAAGCGTGACGATACCTCTCAGGTCGCTCAGGTCGCTCAGCCGGCGCAAGCCGATGCCAATGATGCAGCGCAAGCGGGTGAAGCGCCGCACGGGGCCAAGGGGCGCCGCCGCAACGAGGCGGCAGGAAGCCCCCGAAGCGGTGGCGGCGGTAGAGCGGGGAACGGCGGTAACGGTAACGGCGGCGGTGGTGGCAAGGGCGCCAACGGTAATGGCGCCAGAGCAAGCAAGAGCAACCAAGGCGCGAAGGGCGGTAGCGCAGGCAAGGGCGCAAGGGGCGGCAAGGGCGGGGACGACGATCTGTTCGCGTTCGTGACCTCCGGCGGCTTCGATAGCGACGAGTCCGACGGCGATGCCAAGGCGGCTGCCAAGCGCGGCCGCCGTCCGGCCGATCGTCGCGTGCTGTCGCCGGACGACGAGGCGCCGAAGCTGCACAAGGTGCTGGCCGAAGCCGGTATGGGTTCGCGTCGCGAGATGGAGGAACTGATTCTCGCCGGGCGCGTGTCGGTCAACGCCGAACCCGCTCACATCGGTCAACGCATTCTGCCGACCGATCAGGTTCGCATCAACGGCAAGCTCGTCAAGCGCCGCATCACCAGCAAACCGCCGCGCGTGCTGCTGTATCACAAACCGGCGGGCGAAATCGTCAGCCATGCCGATCCGGAGGGTCGTGCGTCGGTGTTCGACCGTCTGCCGCCGATGAAGACGGCCAAGTGGCTCGCCGTCGGGCGCTTGGACTTCAACACGGAAGGGCTGTTGATTCTGACGACGTCCGGCGATCTGGCGAACCGGTTCATGCACCCGCGTTACGGCATCGAGCGTGAGTACGCCGTTCGCACCGTGGGGCAACTGAGCGAGGCGTCGCGCCAGCAACTGCTGCACGGCATCGAGCTCGACGATGGGCGGGCCAACTTCCTGCGTCTTCAGGACGGGGGCGGTGAAGGTTCGAATCATTGGTATCACGTCGCGTTGACCGAGGGTCGTAATCGCGAAGTGCGTCGCATGTTCGATGCGGCGGGCCTGATGGTGAGCCGTCTGATTCGCACGCGATACGGCTCGCTGACGCTGCCGCGCGGTCTCAAGCGCGGTCGTTACGAAGAGTTGGACGACGCGCAGGTGCGCGCCCTGTTTGCGTCCGTGGGGATGAAGGTGCCGGGCGCCAGCTCGGACGAAAGCGGCAAGGGGGGGCGTGGCGGCAAGGTGGGCGCCCCGAAGGAGCCGCGCCGTCAGCCGGATCCGATGCAGACGGCCCTGGGCGTTTTCAGCCGCGAACCGGGTCAATCGCGTCGTCCCCGGGTCAATCCGCTGACGACGTTTGTCGGCCCGAGCGGTGGCTATCAAACGCCTTCGCCCAGAGGGGAAGGGCGGCGCTTCGGCGGTGGCAATGCGACCGGCGGCGGGGGCTTTGGCGGCCAGTCGCGTGGCGGTAACGGTAACGGCAACGGTAACGTCAACGGCAATCGCAGTCGTGGCGGCAACCGTGCTGGCGGTAGCGTCGGCGGTGGTGGCGGTGGTGGCAATCAGGGCAGCCGAGGCAATCGCGGCGGCAACCGGTCGCGTTGATTTTGCCTGCGCGCTGCCGGTCGCAGGGCCGGGGCCGAGCAGGGGCCTCGGTATGACGGCCCCGCTTGGCAAAATGAGAGGGTTTTCGTCATTCGCTCACTTTGCCCTGCACCAAGGTCGAATTGACACCTGCGCGGTGGGGATTTAGGGCCCCAAGCGTTGCAGATCGGCCCAAAATCATATAAAATCAACGAATAAGCTGGTTTGCGTGCCACCGGTTCTGTTGCGGCGCGCACCTCATGCGCAATGAGGCTGTAAGAAATGGGCGTTTCGCCCATTTTTTTTTGCCGCGAGCGTTTTGCACGTGGCCGATGCCGCCGCGTTGGGGAGTGGGCGTGTCAACACCGGCACGCCGGCCCGGACGGTCGAGGTAGGTATCGTGCGGCGTCCCATGCGGGACGCGCAGACATGTCGGGCGCTGCTAATGCGCGCGAGTTTTTCTAGGGTGAGCAAAGTTGCAATTGCCAGAACTGATCGAGACCACGGTCGAAGGCCTGGGTTACGAGCTGGTTGATATCGAACGCGCCGGCGGGGGTTTGCTGCGCGTCTACATCGACAAGCCGGAGGGCATCGCGATCGATGACTGTGAGACAGTGAGCCGTCAGCTCTCGCACGTCCTGATGGTCGAGAACGTCAACTACGACCGACTCGAAGTGTCGTCACCGGGGCTGGATCGTCCGCTGCGCAAGCTGTCGGACTTCGAGCGTTTTGCCGGTGCGGAAGTGAGTCTTACGTTGCGTGTGCCGCTTGAAGGCCGCAAGCAGTTTCGCGGCATTTTGCAAGCGCCGCAAGGCGAGAACTTGAGCCTGGAGTTCGAAGGCAAGGGCGGCCCGGCGCTGCTCGATTTCACCCTCGCGGATATTGACCGTGCGCGCCTTGTGCCGCAGATTGATTTTAGGAGTCGCAAACGATGAGTCGCGAAGTATTGCTGTTGGTCGATGCGCTCGCGCGCGAAAAGAACGTCGACAAGGACGTCGTGTTCGCCGCGCTTGAAGCTGCATTGGCCTCGGCCACCAAGAAGCGCTATACCGAGGACGTCGACGTTCGCGTGCACATCGACCGCGAGTCGGGCGAGCACGAGAGCTTCCGTCGCTGGGTTGTCGTGCCGGACGAAGCCGGCCTGCAAGAGCCGGACAAGCAGATTCTCTCGTTCGAAGCCAAGGAAGACGATCCGTCGATCGAGGTTGGCGATTACGTGGAAGAACCCGTGGAATCGGTCGAGTTCGGCCGTATCGGCGCGCAGGCGGCCAAGCAGGTCATTCTGCAGCGCATCCGCGATGCCGAGCGCGAGCAGATCCTGACGGACTTCCTCGATCGCGGCGAAAAAATCATGACCGGCGCGGTCAAGCGTCTCGACAAGGGCAACCTGATCGTCGAGTCGGGGCGTGTCGAAGCGCTGCTGCGCCGCGATCAACTGATCCCGAAGGAAAACCTGCGTATCGGCGACCGTGTCCGCGCGTACATTGCGAAGGTCGACCGCACGGCGCGTGGTCCCCAGATCGAACTCTCGCGTACGGCACCGGAATTTCTGATCGAGCTGTTCGGCATGGAAGTGCCGGAAATCGAGCAGGGTCTGCTGGAGATCAAGTCGGCCGCTCGCGATCCGGGCGTGCGCGCGAAGATCGCCGTGGTGGCGTACGACAAGCGCATCGATCCGATCGGTACGTGCGTGGGCATTCGCGGCACGCGCGTGCAGGCGGTGCGTAATGAGCTCGGCGGTGAGAACGTCGATATCGTGCTGTGGTCGGAAGACCCCGCGCAGTTCGTGATCGGCGCGTTGGCGCCGGCGGCGGTGCAGTCGATCGTCGTCGACGAAGAGAAGCACAGCATGGACGTCGTCGTCGACGAGAACGAACTGGCGGTGGCGATCGGTCGCAGCGGCCAGAACGTGCGACTCGCGTCGGAGCTGACCGGCTGGCAGATCAACATCATGACGCCGGATGAATCGGCCGAGAAGCAGAACGAAGAGCGCGGCACGCTGCGCACGTTGTTCATGCAGCGTCTCGATGTTGACGAAGAAATGGCGGACATCCTGATCGAGGAAGGTTTCTCGAGCCTGGAAGAGATCGCCTACGTGCCCTTGAACGAAATGCTCGAGATCGAAGCATTCGACGAGGACACGGTGCACGAGCTGCGCAATCGTGCGCGCGACGCACTGCTGACGCAGGCGATTGCCAGCGAGGAGCGGGTCGAGGGCGTTGCGCTCGATCTCAAGAGCCTCGAGGGCATGACGCCCGAGTTGCTGGCCCAACTGGCCGAGCATGAAATTCAGACGCGCGATGATCTGGCCGAGCTGGCTGTCGACGAACTCACCGAGATGACCGGCGTCGACGAGGAAGCTGCGAAGGTCCTGATCATGAAAGCGCGAGAGCACTGGTTCCAATGATGACCTGCCCCGGCACGCATATGGAACAGTGAACTTTGAAGTTAACCGCAAGGCGCCTGGCCTTGCTTGAAGAGGTTTGAATGGCGAGCATCAACGTAGCCCAATTTGCTGCAGAACTGAAAATGCCGGCCGGCGTGTTGCTGGAGCAACTCAAAGCCGCCGGCGTGGACAAACTCAGCGCCGACGATTCGCTGACGGACGCCGACAAGGCCCGTCTGCTGGAGCACCTGCGCCGGTCGCATGGCGCTGACGACGGCGACAAAAAGAAGATTACTCTGACGCGTCGCCAGACCTCGGAAATCAAGCAAGCCGACGCGACCGGCAAGGCGCGCACGATTCAGGTCGAAGTGCGCAAGAAGCGCACCTTCGTCAAGCGCGACGACATCGCGGAAGGCGCGAACAGCGCGGCGGCTACAGCCGAAGAGGAAGCGCTGCGCCAGCGTGAGGAAGATGCGCGCCGTGAAGCGGAGCGTCTGGCGGCCGAGGCTGCCGAGCTGAAGCGTCGCCAGGAGGAACTGGAGCGCGAAGAGGCCGAGCGTCGCGAGCGTGAAGAGAAGGATGCCGCCGAGCGCCGTGCGCGTGAGGAAGCGGAGCGCGCCGCAGCGCTCAAGGTGGCTGAAGAGCAAAAGGCGAAGGCCGAAGCCAAGGTCGACGCCGAAGCCAAGGTCGATGCCGAAGCGGAGAAGGCTTCCAAGGCAGACGCCGAAAAGGCGGAGCAAGCCGAGAAGGCGGCCGCGGCCAAGGCCGAAGCCGAACGCGAGCAGGCCCGCAAGGCCAGCGAAGCGGCGCGCGCGGCTGCCGAGAAGGCGAGCGCGGCGGCCGACAAGGCCCGCGCCGAGGAAGAAGCGATCCGCAAGCGTCGTTCCGCGGCGGAAGCCGAGGCACGCGCCATTCGCGAGATGCTGAATGCGCCGCGTCGCGTGCTCAAGGCACCTGAGCCGGCGCCCGCAGCGGCGGCAGCGGCCAAGCCCGAAGCCAAGGGGACATTGCACAAGCCGGCCAAGCCGGAAGGTGCGGCGAGCGCCAAGCCGGCGGACCGGAAGCCGGCGGTTGCGGCACCGGCGTCGACCACGGCAGGCGCTGCGGACAAGAAGGACAAGAAGCCCGGCGCGTGGCAGAAGGATGCCGATAACCGCAACAAGCGTGGCGGTATGAAGACGCGCGGCGACACGAGCGGTGGCTCGGATGGCTGGCGCGGCGGTGGCCGTGGCGGCCGTCGTGGCGACCGTCATTCGCAGGACGACCGTCAAGCGTTCCAGGCCCCGACCGAGCCGGTCGTGCGTGATGTTCATATCCCGGAAACCATCAGTGTCGGCGATCTGGCGCACAGAATGTCGGTGAAGGCCTCGGAAGTCATCAAGCTGATGATGAAGATGGGTCAGATGGTGACCATCAACCAGGTGCTGGATCAGGAAACGGCGATGATCGTGGTGGAAGAGCTTGGCCACCGTGCGATCGCGGCCAAGCTGGACGATCCGGAAACGCTGCTGGCGTTGGGCAACGAAGTGACCGACAGCGAAGCGCTGCCGCGTCCGCCGGTGGTGACCGTGATGGGTCACGTCGACCACGGCAAGACTTCGCTGCTGGATTACATCCGTCGCGCCAAGGTCGCGGCGGGCGAAGCGGGCGGTATTACGCAGCATATTGGCGCGTATCACGTCGATACGCCGCGCGGCACGGTGACGTTCCTCGACACCCCGGGTCACGAAGCCTTCACGGCGATGCGTGCACGCGGTGCGCAGGCCACGGATATCGTGATTCTCGTGGTGGCGGCAGACGACGGTGTGATGCCGCAGACGAAGGAAGCGATTGCGCACGCGAAGTCGGCCGGTGTGCCGATCGTGGTGGCGATCAACAAGATCGACAAGCCGGAAGCGAACCTCGATCGTGTGAAGCAGGAACTCGTGGCCGAGGGCGTGGTGCCGGAAGAGTACGGTGGCGATTCGCCGTTCGTGCCGGTGTCGGCGAAGACGGGGGCGGGCATCGACGACCTGCTCGAGAACGTGCTGCTTCAGGCGGAAGTGCTGGAACTCAAGGCGCCGGTGGAAGCGCCGGCCAAGGGGCTCGTGATTGAAGCGAAGCTCGACAAGGGTAAGGGTCCGGTGGCGACGATTCTCGTGCAGTCGGGCACGCTGCGTCGCGGCGACATGGTGCTGGCCGGTCAAGCGTACGGTCGTGTTCGTGCGATGCTGGATGAAACCGGCAAGAGCGCGAAGGAAGCCGGTCCGTCGATCCCTGTGGAAATTCAGGGTCTTTCGGAAGTGCCGGGTGCCGGTGAAGAAGTGCTGGTGGTCCAGGACGAGCGCAAGGCGCGCGAAATCGCGCTGTTCCGTCAGGGCAAGTTCCGTGACGTGAAGCTGGCCAAGCAGCAGGCCGCGAAGCTCGAGAACTTGTTCGATCAGATGGCCGACGGCGAAATCAAGTCGCTGCCGCTGATCATCAAGGCGGACGTGCAAGGTTCGCAGGAAGCGTTGGCGCAGTCGCTCAACAAGCTCTCGACGCCGGAAGTCCGTGTGCAGATCGTGCACGCGGCGGTGGGCGGCATTAGCGAAAGCGACGTCAACCTGGCAACGGCGTCGAAGGCGGTCATCATCGGTTTCAACACGCGTGCCGATGCACTGGCGCGCAAGCTGGCCGAGTCGAACGGGATCGACATCCGTTACTACAACATCATCTACGACGCTGTGGATGAGGTGAAGGCGGCCATGTCGGGCATGCTGGCGCCGGAGAAGAAGGAAGTGATCACGGGTCTCATCGACGTGCGCCAGACGTTCAGCGTGCCGAAGATCGGGAAGGTCGCCGGCTGTATGGTGCTCGACGGTTTCGTCAAGCGTTCGTCGCACGTGCGTGTGTTGCGCGACAATGTCGTCATCTTCACGGGCGAGCTCGATTCGCTCAAGCGCTTCAAGGATGACGTGAAGGAAGTCAAGTCGGGCTTCGAGTGCGGTCTGTCGGTGAAGAACTTCAACGACATCACGGAAGGCGACCAACTGGAAGCGTTCGAAATCACGGAAGTTGCGCGCTCGCTGTAACGCGATCTGCACAATTGATGTGGAATGGCCCACCAAGCCGGGAAACCGGTGGCGTGGGCCATTGCATTACTAGCGAGTATGTTATGGCAAAGAAACGTGGCGTTCCGGGTCGGAACCTTCGCATCAACGATCAGATCCAGCGCGATCTGTCGGCGTTGATTCAGCGCGAAGTGAAAGACCCGCGTATTGGTCTGGTCACGCTGCAAAGCGTGGAGGTGACGCCGGACTATGCGCATGCAAAAGTGTTTTACACGACGCTGACCGGCGATCCGAAAGCGACCGGCGAGGCGCTCAACGAGGCGGCGGGTTTCCTGCGCAATCTGCTGTTCAAGCGGTTGCATATCCACACCGTGCCGACGTTGCATTTCCATTTCGATCAGTCGATCGAGCGTGCCATCGAGATGTCGCGACTGATCGATACGGCCAACGCCACGCGAGCGAGAGACGAGGCGAGCGATGAAGCCGGTGATGAAGCCAGCGACGGCCTTGCGCAAGACGGCGACGACGATGGCAAGGAAAGCGACCGCAAGTCAGACGTCGATTGACGACGCAGTCTGCCGGGTTGGCCGAGGGCGAGCCCGGCTGTCTGCAATGCCTGCGCACCTGTGATGGGTGCCAGGATGTGAATCCCTTAAGAATCTCTCGAGCAATCCCCGCATCATGACGGACCCGCGTTCGCAGGCACCCCGCCAAAAACTTCCCCGTTTCGCGCTCGATGGCGTGTTGCTCCTGGACAAGCCGCTGGGCCTGTCCTCCAATGACGCGCTGATCAAGGCCAAGCGATTATTGCAGGCCCTCAAGGCCGGCCACACCGGCACGCTCGACCCGTTGGCGACGGGTTTGTTGCCGCTGTGCTTCGGCGAGGCAACAAAGTTCTCGCAGGACTTGCTCGAGGCCGACAAGACCTACGAGGCGCTCGTGCGCCTTGGAGAAACGACGACAACGGGAGACGCGGAAGGCGAGGTACTGCAAACGCGTCCGGTGACGGTGGACGAAGCGGCGATTCGTGCCGTGTTGCCGAGTTTCACGGGGGCGATCTCTCAGGTGCCGCCGATGTACTCTGCCCTCAAGCGTGACGGCCGGCCGCTATATGAATACGCTCGCGCGGGGCAGACCGTCGAGCGTGAAGCACGTGAGGTCACGATCCATGGTCTGGAACTCACGGCGTGCTCGTTGCCCGATGTCGCCGAGTTCACGTTTCGCGTGACCTGCAGCAAAGGCACTTATGTGCGCACGCTGGCAGAAGACATTGGCGAAGCGCTGGGCTGTGGGGCGCATTTGCGTGCGCTGCGACGCACCGCAGTCGGTCCGCTCACGCTCGACGATGCGGTGACGCTGGATGCCCTGGGCGCGATGGAGCACGCGCAACGCGTGGAGAAGCTGGCGCCCGTCGATGCGCTGCTGAAGACGCTGCCGGCTATCTGGCTCGATGACACACTCGCCAAGCGCTTCAGCCACGGGCAACGCCTGCGGCTTGACGAGACCCGCTGTCCGCAGGCGCTGAGGGCCTGTGCCGCTGCGGGCGAGGCTATCGAAGTGAAGGTTTATGCCGAAGCCGATGGCGACGCTGGCGCCCGATTGTTGGGCGTTGCGCGGCTTGACCATGAGGCACTGCTGACGCCGCAACGTCTTCTGAAGACGCAATAAGCCGATGCAATAAGCCGATGCAGTAAGCCGATGCAGTAAGCCGACGCAGTCAGCGGATGTCGGGAGGGCACGGCCGGTACGGCGCTGCCGGTATGCGCCGCCGCTGGTGCTCGGCGGCTGTTCGCCGCCTTTTTTACGACACTCGCTGCGGCGTAGCGCTTACTGCGCGACGTTTTCCGGCTTGAGTTCGACGATGGCGTCCAGCGCTGCTTTGACGTCCATGGCGTACTTGGCCAGCGCTTTCTGTTCGTCCGTTTTCGGCTCGAAAGACGGTACGCTGACCGGGTGATTGCTCTCGTCGACGGCGACGAACACCATCAGGCAATCGGTCGTCTGGCGCAGTTCGCCCCACTTGGGGTCGCCCGCGTGCACCGATACGTGGATATGCATGCTGGTGCGGCCCGTCGCCACGATACGCGCGCGCAGTTCCACCAGATTTCCCACCAGAATCGGACGGCGGAAGCGGATGTTGCCGACGCTGACCGTCACGCAATAGCGGCCCGACCAAGTGGCGGCGCATGCGTAGGCCACTTCGTCGATCCATTTCATCAGAGAGCCCCCGTGGACCTTGCCACCGAAATTGACGGCGGCCGGCTCGGCCAGAAAGCGAAAAGTGACTTCTGAGCGATCGTTCGGGGTCTGCGGGGTCGTCATGGTGTTCGATTGTTGGCGTGCGAAGGGTGTTTTCCCGAGCACAGTGCGGTGGTCGGGAAAGTGCCCAGGAAAGGCGCAATGATACTGCGAATTCGAGGGGGCGTGCCGGCGCTCAAGCACGGCACGCCCCCCCGCGCCCCGTCCGCCCCGTCCGCTTTATCGACTGCCCCTGTAAAAAAACCCCGCCAACTTCAGCGGGGTTCAAGCAGTGCCCGGCCGGACAGCGCAGGGCCGGGCACTCGGGGGGAAGTCGTTGTTTCAGTGCGCACCCGCTGCTGCGTCGCCGCCGCCACCGCCCTTCATCGGTCGGGTGATCCACACCATCGCGATCATCAGCACGAACAGCAACGCCGAGATCCAGAAAATGTCGTTGGCACCGAGCATCGCCGACTGCTGTGTCACCAGCCGGTCGATGTAACCGTTGGCTTGCGGTGTCGACATGCCGAGTTGGTTGAGCGTTTGCACAGATGCATTGAACGTGGGATCGTACGGCGTCAAATGCTCCGTCAACTGTGCATGGTGCAACGTGATCCGGTTATCCCACATGGTCGTTGCGATCGACGTACCCACGGCACCGCACGTAATCCGCACGAAGTTGGACAAACCCGCCGCTGCCGGAATGCGCTCCGGCGGCAAGCCCGACAAGATGATCGCCGTGAGCGGGATGAAGAACATCGACATCGGCACCCCCTGCAGGAACGTCGGAATCATCAGGGTGCGTGTGTCGACGAGGGTGTTGAAGTGCGAGCGCATGAAGAACACCACCGCGAACAACACGAACGAGACGGTGACGACCCAGCGTGCATCGAGCTTCGGCAGCGTCTTGCCGATCACCGGCGACAAAATGATGGCGAACAGTCCCACCGGCGCGAGCACCAGACCGGCCTGCGTTGCCGTATAGCCGAGGTAGATCTGCAACCATTGCGGCAGAATCACGAGGTTACCGAAGAAGAGGCCGTAACCGACCGAGATGGCCACCACGCCACCGGTAAAGTTGACCCGCTTGAAGAGCGTCAGGTCGACCACCGGATGCTTCTCGGTAATCTCCCAGATGACGAAGAAGCAGAACGACACCAGCGCCACGAGCGCCAGCACGACGATGGTCGAAGAATTGAACCAGTCGAGTTCCTTGCCTTTGTCGAGCATCACTTGCAGCGAACCCACCCACAGCACGAGCAAGGCGAGCCCGACCGTATCGATCGGCTTGCGTTGTGTAGGCGTTTCGCGCTTGGCGTAGATCAGCCAGGTAACGTAGGCCGCAGCAATGCCGATGGGAATGTTGATATAAAAAATCCACGGCCACTGATAGTTGTCGGAAATCCAGCCGCCGAGAATTGGGCCCATCACTGGGGCGACCAACGTCGTCATGCCCCATAGCGCCAGCGCCATCGAACTCTTCGCGCTCGGATAGCTCGAGAGCAGCAGCGATTGCGAGAGCGGAATCATCGGTCCGGCGACGGCGCCCTGCAACACCCGGGCCGCGAGCAGGAATTCGAGGGTTGGCGCCATGCCGCACAGCCACGACGCCAGCACGAACAGCAGGATCGACGAAATGAACAGCCGCACCGCGCCAAATCGTTCAGTCAGCCAGCCCGTGAGCGGCACCGAAATCGCGTTGGCGACGGCGAACGACGTGATCACCCACGTTCCCTGGCTCGACGAGACGCCTAGGTCGCCGGAAATGGCGGGAATCGATACGTTGGCAATCGATGTGTCGAGCACGTTCATGAACGTGGCGAGCGACAGCGCGATGGTGCCGAGTACCAACTGACCCCCCGAAAGAGGGCCAGGAGCGTTTTGAGTTGCCATGAGATGTCAAAGGGGGTGGGGGGCACCCCCCTCCGATTTACAGGGGACGAGCGCGAGCCGGCTGGTTGCGCGTGTCGCTGGCGCCGCCTGCCCCAGAGGCAGCCGCAGCACCCGCGTTTTCGGTGATGATCTTGGCGACGATATTGTCGGCGTCGTGTCCGACCTTGTCGTACACGTCGGTCGAGTACGCCGGCATCGCAGGCGCTTCGCCCAGCTCCTTGCCGTCGGAATTGCGCACGTCGACCTTGACCTGCATCGACAGACCGACGCGCAGCGGATGCTGCTGCAATTGCTTCGCGTCGAGCGCGATACGTACCGGCAGACGCTGCACAACCTTGATCCAGTTACCCGTCGCGTTCTGCGCCGGCAGCAGCGAGAAGGCGCTGCCCGTGCCTGCGGAGAAGCCCGCTACCGTGCCCTTGTATTCCACCGCCGACCCGTACACGTCGGCCGTGAGCGTGACCGGCTGACCGACGCGCATGTGCGCAATCTGCACTTCCTTGAAGTTGGCGTCGACCCAGACCTGGTTCAGCGGCACCAGTGCCATGAGCGGCGCGCCGGTTGCCACGCGTTGTCCCACCTGCACCGAGCGCTTGGCGACATAGCCGTCGACCGGTGCCGGGATGGACGTGCGGGCGTAGTCGAGATACGCCGCGCGTACCTTTGCCGCTGCCTGTTGCACGTTCGGGTGCGTGGTCACCGACGTCTTGTCCGTCAGCGCCCGGTTCGACACCCACTGCGCGCGAGCCTGCTCGAGTGCGGCCTGCGCCGACTTCACGGCGTCCTGCGCGTGGGCGAGTTCTTCGCGCGACACGGCGCCCGAGGCAATCGCCATCTCACGGCGCTTCACATCGGCTTGTGCCCGGGCCAGGTCCGACTCGCGCATCGCCACGGTAGCGGCATACGCGTCGTTGTTCACGAAGTACGTGCGCACCTGACGCACCGTCTGCGCCAGATTGGCCTCGGCTTGCAGCAATGCGACGCGCGCGTCGGTCTGGTCGAGCGTGACCAGCGCCTGACCCGCCTTGACCATTTGGGTGTCGTCGACCTTGACGCCGGTCACGGTGCCCGATACCTGCGGGGTGATCTGCACCACGTTGCCCGCGACATACGCATCGTCGGTGTCTTCGTAGTAGCGCGCATACAGCGCGTAGTAAGCGCCGTAGGCGATGGCCGCGATCGCGATCACGGCCGTCAGCGTCAGCATCATGCGGCGGCGCTTGCCATTGCCCTGAGCCGGCTGGGCAGCGGCTTGTTGTTGGTTCTCGCTCATCATTCGCTCCGTACTCATTTCTCAATGTGCGTTGACGTTGTCTTGTCTGTTGTGTGTGTGTGACGTATGTGACTTGCGGCGGCCGGTCAGTGGGTCTGCACGGCGTTGTCTTCGGCCTTGGCCGAGCGTTCCTGACCCACGACGAGACCTGCCGCCTGGGCATCGAAACCTCCGCCCAGCGCCTTGATCAGGCCGATTTGCTGGTCGCGGCGGGCGCCCTCGATGTTCACGCGCGCCTGTTCCTGCGCGAGCAGCGAAGACTCGGCGGTGAGCACGGTCAACTGCGGCGCGAGCCCCGCGTGGTACCGGTCGACGGCCAGATCGTAGGCACGCTGCGCGGCGTTCTGCGCCACGCGCTGCGACACCATCTGCTTGTCGGCCGAGCGGATCGATGACATGCGATCCGCGATGTCGCCGAGCGCTTTGTTGAGGGTCGAGTCGTAGTTCGCCACAGCGCTTTCGTACGCCGCGTACTGGCCCTTCAGGTTGGCGCGCAAGCGGCCGCCGTCGAAGATCGGCAGCGATATCACCGGACCGTACTGAATGTTCTGACTGCTCGGATCGATCAGCTTGCCCAGGCCGAAAGTGGAGAAACCGAACGCAGCGTTCAGGTTCACGTCCGGATAGAAGCGTGCTTTCGCGACATCCACGCCTTTGAGCTGTGATTCCACACCCCAGCGTGCCGAGACGATGTCCGGGCGACGTCCGAGCAAGGCGAGCGGCAGATTGTCAGGCAGGGCGGGGGTTGCCAATTGTGCGAGCTTCGGACGCGTAATCTCAAGACCGCGATCCGGCCCCTTGCCAAGCAACACACCGAGTTGATGGCGCGTGAGCAGGATCTGACCATCGAGTTGTTCGATCTGCGTCTGAATATCGGCGCTATTGCTCTCGGCCTGCTTCTGCTCGACTTGGGTGTCGAGACCCGCCCTCACGCGGTCTGCCGTCAAATTGCCGAGGGTCCGACGCTGTTTGCTGACGCGTTCGAACACGTCGCGCAGCGCGTATTGCTGCGCGAGCTGGTTATATGAACGCGCCACGGCGGTCGCCAGCGCGAGGCGCACTTCCTGATCGTCCGCAGCTTCGGCACGCTCGGCCGAGGTGGCCTGTGCCCGTGCCGCGCGGTTCTTGCCCCACAGATCGAGTTCCCATGCCAACGAGGCCGTGAGGTCGCCCTGCGTGAACCATGTCCCACCATAGCCCGGAGGGTAGATGGTGTTTTCGGTGAACTTTTCGCGATAGATATCGCCGGAGAATCCGGCCGACGGCAGCAGCGCCGCAGCGGCCCCTTCGGTCTGTGCCTGCGCTGCCTTGAGGCGCGCGGCGGCCATGGCCAGGTCGGGGTTGCCGGCCAGGGCTTCGTCGATCAACGAGACGAGTTGCGGGTCGCCGAACCGCTGCGCCCAATCGGTGCCCGGCCACTGGCCGCCCTCGGCGGGCAGGCTGCGCTGGGTCGCGTACTGGTCGGGGGTGCTGATCTGCTTGTCGCTGTGGATGCCGGCGAAGTTGGCGCAACCGGCAAAGCCCAGCGTCAGCGCGGCCAAACATACGGCGGAAATCGCTGAGCGGGCCCGCAGGCGCGGGAGGAACGGTGAGACCGCTTTCATCGCAAAACCTTTACGAGTGATGTTTTGTACTGACTATTATTGGGAATCACACAATGTCGAGGCCATGTAATAGTGGACTCGACATGCTTTTCTAACGCGGGTGAGCGCCGATTGGCCGTCATCCTGCCTCGCCGTTGGCAATCACGCGCCGCAGCAGGCTTTTCAAAAACCCGACTTCCTCAACGGTGAAGCCGCCCATCAAATGGTCGGCGGCACGCACGAAAATATCCGGCATCCGATCCGCCATCGCATTGCCGGCTTCGGTTGCGCGCAAATTGACGGTGCGCCGATCCATCTTGCTGCGCTCGCGCACCAGCAAGCCCTGCGCTTCGAGCCGGTCGAGCAGACGGGTGACAGCGCTCGCGTCGATGCAGTAATCGCGCGCCAGATCGGCCGCCGTCTTGCTCTTGCCCGTGGCGACCTTGTAAAGCATGGTTGCCTGCGTGCTCGTCAGGCCGTACTGCGACGTTTCCTTTGTCAGTTCGGCCAGAATCAACTGCCGCACGCGGGCAACGAGATACCCGAGGGAATTGTCGATGTCGTAGTCATTGCGCGGCGGATCGCTGTGCGGCGCGTCTGGCGCAGGCGCCGGCACCGTGTCGGAAAGGGAGGTAGGAGGTTCGTTCATTTTCGTGCTGCTGCAATAGTTGACTAGTCACGATTATAGGGACTATTTAATTAAATGCAAGGCCATGCAATAGTGGACTAGGCAATTATTTCACTGGGATTGAGGAGGCAGGCGCTGGAGGCGGTGCGTAAGGGCGTGCATGCCCCAGCGGGTGGGGCGAGGCGGCGACGGATGTCGCGTGGTTGTCGATCCAGGAGGGCATGCCGTTGCTGCATTGCAGAAAGACCATGACGTGAGTAGCGTGCAAGTGGTAGAATCGCGGATTCTCCAAAGGCTTTTTCGAGCATCTCTTCAATGACCCGCGCTCTCCGTAATATCGCCATCATCGCGCACGTCGACCACGGCAAAACCACGCTCGTCGACAAACTGCTGCGCCAGTCGGGCACTTTCCGCGAAAATCAGCAGATCGCTGAACGCGTGATGGACTCGAACGACATCGAAAAAGAGCGCGGCATCACGATCCTCGCCAAGAATTGCGCCGTCGAATACGAGGGCACGCACATCAATATCGTCGACACACCCGGACACGCGGACTTCGGCGGTGAAGTGGAACGCGTGCTTTCGATGGTCGACAGCGTGCTGCTGCTCGTCGACGCCGTCGAAGGCCCGATGCCGCAAACCCGCTTCGTGACGCGCAAGGCGCTTGGCCTCGGTCTGAAGCCGATCGTGGTGGTCAACAAGATCGATCGTCCGGGCGCACGTCCGGAGTGGGTGATCAACCAGACGTTCGACCTGATGGACAAGCTGGGCGCCACCGACGAGCAACTCGACTTCCCGGTCGTCTATGCCTCGGCCTTGAATGGCTTCGCCAGCCTCGATCCGGAGGCGCGCGAAGGCACCATGCGCCCGCTGTTCGACGCGATTCTCGAGCACGTTCCGGTGCGCGAGGCCGATGTCGACGCGCCGCTGCAACTGCAAATCAGCTCGCTCGACTACTCGACGTTCGTCGGTCGCATCGGTATTGGCCGTATCACGCGTGGCCGCATCAAGCCGGGCCAGCAAGTGGTGATGCGTTTCGGTCCGGAAGGCGAAGTGCTCAAGCGCAAGATCAATCAGGTGTTGACGTTCCAGGGTCTGGAGCGCGTGATGTCTGACGGCGCCGAAGCGGGCGACATCGTGCTGATCAACGGGATCGAAGACGTGGGCATCGGCGCGACGATTTGCGACGTGGACACGCCGGAGGCCTTGCCGCTGCTGACCGTGGACGAGCCGACGCTGACCATGAACTTCTGCGTGAACACGTCGCCGCTGGCCGGCCGTGAAGGCAAGTTCGTGACGAGCCGTCAGATCCGCGACCGTCTGAACAAGGAACTGAATCACAACGTGGCGCTGCGCGTGAAGGACACGGATGAAGATTCCATCTTCGAAGTGTCGGGCCGTGGCGAACTGCACCTGACGATTCTCATCGAGAACATGCGTCGCGAAGGCTATGAACTGGCCGTGTCGCGTCCGCGCGTGGTGCTCAAGGAAATCGACGGCGTCAAGCACGAGCCGTACGAAATGTTGACCATCGACGTGGAAGACGATCACCAGGGCGCGGTCATGGAGGAAATCGGCCGTCGCAAGGGCGAAATGCTGGACATGGTGTCGGACGGTCGTGGTCGCACGCGTCTCGAGTACCGCATTCCGGCGCGCGGCCTGATCGGCTTCCAGGGCGACTTCCTGTCGATGACCCGTGGCACGGGCTTGATGAGCCACATTTTCGATGCCTACGCGCCGCTCAAGGACGGTACGCTGGGTGAGCGTCGCAATGGCGTGCTGATCTCGCAGGACGACGGTGCTGCGGTGGCCTACGCACTGTGGAAGCTGCAGGATCGCGGCCGCATGTTCGTGTCGCCGGGCGACGCCCTGTACGAAGGCATGATCATCGGTATCCACAGCCGTGATAACGACCTCGTGGTCAACCCGATCAAGGGCAAGCAACTCACGAACGTGCGTGCGTCGGGTACCGACGAAGCCGTGCGTCTGGTGCCGCCGATCGCGATGAGCCTCGAATACGCCGTCGAATTCATCGACGACGACGAGTTGGTCGAAGTCACGCCGCAGACGATTCGTTTGCGCAAGCGTTACCTCAAGGAACACGAGCGCAAACGCGCTTCGCGTGAAGAGAAGTAAAGCCGGCAATGGCAAAGCGGCGTAGCGGATGACCCTCCGCTGCCCGCCGGCGCCAGTCTGTTGGAGAAAGAGCCGGTGCTTCGCGCCGGCTTTTTTGTTTTTGTTGCGGTCGCTGAAATGCGGTGCATCGGCGTTCGCATGCTGTCGATAGCCCCCGAGGATTGCGCTGTTAGCGCGTCCGTTCCGTTGACGTTTCTGAAGCACACGCCAGACATGACCGAATTTGTTCGAACCGAAATCCGTGGCCGCATTGGCTTTATTACCCTGACTCGCCCGAAGGCACTCAATGCCCTCTCGCACGACATGATTCGTGCGATGGCGTCGGCGCTCGATGCTTGGCGTGACGACCCGAGCGTGCTCGGTGTCGTCTTGCAAGGCGAGGGCGAAAAGGGTTTGTGCGCGGGTGGCGATATTCGCCATTTCCATGAGGCCATTAGCGCCGGGCGTACCGACATCATGGATTTCTTCACGGACGAGTACACGCTCAACTACACGATCGCCACGTACCCGAAGCCTTACATTGCGTTGATGGACGGCGTGGTGATGGGGGGGGGCATGGGAATCTCTCAGGGGGCGGCACTGCGCATCGTCACCGAGGCCACGCGAATGGCCATGCCGGAGACGGCTATCGGCCTGTTTCCAGACGTTGGTGGCGGAATATTCCTTGCAAATCTTGCGGGCCATCTGGGTGAGTACCTTGGCACGACTGGCATCGTGTTTGGTGCCGTCGATGCGTGCGAAATCGGTCTGGCCGACGGGGTCGTCCCGCGCGGCTCGTTGCCTGCGCTTTGTGAGTTGCTGGCGAACGGCGTTTGGTCGAACAGCGAAGCGGTACTCGATGCTGCGCGGGCCTTTGTCCGCGATTGCTTGCCGCCTGCCGGGTTGACCGCGGGCAAGCTCGCACCGCTGCGCGACGTGATCGATCGGCATTTCGGCTTGCCGGATATGCCGACTGTCCTGGCGTCGCTCAAGCGCGAAGCCCGCTGCGAGTATTCCGGTTGGGCGCAGGAGACTGAAGACCTGTTGCGCACCAAGCGTTCGCCGCTGATGGTTTGCGTCACGCTGGAGCAGGTACGACGGGCGCGCAAGCTGTCGTTGGCAGACGAGTTGCGTGAAGAGTGGCTGATGATGCGCAGCGTCTTTAATCTCGACGGCCGTACAGGCGCGGAAGGTGTCGAAGGCATACGCGCGATGGTTGTCGACAAAGATCACGCGCCGCAATGGCAGCACGCCAGCATCGAAGCGGTAAAGCCTGCTGACGTTGCGCGATTCTTCGACGGCGAGCGTCTTGGTGCGGACAATCCGTTGCGCGAACTCGGACGGTAAGTAAGTCGTCGCGAAACGCGGCGGCAGGCTTGCCTGAGTGCCTACACCGCCGCCAGGCAGAACTGCTCGCCGACGGCCTGATCGAGTTTGCGGCAGATATCGGCCATGCTGCCTACCATCACGATGTGCGACACGTCGCGATACACGCGCACATCGCGCACATCGTGGTCCTTGTGGTCCTTGAAGCCCTCGTAGCCCGCGTGCCTGCCCGGCCTGCCGAGCGTTTCGCACCGTTGAAGGGCCCGCACATTGCGCGATGTTTTGACGGCGTTCCCGGTGGGGCACGCGCGACGCGATGCCAACGCCACGGCGGCCGCGAGCGTCCGGGGCAGGGCGGTGCTGCGCGCTCGCGCAGGCACGGTGTAGGAGCGCGCAATCGCCGGTGCAGCGGCAAACGGCCCGGACAAGGCCGACAGCCCGTACACGGCCGAGAGCCGTGCCTGCGACGACACCCGGACACGCGTTTGACCAAATGACGTACGCAGCAAACCAAAGAGTCGAGCCATGATGCGATCCTTTCTCCAATGCCGGTCAGAGGGACGCGTCCTGCCACGTATTTCTCAAATCGCGGGCGAAGCAGGGCACAGGCGCCGGACCGAGCCCGGCGCAGTCGGAAATGCAAATGTTCAGAACGTCAGGGACTGCGCGATGAATGCACTCGCGAGTCGCAATCCCCGAGGGCGCGCCTAGAGATCGTTATTGCGGATCAAGCCGACCGCAATCCCCTCCAGCGCAAAGTCACCGCTACCTTCGTTGACATCGATGTTCTCGAAGTCCGGGTTCTCCGCAATCAGTTCGACGCCCCCCGGCACACGGTGAAAACGTTTGACGGTCACATCGTCGCCGATTCGCGCCACGACGATCTGGCCCTCGCGCGCATCGGCGGCCTTCTGTACGGCCAGCAGATCGCCATCGAGAATGCCTGCGTCGCGCATCGACATTCCGCGCACCTTCAGCAGGTAGTCGGGTTGGCGCGCGAACATGTTCGGATCGCATTGGAAGTTGCGTTCAATATGTTCCTGCGCAAGGATCGGGCTACCGGCAGCCACGCGCCCGACGAGCGGCAGCGACAGTTGCATCAGCCCCATATGGGGCAACGTGAACTGATGCGCTCCGCCAGCTTCGTCCAGACGCTTGAGACGGATGCCGCGCGATTGACCGGCGGCCAGTTCGATCACCCCTTTGCGCGCCAGCGCCCGCAGGTGCTCCTCCGCAGCATTGGCGGAGGAGAAGCCGAGTTCGGCCGCGATCTCTGCGCGTGTGGGCGGAAAGCCGGAGCGCTCGATCGCTTGTCGGATCAGTTCGTAGACCTGCTGTTGACGTGCGGTAAGTTTGATCATGGGATCACTGTATGGAAGCACAGGTGGCTGTATTTTTGTACAGTGTTTAAAAAAAGGCAAGGGAAAACTTCATGTCAAGCGCGAAGTTCTCGCTGTGCCGGGGATTGCTTGTGACCCATTTCGCCGCGCCGGTGTTCGGCCAGTGCTCGTTTGAGCGGGCGTTCCGATCGATGTCTGGAGATATCCGATGGCGGGAGCCCACCGTGCTTCGGCTCGAGAGCGTGTTTGAACTGAGCGCCTTGTTCGGCACGCTTGCGCGCTTGCGTCATTTGGGCGTGGCATGTCCACGATCTCGCCGGCTGCGCCGGGATCGATACTTTCAGCAATTGGGAAGCCGAGCAGTATTAGATACAATCGGTGGCATGACTTTGCCTTCATTCAACCCGATTCCTCATTACACCGTGTCCTCGGGCGAGTTGCCGCGCATCGCGCTGCTCGCCACGGGCGGCACGATCGCGGGCAGCGCGGCCGACGCGACGCGCACCTCCGCTTACCAGGCCGGGGCGCTTGGCGTTCAGGATCTGCTTGCGGCCGTTCCGGCGCTGGGTAGCGTTGCGCACATCCACGCGGAACAGGTCGCGCAGATCGATAGTAAGGACATCAACGTGGCGCTCTGGCAGAAGCTGGCCGCACGCGTCAATGCCTTGCTCTCGCAGCCCGATGTGGCCGGTGCGGTCATTACGCACGGTACAGATACGCTGGAAGAAACGGCGTATTACCTGCATCTCACAGTCAACAGTCGCAAGCCGGTCGTGCTGACGGCGGCGATGCGACCGGCGACGGCGCTCTCTGCGGACGGACCGCTCAATCTGCTTAACGCTGTGCGCGTGGCGACCGACCCGATTTCGGCTGGACGCGGCGTGATGGTTGCCCTCAACAACCAGATTCACAGCGCGCGCGATGTCGTCAAGACGAGCACGTACAAGGTCGACGCGTTTCACTCCCCGGAGATCGGTGTACTCGGCTGGGTGCAGGATGAGCGCGTTGCGTATCAGCGTGCGGCGTTGCAGTACCACACCGTCGAGAGCGAGTTCGTCGGACTCTCGGGCGAGTTGCCGGCCGTGGAAGTCGTGTCGAGCTACGCGGGCGTGTCGCGTATCGCGGTCGATGCGCTGGTTGAAGCGGGCGTGCAGGGCATTGTGGTGGCGGGCACGGGCAATGGCTCGCTGCATTCGCTGCTGCAACAGGCGTTGGCCGACGCCGTTCAGCGCGGCGTGACGGTCGTGCGTGCATCGCGCGTGGGCAGTGGCCACGTGATGCACAACGGCGCGGCGCCCGACGATCAGTACGGCTTCGTGAGTGCCGGCAACCTGCACCCTTTCAAGGCGCGCGTGTTGCTGATGCTGGCCTTGCAGGCAGGCGTGCCGCGCGAGCGCATGCAGAGTCTGTTTGCCGAGTATTGACGTCCCCCCTTTCGGAAGGGACAAAAAAATACGGCGCAAGTCGCTCGTTTGATCGACTTGCGCCGTGACGCTCGGCGAGGCGTAGTGGTGTCGCTTACGTCTGCGCCCGTTCTCTGCGGAACCTGCTGCAGTTCCTTCCATCTTCCTGCTCACGGCGTTGACAGCCGCTTCCTTCGTCTTCTCGCGAACTACCCCGTAAGGGTCGGCCGTTCGGGCATGCAGCGGAGCCGACCGTGGCGTGTGTCCGGAGGGGGGCGGCAGGTGGATACCGGACCTTGCAGCCCGGCATTCGCCAACGTCCGCCGTCTCTCCCTGATGGCCTGGCGTTACCGATCGGATCGGTGAATTACGCCACGGTATGATTGGCGAGCATTTCCAGCGCGCGCACCATGCCCGAGTGATCCCACGCGGCGCCACCGTTGGCGGCACAGGCGTTGAACAGCTCCTGGCACGTGGCCGTGTTCGGCAGCGAAACGCCGAGCGCCTTCGCGCTTTGCAGCGCCAGGTTCAGATCCTTCTGATGCAGGGCGATGCGGAAGCCCGGTTCGAAGTTGCGCTTCACCATACGCTCGCCGTGTACTTCGAGAATGCGCGACGACGCGAAGCCACCCATCAGTGCTTCGCGCACTTTCGCCGGATCGGCACCTGCCTTCGACGCGAACAGCAGGGCCTCGCCCACGGCTTCGATCGTCAGCGCGACCACGATCTGATTGGCGACCTTGCAGGTCTGGCCCGCACCGCTCTCGCCCACGAGCGTGATGTTCTTGCCCATGAGTTCGAAGAACGGCTTCACATCGTCGAACGCAGCTTGCGAACCGCCCACCATGATCGACAGCGAGGCAGCCTTCGCACCGACTTCGCCGCCCGAGACCGGCGCATCGAGGTATTCGGCGCCCAGCGCCTTGATCTTCTTCGCGTATTCCTTTGTTTCGATCGGCGAGATGGAGCTCATGTCGACGACGATCTTGCCCGCCGAGAGGCCTTCGGCCAGACCGTCCTGACCGAACAGCACCGCGCCCACGTCAGGGGTATCCGGCACCATCACGAAGACGATGTCGGCACGCTTGGCGACTTCCTTGGCCGACGTGCAGACCGTGGCTTGACCGTCGATCAGATCTTGCGGCGGCGTGCGGCGCTCATACAGGAACAGCTTGTGACCGGCGTTCTGCAGATGCTTCGCCATCGGCGCGCCCATGATGCCAAGACCAATGAAACCGAGTTGTGCCATTTCGAGACTCCTTGTTGCCAAAGTTTGAAGTGTTGTCGCCAACGGTCAGACGAGCGGGGCGGTGCCGTGCTTCCGCGCTCTCGCGTCCCCCGTGCTCCGGCCGCATGCCCCCTGCATGCGGCCGGCGGGGCCCTTCCTCGTCGAAACCCGGTTGGCCGGCGCACCGCGTCCGGCCGGTGTGCCTTTGTTTCGTGCGCACGCCGCCGGGGGAGGCGCCGCGCGCGGGGAGCGGGGGTGAATTAGCGGTTACGCGGCTTCGCGCAAGCCCGCCGCCTTGAACCAGCCGAGGCCATCGGTCGTGGTGGTGGCCGGTTTGTACTCGCACCCGATCCAGCCGTTGTAGCCAATGCGGTCGAGGAACGCGAACAGGTAGGCGTAATTGATTTCGCCCGTACCCGGCTCATTGCGGCCCGGGTTGTCCGCCAGTTGCACATGCGCGATGCGCGCGAGATTCGTCTCGATGGTCTTGGCGAGTTCGCCTTCCATGCGCTGCATGTGATAGATGTCGTACTGCAGGAACAGGTTGTCCGAGCCGACGGCGTCGAAGATTTCCAGCGCCTGCTTCGTACGATTCACGAAGAAGCCTGGAATGTCGTACGTGTTGATCGGCTCGACCAGCAGGCGGATGCCTTCGGCCTTGAGGGCGTCGGCGGCGAAGCGCAGGTTGCCCACGAGCGTGTCGCGGGCGACTTGCGTCGACAGATCGGCACCCTGCTTGCCCACGAGGCAGTTCAATTGCTTCACGCCCAGCGCTTTGGCATACGTGATGGCTTCGCCCACGCCGTCGCGGAATTCGGCCTCGCGTTCGGGGAAGATGGCAATGCCGCGCTCGCCCGCTTCCCAGTTGCCGGCAGGCAGGTTGTGCAGCACGAGGTCGAGCTGGTATTGGTTGAGCTTGTCGGCGATCTGGTCGCGATGAAACGCATACGGGAACAGAAACTCCACGCCGCGAAAGCCCGCCGCGGCGGCCGCCTTGAAGCGGTCGAGGAACGGCACCTCGTTGAACAGCATGGTCAGATTGGCGGCAAATTTCGGCATTGCGCTGACTCCTCTTTCTCTTTTCTCAGGGGGTGGTTTCGACGATTTCGATGCAAGGGTGCTGCCTGGTTGCGGGGCGCGCGCTTGGGCGGGACACGGGGTCTAGCCGAGCGCGCAGGGGACGCGCGCGCCCCGCAAACCGTAGTGCAGTGATGAATCAGGCCGTCACTGCGTTGTGCTCTTCCACAACGTCGATGATGTCTTCGAACTCGTTGACGTTGTTGATCTCGGTGCCCATCGCGATGTTGGTCACGCGCTCGAGAATCACTTCGACGATCACCGGCACGGAGAACTCGGCCATCAGCTTGCGCGCCTGCGCGAACGCGGGCTGGATGTCGTTCGGCTGGAACACGCGGATCGCCTTCACGCCAAGGCCCTCGGCGACCTTCACGTGATCGACGCCGTACCCGTTCACCTCAGGTGAGTTCACGTTCTCGAACGCGAGCTGCACGCAGTAGTCCATGTCGAAGTTGCGCTGCGCCTGACGGATCAGGCCCAGATACGAGTTGTTCACGACCACATGGATGTACGGCACCTTGAATTGCGCCGCTACCGCCAGCTCTTCGATCATGAACTGGAAGTCGTAGTCGCCCGAGATGGCCACGACGTCCGACGACGGCGAGGCCACCTTCGCGCCGATGGCCGCCGGCACCGTCCAACCCAGCGGGCCCGCCTGGCCGCAGTTGATCCAGTGACGCGGCTTGTTCACGTGCAGGAACTGCGCGGCGGCGATCTGCGACAGACCGATGGTCGAGACGTAGCGCACGTCGCGGCCGAAGAACGCGTTCATTTCCTGATACACGCGCTGCGGCTTGATCGGCACCTGGTCGAAGTCCGTGCGGCGCAGCATCGTGCGCTTGCGCTTCTGGCAATCGGCGACCCATTGCGAACGATCCGGCAGACGGCCCGCAGCCTTGAGCCCCTTGGCAACTTCCACGAACTGCGTGAGGGCTGCCTTGGCGTCGGACACGATGCCGTAGTCCGGGCCGAATACGCGGCCAATTTGCGTCGGCTCGATGTCGACGTGCACGAACTTGCGGCCCTTGGTGAACACATCGACGCTACCCGTATGGCGGTTGGCCCAGCGGTTGCCGATGCCCATCACGAAATCCGAGGCCAGCATGGTCGCGTTGCCGAAGCGGTGCGACGTCTGCAGGCCGACCATGCCAGCCATGAGCGGATGGTCGTCGGCGATGGTGCCCCAGCCCATGAGCGTGGGCACAACCGGCACGTTCACCGTTTCGGCGAACTCGACGAGCAGATCGGCGGCGTCGGCATTGATCACGCCGCCACCCGAGACGATCAGCGGGCGCTCCGATGCGACCAGCATCTCGATCGCTTTCTCGATCTGGGCGCGCGTGGCCGCAGGCTTGTACGCCGGCAGCGGTTCGTACGTCTGCGGATCGAACTCGATCTCGGCAACCTGCACGTCGAACGGCAGATCGATGAGCACCGGACCCGGACGGCCCGAGCGCATCAGATGGAACGCCTGCTGGAACACGCGCGGCACGAGTGCAGGCTCGCGCACGGTCACGGCCCACTTGGTGACGGGCTTGGCGATCGACTCGATGTCGACGGCCTGGAAGTCTTCCTTGTACAGACGGGCGCGCGGGGCCTGGCCCGTGATGCACAGGATCGGGATCGAATCGGCCCATGCGGAGTACAGACCGGTAATCATGTCGGTTCCCGCCGGGCCCGAGGTGCCGATACATACACCGATATTGCCGGCCTCTGCACGGGTGTAACCTTCGGCCATGTGAGACGCGCCCTCGACGTGGCGTGCAAGCACGTGCTCGACGCTACCGGCCTTGCGCAACGCCGAATAGAACGGGTTGATGGCAGCGCCGGGCACGCCGAACGCCGTGGTGATGCCTTCCTTCTCCAGCACGCGCACGGCGGCCTCTACGGCGGTCATCTTGGCCATGTGACTCCTCCAATGGGTAATAGGTAATGATCTTGGAGGTCACTTTAAGCCGGTACGATTTGTTTGATAAGATCACAAAAGATCGTTTTTTTAAGAACAAAAAGTATCGAATGGAGGCGCGATGGACCGTTACAAACAGATCGAGACCTTTGTGCAGGTGGCCGAAGCGGGCAGTCTGGCCGCGGCTGCGCTCAAGGAGGGGGTCTCGCCGGTGATTCTGGGGCGACGTATCGACGCCCTTGAAAAGCGCCTCGGCATCAAGCTCATGTACCGCTCGACGCGCCGGCTCGCGCTCTCGGAAGAGGGAGGCGCATTTCTGGAGCGCTGCAAACAGTTGCTCGGTGACTGGGAGATGGCAGAGAACGAGATCAGCGCCGGACGTCACGCCGTCTCGGGGCACCTGATCGTGTCGGCCCCGGCGGCGTTCGGGCGAAAGCACGTGGCGCCGCATGCCCCGGCGTTCCTGCGGCTGCACCCGGAGGTCCAGATTTCGTTCAACCTCACCGACCGCGTGGTCGACCTTGTGCGCGAAGGGTACGACATGGGTATTCGTATCGGCGGCTCCGTCGACCCGAATTTCGTGGCCGTCAAACTCGCCCAGAACCGGCGCGTGGTGTGCGGCACCCCGGCGTATTTTGCGCGGCACGGTCGCCCGAAGACGCTCGAAGACCTGGCCAGGCACAATTGCCTCGCGTTCAACCTGCAAGGCGGCCAACAGCGGGGGTGGTACTTCAAGCGGCAAGGCAAGCTTGTGACCATTCGCGTGGCGGGTAGCCTGGATTGCAACGACGGTGAACTGCTGCACCGCTGGGCGCTGGAGGGGCTGGGGCTGGGCTGGCGCTCGACCTGGGAGATCCAGCGTGAGTTGCTCTCCGGCGAGTTGGAAACGGTGCTCGACGAGTACGCGCTACCCGATTACGACATTCTGGCCGTCTACCCCCAGCAGCGCTTCCAGCCCGCGCGGGTGCGGCTCTTCATCGAGCAGTTGCGCCAGATCTACGCGCGCCCGAACTATTGGCTGGAGAACGGCTGAGCGCGGCGCGGCAGATACTGGCAACGGCTACCGGAGCATGCGCCGGACAGCCCCGATGGGAGGGGAGTTGATGATCGACAGGAAATCCGCTAGAATCGCGGGTTCTGCAACCTTGCTGCACTGGTTCTGACGCCCAGGCGGCTTTGTCCATAAGGAGCTTATATGCGTCATTATGAAATCGTATTTATCGTTCACCCCGATCAGAGCGAGCAAGTGCCTGCGATGATCGAGCGCTACAAGAGCATGGTGACGGCCAAGGCAGGTCAAATCCATCGCATCGAAGACTGGGGCCGCCGTCAACTGGCCTACATGATCGAGAAGCTGGCCAAGGCCCACTACGTCTGCATGAACATCGAGTGCGACCAGGAAACCCTGGACGAGTTGGAGCACGCATTCAAGTTCAACGACGCCGTTCTGCGCCACCTCGTGGTTCGCATGAAGAAGGCCGAGACCGCGCCGTCGCCGATGATGAAGGAAGTGGCTCGCGAAGAAGCCAAGAAGGCTGCCGCGACGCCCGCGACCGAAGCTGCTGCTTCGTAATTAGCGCACCGGAACGCATCGGAGTGTCAACGGAACCGTCGACCGCGTGAATCGCTTACGGCTCGAAGCCAGCATCGTCGAGATCGGCACGCTGCGCTATACCCCAGCCGGGCTTCCCGTGATCGATGTGACGCTGGCCCACGCGGGAACTGCCGAAGAGGCGGGCGTGGCCCGTCAGGTCGAGTTCTCGTTGCCAGCGGTTGCGATCGGTCCCCTCAGTGCCAAGGTCATGGCGTTGGGACTCGAGAAACCAGCCCAGTGGGCAGGGTTTCTGGCTAAAAAGCATCGCAATAGCCGCACTCTGGTGTTTCACATCACAGCATTGCAAGCATTTGAAAAGGATTGTTGAACATGCCGCGTCCTAACGGTAAAAACAAGAAGTTTGATCGCCGCCGCCAACAGCAAAACCCGCTGTTCAAGCGCAAGAAGTTCTGCCGCTTCACCGTTGCCGGTGTCGAGCAGATCGATTACAAGGATGTCGAAACGCTGAAGGACTTCATCGGCGACAACGGCAAGATCACCCCGGCTCGCCTGACGGGCACCAAGGCGCACTATCAGCGCCAGCTCGATACGGCCATCAAGCGCGCGCGTTTCCTGGCGCTGATGCCGTACACCGATCTGCACGGTGCTTAATCGCCAGTCGACGAAGGAGAATAGATAATGCAAGTGATTCTGCTGGAAAAGGTCGTCAACCTGGGCAATCTGGGCGACATCGTGAAGGTCAAGGACGGTTTTGCACGTAACTTCCTGATCCCGACCAAGAAGGCTCGCCGCGCCACCAAGGACGCGATCGCCGAGTTCGAAGTCCGTCGCGCCGATCTGGAAAAGGCGGCTGGCGACAAGCTGGCTGCGGCGCAAGCCGAAGGCGAGAAGCTGTCGGGTCTGACCGTGCAAATCTCGCAGAAGGCCGGCGTTGACGGTCGTCTGTTCGGTTCGGTCACCAACTTCGACATCGCCGAAGCCCTGGGCACCCAAGGCTTCAAGGTCGAGAAGATGCAAGTGCGTCTGCCGAATGGCCCGCTCAAGACCGTGGGTGACTTCGCGGTTCAAGTGGCGCTGCACACGGACGTCGTGGTCGACGTGAACGTGTCGGTGCTGGGCGAGCACGCCTAAGGCCGTATCCGCGTCGACTTCCCGACGCGAATAAAAAACGGAAGTCGGTTCGCCGGCTTCCGTTTTTTTATATCTGTTCGTTCTGCTCCGTTCTGTTATGTTGGCCGCTGGATGTTCCGGCTGCCCGTCATGCGCCGATCCTTGCCAACCGCCTCCGGTTGCGCGCTTCCTTCCACGTTCGTCTCGTTCGATAGCTCCACCTTATGCTGCCTCCAGGGAAACTGCTGAACCAACCGCGTTCGGACAAATCGTCGCGCAAGCGGGATTTTGCCGGGACGGACCGTGATCGCGGGAACGGTATAATGCCGGGCATGAACGCGCCCGATCCCCAACTCGATTCTCTCAAAGTGCCGCCGCACTCCATCGAGGCGGAGCAATCCGTGCTCGGCGGGCTGCTGCTCGACAATGGTGCCTGGGATCGGATCGGCGATTTTCTGTCCGAATCGGACTTCTACCGCTACGACCACCGGCTGATCTATCAGCACATCGGCCGGCTGATCGCCAGCGACCGTCCTGCCGACGTGATCACCGTTTTCGAGTCGCTCACTTCCGCCGGCAAGGCCGAAGACGTGGGCGGGCTGGCGTATCTGAACGCCCTGGCGCAGAACACACCGAGCGCTGCGAACATTCGCCGTTACGCGGAAATCGTGCGTGACCGCGCGGTATTGCGCAAGCTCGTGACCGTCGCCGACGAGATCGCTTCCGATGCCTTCAATCCTCAGGGCAAGGAAGTGCGTCAAATGCTCGACGAGGCGGAGGCGAAGGTCTTCGCGATCGCCGAGGAAGGCTCGCGCAGCACGAACGGCTTCCTTGAGCTCCAGCCGCTGCTCACGCAGGTGGTCGAGCGCATCGACGAGCTCTACCACCGCGAGGGCGGCAGCGACATCACCGGAATTCCGACGGGGTTCGTCGACCTGGATCGCATGACGTCAGGGTTCAACGGTGGCGATTTGATTATCGTGGCCGGACGTCCGTCGATGGGTAAAACGACCTTCTCGATGAATATCGGCGAGCATATTGCCGTGGAAGAGGGGTTGCCCGTCGCCGTGTTCTCGATGGAAATGCCGGGGACACAGTTGGCCATGCGTATGCTGGGTTCGGTGGGGCGTCTCGATCAGCATCGTCTGCGGACCGGCAAGCTGGTCGACGAAGACTGGCCGAAGCTCACGCATGCCATGCAGAAGATGAACGAGACGCAGCTTTTCGTCGACGAGACGCCTGCGCTCAATCCGATGGAGCTGCGCGCGCGGGCGCGTCGTCTGGCGCGCCAGTGCGGCAAGCTCGGGTTGATCATCATCGATTACCTTCAGCTCATGAGCGGTTCGGGCCACGGTGAGAACCGCGCGACCGAAATTTCCGAAATATCACGCTCACTCAAGGGGCTCGCCAAAGAGCTGAACGTGCCGGTGATCGCGCTCTCGCAGCTCAACCGCAGCCTTGAGCAGCGCCCGAACAAGCGCCCGGTCATGTCCGATTTGCGTGAATCGGGTGCTATCGAACAGGATGCCGACATCATTCTGTTCATCTATCGCGACGAAGTGTACAACCCGGATACGCCTGACAAGGGCACCGCCGAGATCATCATCGCCAAGCAGCGTAACGGTCCGATTGGCCAGGTGCGTCTCGCGTTTATCGGGGCCTATACGAAGTTCGACAATCTGGCCGGCCCTCAATACTGACGCATCGATTTCCACCCAATCGTACGGGTGTGCAGTGACGCACGCCCGCAACGAGGTAGAATGTGACGTTTTTGTGTCAACCCGTCCCCTATTCATATCCGGAGTTTTCCAATAATGTTCGGTCGCTTCATGCCCACCGAGGGCAAGTTCTTTGAGCTGTTCAACCAGCACGCGGCGTGCATGGTGGCAGGTAGCCGCGAGCTGTCTGCCATGCTCAACGATCTGCCCAATGCCGAGGCACGTACCGTTGCCGTGCAGAACAACGAGAAAAAGGCGGATCGCATCACGCACGAGACCATCGACCTGATGCACAAGACGTTCATCACGCCCTTCGATCGTGACGAGATCCATAAGCTGATCAGCACGATGGATGACATCCTGGATCTGATGGAAGACGTGGCAACGGCCGTGTGGATGTACGACGTCAAGAGCGTGCCGGCCGAGGCGCGCACGCTGGGTGAAATCTGCGTGAAGTGCTGTGAGCGCGTGCAAAGCACCGTGGCGCTGCTCAACGACATGGATCGTGCCCGCGAGATTCTGAAGCTCTGCGAGGAAATCGACGGTCTCGAATCGGATGCCGACCGCTTGCTGCGCGCATCGCTGTCGAAGCTGTTCCGTGAAGAATCCGATGTGAAGGAGCTGATCAAGCAGAAGGCGGTGTCCGAATTGCTCGAATCGGTAACCGATAAGTGTGAGGACGTTGCCAACATCATCGAAGGCATTGTGCTGGAAAACGCCTGAGCGGAGACTTTCGATGGCAACGCTGCACATCAGCCTCTGGCTGGTTGGATTATTGGTCGTACTGGCCCTCCTGTTCGACTTCATGAACGGCTTTCACGACGCCGCCAACTCCATCGCCACGGTGGTCTCGACGGGCGTGCTCAAGCCGCATCAGGCGGTGGCTTTCGCCGCCATGTTCAACGTCATCGCGCTCTTCGTCTTTCACCTGAAAGTCGCGGCGACGGTGGGCAAGGGCACGGTTCACCCCGAGATCGTCGATCACTACGTGATCTTCGGCGCACTCGTCGGGGCCATCGCGTGGAACGTGATCACCTGGTACTACGGCATTCCCTCGAGTTCGTCGCACGCACTGATCGGCGGTCTGGTCGGCGCGGCGGTCGCCAAGGCGGGTACGGGCTCACTCATCGCGAGCGGCCTGCTGCAAACGGTGGCGTTCATTTTCATCTCGCCGCTGCTTGGATTCGTGCTCGGATCGTTCTTCATGCTGTTGGTGTCCTGGCTGTTTTTCCGCACGCCGCCCGCGCGCGTGGACCGCTGGTTCCGGCGCTTGCAACTGGTCTCGGCCGGAATGTACAGCCTGGGGCATGGCGGTAACGACGCACAGAAGACCATCGGTATCATCTGGATGCTGTTGATTGCCGCGGGTATGTGGCCGCAGGAAGCGGCGGAGCCGCCCTTGTGGGTGATCGTAGGCTGCTATCTGGCGATCGGGCTGGGCACCATGTTCGGCGGCTGGCGCATTGTGCGCACAATGGGCCAGAAGATCACCAAACTCAAGCCGGTCGGTGGCTTCTGCGCCGAAACCGGTGGCGCGTTCACGCTGTTCTTCGCCTCGTGGCTCGGCGTGCCGGTCTCGACGACGCACACGATCACCGGGGCCATCGTCGGCGTCGGCGCAACGCGGAAGCTTTCTGCCGTGCGCTGGGGCGTGGCCGGCAACATTGTCTGGGCATGGGTGTTGACCATTCCGGCCTCGGCCTTCATCTCGGCCATCGCCTGGTGGGTCGGCAAGCAGATCCTGTGAGGGCTTTTCGGCGGCAGGCCGTCAGATGAATGACGGCGCGTTGCCCGCTCGGAAAGACAAGAAAGCGGCTTCGGCCGCTTTTTTGCGTTTTAGCACCGGGCTTCGGCCAGGGTGGCGGCAACGACGCCCCCAATCGCGTTCATTGCGAGAATCAATTTCAATCGGCGACTGCCATTCACTATGCTCTCCCGATGGTATTCAATCGAACCCATTGTCGGAGGCCAATATGAACGCACTGTTCCATCGTTGTCTGCGCAGTCGCCCGGTGAGCACGCTTCTAGGCGTGACGATCAATCTCGGCGGCGCTGCGACGTTGCTCGCGCATTTGCGCTGAGCATGACTGCGCATTGCCTACACGCCGAGCGTATGCAACGTGACGACTTCGAGCGAGCGCTGGCCCGCGACGGTTTTACAGACCTGCTGACGGTGACGAGAGCGGCGGGAAACCTCGTCGACACGCATACGCATCCCTTCGAAGCGAAGGCGTTGATTCTGTCCGGGGAGATCGCTATTCGTGTGGAAGGCAACGAGCGCGTGTATCGCGAGGGCGATGTTTTCCATCTGCGCGCCAACGAAGCGCACGCCGAGCGCTATGGCCCGGAGGGCGTGCGATACCTCGTCGGCCGGAAGTGATCGTTACATTGCGCTGTTGGCGAAGCGAGCAATTGGATCGTCGTCCTGCGAGGGCGGGGCGGCGAGCGTGGCGGTACGACTCCGTGCTGGCACCTGCGGCGCGATGTCCATGGGGGAGGGCGTCGCGGCCGTGAGCGGCCGATTCGGCGCCATGTTCGTCGTCGCCACGGGCACGCCGGGCAGGGGTGTTGCGGCGGCAGGCGTCTGGGCGAGGTCGGCCGGCGCCGACCGGTTGACGTACGTTGTGTTGCCCGCCGGCGCCTTGTTAGCCGCTACGCGTCGTACGCCATCGATCCGACGTGCCCAATACGGAATGTAGAGACTCTCCAGGCGTACCGTGCCGCCGGTGTTCGGTGCGTGGACGAATTGTCCCTGGCCCACGTAGATGCCCACATGCGAGTGGGCTCGTCCCGTCGTGTTGAAGAAGATGAGATCGCCCGAGGCGAGGTCGTCGCGCGCCAGCGGAGTGCCGACACCGCTCATGTCGGCCGTCGTGCGCGGCAGATTCACGCCCGCGGCGCGGGCCACGACATAGCGCACCAGGCCGCTGCAATCGAAACCGGAATCCGGGGTATTGCCGCCGTAGCGGTAAGGAATGCCAACGAGGCTCATCGCCTCGAGCGTGATTTCCTCCTGACCGGCGCTGCGCTCCGGCCCCATCGTCCGATGGCCAAAGTTCGCTGTGCTGCCGTGTCGGATCGCCGGACCGGACGAGCATGCCGCGACCAGCAACGTGAGCGTCAACGCACTCGCGCAACGCCACAACGCGCTGCGCCGTGCCACGGACCGAGTCACATGGCGAGAAAGAAAGCGAGAAGTGCTGAGCGGGCGCTGGAATCGCATGCGCCGAGTTTACGACGCCTGTTGGACGAGCGCATCGCAAAACTGCCGAAATGCGCATGATTTGTGGCATTGACGTCACAAATCGCCTGATTTCGAGGCGATTCGTCATCGGTGCGCCGCACTGGGCGGGGCGACGGGGCAAGAAAAAACGGCGCCCGAAGGCGCCGTTTCAGCGAGCATGGCCGTGCGTGCTGCTGACTTCTAAGGTCAGAGAATCTCCGCTGCGTAGTCCGCCAGTCGCGAGCGTTCGCCGCGCGCGAGTGTGACGTGTCCGCTATGGCCCCAGCCCTTGAAGCGATCCACCACGTAGGTAAGGCCTGAACTGCCTTCGGTCAGGTACGGCGTGTCGATCTGCGCGATGTTGCCGAGACAGATCAGCTTGGTGCCGGGGCCCGCGCGCGTGACGAGCGTCTTCATCTGCTTTGGCGTAAGGTTCTGCGCCTCGTCGATGATGACGAACTTGTTCACGAACGTACGACCGCGCATGAAGTTCATGCTCTTGACCTTGAGTCGAGAGCGAATCAGTTCTTGCGTGGCCGCGCGACCCCATTCGCCGGCAGAGTCGTCGGTCTTCTGCAACACTTCGAGGTTGTCGTCGAATGCGCCCATCCAGGGCTGCATCTTCTCTTCCTCGGTGCCCGGCAGGAAGCCGATATCCTCACCGACGGGCACCGTCGCGCGCGTGATGATGATCTCGTTGTAGCGCTTCTCGTCGAGCGTTTGCGCCAGACCGGCGGCGAGTGCGAGCAGCGTCTTGCCGGTACCGGCCTGGCCGAGCAGCGTGATGAAGTCTACTTCGGGACTCATCAGCAGATTCAACGCGAAGTTCTGCTCGCGGTTGCGCGCCGTGATGCCCCACACATTGTTCTTGTGGTGCCCATAATCGCGCAGCGTCTGCAGCAGCGCCGTCTTGCCGTTGATCTCACGCACCTGCGCGTAGAAGGGGGCCTCGCCGTTGTTCGTCTCCAGAAAGACGAACTGGTTGATGAGGAAGCTCGGGCAGAGCGGCCCGGTAATGCGATAGAACGTGGTGCCGGTACGGTTGTCCTGCCAGCTTTCCATGCCCTTGCCGTGCTTGGTCCAGAAGTCCGGCGGCAGGGACATGACACCCGAGTAAAGCAGGTCGCTATCCTCGAGCACCTTGTCGTTGAAGTAGTCTTCCGCAGGCAGGCCGAGCGCATGCGCCTTGACGCGCATGTTGATGTCCTTCGACACCAGCACGACCTGACGATCGCGGAACTTGTCCTGCAAGGCCCGCACGACGCCAAGAATCTGATTGTCGGCCTTGCCTTGCGGCAGCCCGTCGAGCGGGGGCACATCGGGCAGGTCGGTCTGGAAGTACAGGCGACCCGTGGCGTCCTTGTTGCCGAGCCGTGACAGAGGAATGCCCTCGGCCATCGACTGCGTGCCGCTTTCCGCGACCAGGCCGTCGAGCGTGCGGCTCACCTGACGCGCATTGCGCGCCACTTCCGACATGCCCTTCTTGTGGTTGTCGAGTTCCTCCAACGTCATCATCGGGAGATAGACGTCGTGCTCTTCGAAGCGGAACAGGCTGCTCGGGTCGTGCATGAGCACGTTTGTGTCGAGCACGAAGAGCTTGGCGGGTTCCGTATCCTTGTTGCGGCTACGTCTGGAGCCCGAGCCCGTCGCCGATGGCTTCACGGCTTTCAGCGACGGTGTCGCGCCGGCCGAGTCGGCCGGCGAGGGTGCCTGGGGCGAACGTGCCGACGGCGACGGCTGCGGTGCGGTCTGCGTCGCCGGTGGGTTCTTGGGAACGACCTTCAATTCAGCGGCGCCGGCAGTAACGCCAGCCGCACCGGAGGTCTCGCCCAGTGCGTGTTGTTCAGATGAGGGGATCGGTTTCTTGGCCTCCGTGCGCGAAGGTTTGAGGCGAGTGGGGAATTGTTCCGGGGCAAGCAGCGTGCCCGGTTTGGTCGGCGCCGATGGCAATGGCATAGATTTCCCGTTCAAGAAAACACAACACAACTCGGCCGGGACAGACAGCGGCACAACACGTCCCGGCAACAAAAAAGCCGCCTGCCCGGACGCACCGGAGAGGCGGCTTGGCTGAAGGCGCCGCCGTGGCGACGCCTGCAATTGTCTCGTTCAATGCGCTTCATCATTACGGCCGACTATAGCGTCTCTTGCCGTACTTGTATAGCGTCGAATATTCGCCTCGGCGGCCGCTTTCGGTGCTCGCGCAACACCTGGTCGGAGCGCGCTCGCGCCGATGCATGGCCGATGCCCGGCGCCTCTCGGCGCGTGGCACCGCGCATGCCGGCCGGTGGTCAGAGCGCCTGTACGGCGCTCAGCACTTCGGCCACGTGTTCGGGGACGCGCACGCCGCGCCACGCCTTGCGCAACACCCCCTTTTCATCGATCAGGAACGTGCTGCGTTCGATCCCCAGATGTTCCTTGCCATAGAGTTTTTTCAACTTGATGACACCGAACAACTGACAGACGGCTTCGTCACCATCCGAAATCAGCGGAAAGGGCAGTCCGAGCTTCGTCTGGAAGTTTTCGTGCGAGCGCAGGCTGTCACGCGACACGCCGACGATTTGCGCGCCGGCGGCCTGGAACTGGTCGTAGCTGTCGCGGAAGTTCATGCCTTCCGTGGTGCAGCCGGGGGTGTTGTCTTTCGGGTAAAAGTAGATCACCACCTTCTGGCCGCGATGCGCCTTGAGCGAAAAATCGCCGCCGGTGGCCGGTGCGGTGAAATCGGGCACGGGGGTGTCGATGGCTACCGTCACTAGGGTCTCCTTGGGTGGCCTCGCGAGGCCGGAACGGGGAAGTGGGTCCAAAGCAAGATCAGGCCGCGGCCTGACCCTCGAGAATCAGATCGCCGGAGCGGCCCGGAATTTCGCCCCACACGACGGGATGTGCCGGCAGCGTGGCGAGATCGAGCGTCTCGTAGTACTGGCCCATCGTCACCAGGGCATGCCCCTGGCGGCGCCATCCGGCCAGCAATTGACGAAACAGCGGGGCAAGCTTCTGACCTTCGAGTTCTGCGTGAAGCGTGAACACGTGATCTTGCGCCGGATCACGGGTCAGGGCAAGCAGATGCTCGGCCACGCCGTTGATATCGCGACCGTCGATTCCCAGCAGCTCATCGACCGTGGGCAGCGTCGTCGGCATCTGCACATGCTGCAGGCGCACGCCATCGACAATCGGATAATGCGGGGCCGTACCGCGCCCGTCCGACGCATACTTCATGCCCCAGGCATCGATCTGCCGAAACGCATGCGCGTTCATCTGCCAGCCGGCCGCCCCATGCGTGAGCGGCGGCGCACCGAAGACCTGCGTGAAGCGTGTGAAGGCTTGCGACATCTGCTGCTGCGTCCAGGCGGCGTCGCGCGTGCGCACGTTGTCTTGCCAATACGTGTGGTCCCACGTGTGAATGCCGGTCTCGTGGCCGGCGTTCTGCACGGTGCGCATGACGTTGGCCGCGCGCCGTCCGATGTCCGGGCCGGGGAGCAGCGTGCCGTACATGAGCGTCTTGAAGCCGTAGTGTTCCACCACCGACGTGCGCGAGACCTTCTTCAGAAAGCCCGGACGGAACACGCGCTTGAGTGCCCAGCCGGTGTGGTCCGGCCCGAGGCTGAACAGGAACGTCGCGCGGGCCTCATGCTCGGCCAGTGCCGCGAGCAGGTTGGGCACCCCTTCGCGCGTGCCGCGCAGGGTGTCCACGTCGATTTTCAGAACAATCTTGGCCATAGTCGCCCTTGTGCGAGGTGCCGCGTCCAGCGGGTGCGGCCCCCAATTTGGAATCCTGGCACCGAGTCGAAAACGCCCGATGCGCCGAGGGCGCACCGGGCGTGCGTGCAGTGCGGTGGTGCGGCCAGCCGCAACGAGGCAGCCGGCCAGACGAGTGCGCAGTTACTCCGCCTCGACCAGACGACGTGCCTCTGCGACGTGGCCGCGATAGGCTTCGAAAATCTTGCGCAGTGCGTCGTCCATCGACGTGGTCGGTGCCCAGCCGAGTTCCTGCATCGTGTTCTCGATCTTCGGCACACGGTTCTGCACGTCCTGATAGCCGGTGCCGTAATAGGCGCCCGACGACGTTTCGACGAGCTGAACCTTCTTGGCCGTCTCGGCGTACTCGGGGAACTCGGCCGCCAGCTTGAGCATCATGTTGGCCAGTTCGCGCACCGAGAAGTTGTTCGTCGGGTTGCCAATGTTGTAGATTTTGCCGCTGGCGATGTTGTTCTTGTTGTCGATGATGCGCACCAACGCGTCGATACCGTCGTCGATGTCGGTAAACGCGCGCTTCTGGTTGCCGCCGTCGACCAGGCTGATGTTCTCGCCGCGTGCGATGTGGCCGAGGAACTGCGTGACCACGCGCGACGAACCTTCCTTGGGCGTGTAGATCGAGTCGAGACCGGCGCCGATCCAGTTGAACGGGCGGAACAGCGAGAAATTCAGGCCCTCCTGCATGCCGTAGCCCCAGATCACGCGATCCATGAGCTGCTTCGAGCAGGCGTAGATCCAGCGCGGCTTATTGATCGGCCCATAGATCAGCGGCGAGCTTTCGGGATCGAACTCGCTGTCGGTGCACATCCCATAGACTTCCGAGGTCGACGGGAACACCAGGTGCTTGCCGTACTTTACGGCCGAGCGCACGATCGGCAGGTTCGCCTCGAAGTCGAGCTCGAACACGCGCAGCGGCGATTTCACGTACGTCGCCGGCGTGGCGATGGCGACGAGCGGCAGGATCACATCGCACTTGCGGATGTGGTACTCGACCCACTCCTTGTTGATCGTGATGTCGCCTTCGAAGAAGTGCATGCGCTCGTGATGGAGCAAATCGCCAAGGCGATCGGTGAGCATGTCCATGCCATAAACTTCCCAGTCGGTCGTCTCCAGGATGCGCTTCGACAGGTGGTGGCCGATGAACCCGTTGACACCGAGAATCAGGACTTTTTTCATATTACGGTCAGTGATTGAGCTGGGAAAACTGTTCCGGCGTGACAGGCTTGCCGTCCAGCAATAGTTCATGAATGGCGACGGCATTTGCGTCGCCGCAAACACCAAGGAGCGCATTATCCACTACTTGCAGCCCGCAGGGCAAACCGGCGGGCGCTGACGAGCGCGACAGGCGGGCGCGCGTCACGACCCAGCGGCGGCCCGCGAGGTCGGTAAATGCGCCCGGGTAGGGCGGCGCGACCGCCCGAATCAGGTTGTAGACATCCTGCGCGGGCTTCGACCAGTCGATGCGGCCGTCTTCCGGCTTGCGTCCGCCAAAGTAGCTCCCCGAGGCCAGCGAGTTGCTGTGACGCGGCGCCGTACCGGCGATCAGGCCAGGCAGGCAGCGCCAGAGCGTCTGCTCGGCGGCGACGGTGACCTTCTCGAAGACTTCGCCCGCCGTGTCGTCCGGCAGGATCGGCACGACGCTCTGGTCGATGATGGCCCCGGCGTCCGGTTTCGCGGCCATCTCGTGCAGCGTGGCGCCTGTTTCGGTTTCGCCCTTCAAAACAGCCCAATTCACCGGCACGCGCCCGCGATACTTCGGCAGCAGCGAGCCGTGCATGTTGAACGCGCCTTGCGAGGCGATGTCGAGCAGCGCCACGGGAATCATGTGGCGGTAGTAGAACGAGAAGATGAAGTCCGGCGCAATCGCCCGGATTTGCGTGGCGAGGGCGGGATCGGCCGGATCGTCGGGGGTGACGACCGGAATGCCGTGCTCGGCGGCGACACTGGCGACGCTGCCGAACCAGATGTTCTCATTCGGATTGTCCCGATGTGTCACGACGAGTGCGACGTGGACACCGCGCGCGAGCAGGACCTGCAGGCAGCGCACCCCAACGTTGTGATAAGCGAAGACGACGGCCTTGGCGGCGTTGGTACTCATGAGGCGTGCGATCCCAGTTCGGTCGCGCCGGTGGCGTGGCGCTCGCTCGATGCGCTGCCCGCAGCCTTGTCCGCATGACCCGACGCGGGGTCTTCCAGCACGGCCTGAACCAGATAGCGCGGACGCTGGCGAACCTGCTGATAAATGCGCCCGATGTACTCGCCGAGCAGGCCCATGCCGAACAGGATCACGCCAAGCAGGCAGAACGTGACGGCGAACAGCGTGAACACCCCCTGGACTTCCGAGCCGAAGAGGAAGCGGCGGGCCATCAGCACGATGAACAGCAGGCCGGAGGCCGCAGACAGCGTAATACCGACCCCGGAGAGCCATTGCAGCGGCACCACCGAGAAGCCGGTGACGAGGTCGAAATTCAGGCGAATCAGGCTGTAGAGGGAGTACTTCGACTCGCCGGCGAAGCGCTCTTCGTGGGCAACGTCGACTTCGGTGGGATTTTGGGCAAACGTATACGCGAGCGCCGGAATGAACGTGTTGATCTCGCGGCACTGATTGACGGTGTCGACGATATGACGGCTGTAGCCGCGCAGCATGCAGCCCTGATCGGTCATGCGAATGCGCGTGATGCGCTCGCGCAGGCGGTTCATGAGCCGCGAGGCATGGCGGCGGAACCATGTGTCCTGGCGGTTCATGCGCACCGTGCCCACATAGTCGTGACCGGCGGCCAGTTGCTCGACGAGCTTGCCGATTTCCTCGGGCGGATTCTGCAGGTCGGCGTCGAGCGTGATGACCCATTCGCCGCGCGTGTGCTCGAAGCCGGCGAGGATCGCCATGTGCTGTCCGTAATTGCCGTTGAACAGCACGACACGCGTCGCGTCAGGACGGGCGCGGTACTGTTCGGCGAGCAGCGCGGCCGAGCGGTCGCGGCTGCCGTCGTTGACGAACACCACTTCGTAGGCCAGACCCAGCTTGTCGAGCGCGGGGTATAGCCGGGCGAACAGGGCCGCAAGTCCGGCCTCTTCGTTATAAACCGGAATGACGACGGAGAGTTGTGGACAATTCATTTTTGATGTTCGGCGCAAATGGCGTTAACGGCTTCGCAGACACGCGCAACGTCGGCATCCGTCATGGCGGGGAAGAGAGGCAACGTGAGGATCGCGCGGCCGAGACGCTCCGCCTGCGGGAACTGTCCTTCCCGGAAGCCAAGCGCACGATACATTGTAAACAGGTGGATGGCCGGGTAATGGACGCCGCTGCCGATACCGCGCGCCTTGAGTTTTTCCATGAAGCCCGCGCGATCGATCGTGAGGCGCGCGAGTGGCAGTTCGACCTGAAACATGTGCCAGTTCGAGTTCGTGAAGTCGGCCAGCGGCAGGCCGAGGCCCAGCGCCACCGCCGGCCCGCCCGCCAACGTGTCGAAATACAGCCGCGCCAGCACGGCGCGACGACGGTTGAACTCGGCCAGATGCGGCATCTGGCCGAGGCCGACGCGCGCGGCGACGTCCGTGAGGTTGTACTTGCCACCGAGGACATCGACGTCCATGCCGTCGAAGCCGGTGCGGGTCACGCCCTGCAGTCGGTACTTCTCGGCCAGGCGCGCTTCGTCCTCGTTGTTGAATACGAGCGCACCGCCTTCGATGGAGGTCAGGTTCTTGTTGGCGTGGAAGCTGAACGAGACCAGATCGCCGATGGCACCGATGCGCTTGCCACCCCAGGTCGAGCCCATCGCTTGTGCGGCGTCTTCGATCACGCGCAGATTGTGGCGTCGCGCGATGTCATACAGCCGGTCCATGTCGAGCGGCAGTCCGGCAAGATAGACGGGGATGATCGCGCGGGTCTTGGGCGTGATCGCCTTTTCCAGCAGGTCGAGATCGAGATTGCGGGTGGCGGGGTCGACGTCGACGAACACGGGCGTCGCGCCGACTTCCAAGATCACGTTGGACGTGGCGACCCACGACAGCGGCGTGGTGATGACTTCGTCGCCGCTTTGCACGCCGGCAATGCGCAGGCCGATTTCGAGCGTTGCGGTACCCGAGTTGAACACGCGCACCGGACGTGCGCCGAAATATTCGGACAAGGCCTGCTCGAAGGCCTGCACTTGCGGGCCTGAGGTGATCCAGCCCGAGCGCAGCACTTCGGTAACGCCGGCAATGGTGGCGTCGTCGATCGTCGGCCGCGTGAACGGTAGGAACGGTTGATTCGGTTGGGAGGTTGCCGAGTCGCTCATGATGTAAGACAAAGCCTCAGGTAAGCATGGGGAAACACGCCAGCGCTTCGCGCTGCGCGCGCGCCGATTCGATCGAATCCGGTCAGGGCAGCCGTTTTAGCTGCGCGCGAGAATGTAGACACCGACCAGAATGATGCCGATGGCCACGACGCGCTGCATCGACAGCGCCTCGCCAAACAGGTACCACGCGGCAATCGCGTTCACGACGTAGCCAAGCGAGAGCATCGGATAGGCGATCGAGACCTCGACGCGCGAGAGCGCCAGAATCCAGACGACAACGCTTATAGCGTAGCAAACGAGTCCGCCCATGATCGGCACCTGGGTCGCGAGCTTGAGACCGATCGGCACGATGTTGGCGCGAGTGAATTCGAGCGCGCCGATGGAGCCCGCGCCGGCCTTGAGCAGCAATTGGGCGCACGCGTTGAGCAGCACGCCCGTGAGAATAAGTGAAAATGTAGCGAGATTCATGGAACGTTTGTGAACGTTTGTGAATAAGTGTGGATACTGCAACTGGGCTGGCGCTTAGACTCCCTAAGCGATTCAGTCCGCGCTTCAGCGCTCTGTTCAGGCCTCTCGTCTGGACGCTCCCGGCCGGCACCGGTCGTTGGACGCGGGCCAAACGAGACGCAAGCGCGCTATTTTACGTTGTCTTGCGGCGGTGGCTTCGAGATTACGATTCGGCGGGCATCGCGCGCAACGATACGCATCGGCAAATGGGCGGCCTCGAGCTTGCCGAACGTGCCCGGATCGACCAACGCAAGGGCTTTCGGATCGGCACGCCAGCGGGCGTAGAAGTCGTCGAGCGAGGGCAGCCACTTTTGCGGTTCCTGCTTCACGCCGAATTCCAGTTCGTCCGGGTGCTGCACCATGATCATCGTGTGACCGAGGTAGTAGGGCATGGTGTGATCGAGCACGTTCACGGAATAGAACGGCACGTTCGGCCCGAGACGCTGCATCTCCGCTTTGACGGCCGGCACCAGCAGCACGCCCGAGCTTTGGCGGCCGAACACTTCGTGGCCCATGCCGCCGACGGTCACGAGCAGCAGCATGGCGCCGGCAAAGGTGAGCAGGGCGCGGCGTGCACTGTGCCGCGCGAGGCGCCAGGCCACGAGCGTGCCCGCCAGGCCGATACCGAGCGCGAAGTAAAGCCAGATCTGGAAGGCCTTGTACAACTCGTTTGGATTGCGCTCGCTACCGGCGCGGCCCACGAAAATGGCGACCATGACGAGCGCGGCGATCAGGAAGATCGCGTAACCGGCGAGATGTGCGCGCACCGTATCGCGGCGCAACTGCGCGAGGTACAGGCCGAAGAGCAGCGCCATGGCCGGGGCGATGGGCAGCAGATACGAGATCAGCTTCGAGTGCGAGGCGCTGAAGAAAACGAAGATGAAACCCGACCACACCCACAGCATGAGCGCCGGGGCAAAGCCGTTGGGCTGACGGGGCATGCGCAGCGTGGCGCGCACGGTGCCGGGCAGCACCGACAGCCAGGGCAGGAAGCCGACGATGAAGACCGGCACGAAGTACCATGGGGCGCCATCGCGGTTATGCCCTTCCATCGCGAAGCGGCGGAAGTGCTCGTTGATGAAGAAGAAGTCGAAGAATTCGGGGTTGCGCAATTGCACGAGCACGAACCACGGGGCTGCGATCGCAAAAAAGACGATCAGGCCGCTGCCCAGGTACAGGCGCCGCCACAATGCCCAGTCACGGGCGATAAGCGTGTAGAGCACGAGCACGGCGCCCGGCAGCACCACCCCGACCAACCCCTTGCTAAGCACGGCGAGCGCCATCGACGCCCAGCACAGCCACATCCAGCCGCGCACGGCGCGGCGCGCGAGGCCCGGCCGCTGGGCCAGCATCAGCGCACACAGCGAGAGCCCCATGAAAAACGACAGGCCCATGTCGAGCACGTTGAAGTGTCCGAGCAGCGACCACAGCGGCGCACAGGCGAGGGCGGCGGCCGCGAACAGGCCTACGCGCGCATTGAACACGCGCCGGCCGGTAAAACCGACCATCAGCACGCCGGCGAAACCGGTGAGCGCGGTCCACAGCCGGGCCTGCCACTCGCCCAGCCCGAACGCAGCGAACGTGAGCGCATTCATCCACGTTTGCAGCGGCGGCTTCTCGAAATACTTGTAGCCGTTGTAACGCGGCGTGATCCAGTCGCCGGTGACCCACATCTCGCGCGCCATTTCCGCGTAGCGGCCTTCGTCGCTTGCAATCAGGTGACGGTAGTCGAGCACGCCGAACCATACGAGCGCCAATGCACCGAGCAGCAGCCAGAAGGCCGCCGGCGAAAGGGGAAGGGACGCGGGGGCCAGGCCCGGGGCAGGCAGAGGGGGGGGCGCGAGCGGGGCGGCGGCCGGCAGGCCGGAGGTGAGCGGACGGCGGCTCACGCAGCCGCCTCGGTCTCGATGAGCAGGGCGAGCACGACGCGGCGCCCTTCGCTCATCAGGATGTTGTAGGTACGGCATGCGGCCTGGGTGTCCATGGCGTCGACGCCAATACGCACGCTGGTGAGCGACGTGGTCAGTCGCGGGTGTGCGAAGCGCAGCCGGTCGCCGCTGCCGAAGATCACGACCTCAGGGTCGAGCGCGCGCAGCCGGTCGAAATGGGACGGTTCGAGCGCGTCGAAGCGCGGCACCGGCCAGGCTTGAATTTCGCCTTCGGGTGCGATGATCGCGCTGTGCTCGTAACGAATCTTGTTGACCTCGACATAGCCCGGACCGTAGCCGGTGACCGTGTTCAATGCTTGCGACGGGTCTTGATGCAGTTTCACGTTCGAAAGATTCCCTACCCGGTGGTTATCCAGTGGTGGAACAGCGTCGGCGGGGTGTGCAACGGGCGGGCATCTTGCCTCGCGTGGCGCAAACCGTCAATGATGCATTGCCGAACTCTGTCATAATTGGCTAAATTATAGCTTTTTGCCGTACGCAGCACGGCAAAACCCTTGCAGTGCGGCATTTGCCACGCCGAAACGCGGGAAAAGCGGTGACTTGCGCGCGTCGGGCGCGTCGCCGCCGGACCGCCGGTTCGCCGTGCGTTACGCCTGCTTCCGGCCCGACCGGACCCTGCGCCGCCCGCCTAGACCACAACCGCCGTGAAACAGATCCTCAAATCGCAGAAATTGCAGAATGTCTGCTACGACATTCGTGGGCCCGTTCTCGAACATGCCAAGCGCATGGAAGACGAAGGTCATCGCGTCATCAAGCTGAACATCGGCAATCTGGCGCCGTTCGGTTTCGAGCCGCCCGACGAGATCGTGCAGGACATGATCCGAAATCTGCCGAATTCGGCCGGTTACTCGGATTCGCGGGGCGTGTTCGCGGCGCGCAAGGCGATCATGCATTACTGCCAGCAAAAGCGCATCAAGGACGTTCAGCTCGACGACATCTACCTCGGCAACGGGGCGTCGGAACTGATCGTGATGGCCATGCAGGCCCTGCTCAACGACGGCGACGAAGTGCTCGTTCCCGCACCCGACTATCCGCTTTGGACGGCCGCCATCAGCCTGTCCGGCGGCACGCCGGTGCATTACATCTGTGACGAGCAGGCCGACTGGCAGCCGGATCTGGCGGACATTCGCAAGAAGATCACGCCCAACACGCGCGCCATCGTCATCATCAATCCGAACAACCCGACCGGCGCGCTGTACTCGGACGAACTCCTCAAAGAGATCGTCGCACTCGCCCGCGAGCACAAGCTCATCATTTACGCCGACGAGATCTACGACAAGATCGTCTACGACGGCGCGGAGCACACTTCCATCGGGTCGCTCTCCGAAGACGTGCTCACCATCACGTTCAACGGCCTGTCCAAGAGTTACCGCGCCTGCGGCTACCGCGCGGGCTGGATGGTCGTGTCGGGCGACAAGCGCCAGGCGGGCGACTACATCGAAGGGCTGAACATTCTGGCCTCGATGCGCCTGTGTCCGAACGTGCCCGGCCAGTACGCCATACAAACGGCGTTGGGTGGCTATCAGAGCATCAACGACCTGATTGCGCCGGGCGGGCGTCTGTACGTGCAGCGTGAGATCGCGCACCGCATGCTCACCGACATTCCCGGTGTGACCTGTGTGAAGCCGAGGGCGGCGCTGTACCTGTTCCCGCGTCTGGATCCGGCGATGTACCCCATCGCCAACGATCAGGACTTCATCCTCCAGTTGTTGCTCGAAGAGAAAGTTCTGCTGGTGCAGGGCAGCGGCTTCAACTGGATGCATCCCGACCATTTCCGCGTAGTGTTCCTGCCTCACGAGGGCGACCTGGAAGACGCCATCAGTCGCATTGCCCGCTTCCTTGACGGTTATCGCCGTCGCCATGGCAAGTGATGCGCGCCAACCGATTTCGACTTTTGAGTAAAACTGCATGAAACCGATCAAATTGGGCCTGCTCGGCCTCGGCACGGTGGGCTTCGGTGCCTTCCAGGTACTGGCACGCAACCAGGAAGAAATTCAACGTCGCGCCGGCCGGGGGATCGAGATTACGAAGGTCGCGGTGCGCAACGTCGAGCGCGCGCGCGGGCTCGTCGGTCACGCCGCCGTTGTGACGGGCGATCCGTTCGAAGTCGTCAACGATCCGGCCATCGACGTCGTGGTCGAGACCATCGGCGGTTACGAACTCACCAAGGAGTTGGTCCTCCAGGCGATCGGGAACGGCAAGCATGTGGTCACGGCCAACAAGGCGCTGCTGGCCCTCTATGGCAACGAGATCTTCGCGGCAGCGCGCAAGGCCAATGTGATGGTCGCCTTCGAAGCGGCCGTCGCGGGCGGCATTCCCATCATCAAGGCGCTGCGCGAAGGCCTCACCGCCAACCGCATCGAGTGGATCGCAGGCATCATCAACGGCACCACGAACTTCATTCTGTCGGAGATGCGCGAGAAGGGCATCGACTTCGACGTAGCGCTCGCCGACGCCCAGCGTCTGGGCTACGCGGAAGCCGATCCGACGTTCGACATCGAAGGCGTCGACGCCGCGCACAAGCTCACGCTCATGAGCGCCATCGCGTTCGGTGTGCCGGTGCAGTTCAACCGCGCTTACGTCGAAGGCATCACCCAGCTGTCGGCGCTCGACATCAAGTACGCGGAAGAGCTGGGCTATCGGATCAAGCTGCTCGGCATCACGCGTCGCACGGAGGCGGGCATCGAGTTGCGCGTGCATCCGACGCTGATTCCAGCCAAGCGCCTCATTGCCAATGTGGAGGGTGCCATGAACGCCGTGCTGGTGCAGGGCGACGCGGTGGGCGCCACGCTGTACTACGGCAAGGGCGCAGGTGCCGAGCCGACGGCCTCGGCCGTGGTGGCCGATATCGTCGACGTGACACGTTTGCAGACCGCCGACCCGGAACATCGCGTGCCGCATCTGGCGTTCCAGCACGACGCATTGTCGAACACGCCGGTGTTGCCCATCGACGAGGTCACGACGAGCTACTACCTGCGCTTGCGCGTGGTCGACCGTGCGGGCGTGATGGCGGAGCTCACGCGTATTCTCGCGGATCTCGACATCTCCATCGACGCATTGCTGCAAAAGGAGTCACGCGAGGGCGAGCATCAGACCGACATCATCATGTTGACGCATCAGACCCAGGAAAAGCACATCAACTCGGCCATTGCGAAGATGGAGGCGATGGACACGGTGCTCTCGAAGGTCACGCGCATCCGTATGGAGGCGCTGAGCTGAGCGCTGGCCACACGAACCGACACGACGAGACACGACGAGACACGACCCACATGAAATACATATCCACGCGCGGCGCCGGCCTGACCTCGGGCGAGCCGCAATCGTTCTCCAGCATTCTGCTCGGCGGCCTGGCGCCGGATGGCGGCCTGTATCTCCCCACGCACTACCCGCAGGTGAGCGCCGACGAGTTGCGCGCCTGGCGATCGCTGTCTTACGCCGAACTGGCGGCGAAGGTGCTGGGCAAGTTTGCGGGCGACATTCCGGCCGACATTCTGGCCGACCTGACGAAGCGCACCTACACCGCCGAGGTGTACTGCAACGTGCGTCCGGGCGAGGACGCCGCCGAGATCACGCCGCTGCTGCCGCTGGGCGTCGAGAAGGACGCTCAGCTCTCGCTGCTGGCGCTCTCGAACGGCCCGACACTGGCGTTCAAGGACATGGCCATGCAGTTGCTGGGCAACTTGTTCGAGTACGCACTGGCGCAGCACGGCGACGCGCTCAATATTCTCGGTGCGACCTCCGGCGATACGGGCAGCGCGGCCGAGTACGCGATGCGCGGCAAGGCGGGCATTCGTGTCTTCATGCTCTCGCCGGCAGGCAAGATGAGTGCGTTCCAGACAGCGCAGATGTACAGCCTGCAGGACCCGAACATCTTCAACCTCGCGGTCGACGGCGTATTCGACGACGCGCAGGACATCGTCAAGGCCGTGTCAAACGATCACGCCTACAAGGCACGCTACAAGATCGGCACGGTCAACTCGATCAACTGGGCGCGTGTCGTCGCGCAGGTCGTGTACTACTTCAAGGGCTATTTCGCGGCCACGGGCGGCAAGTCGGGGCAAGACGGCGAAGTGTCGTTCACGGTGCCGTCGGGCAATTTCGGCAATGTCTGCGCGGGCCACATCGCGCGCATGATGGGCCTGCCGATCCGCAAGCTGGTCGTGGCGACCAACGAGAACGACGTGCTCGACGAGTTCTTCCGCACCGGCCGTTACCGCGTGCGCAAGTCCGCCGAAACGTTCCACACGAGCAGCCCGAGCATGGACATCTCGAAGGCGTCGAATTTCGAGCGCTTCCTGTTCGACCTGCTGGGCCGTGACGCACAGGCGAGCGCCGATCTGCTCTCGAAGGTCGAGCGCGAAGGCGGCTTCGACCTCTCGGGGACCGAGGCTTTCGCCCGCGTGGCGCAATTCGGCTTTGTCTCGGGGCGCAGCACGCATGTCGATCGTGTCGCGACGATTCAGGACGTCGCCAGGCGTTACGACGTGGTCATCGACACCCATACGGCCGATGGTGTGAAAGTCGCGCGCGAAGCCCTCGAGCCCGGCGTGCCGATGGTGGTGCTCGAGACCGCCCAGCCGGCGAAGTTTGGCGAGACGATTCGCGAGGCATTGCATCGTGAGCCGCCGCGCCCTGCCGGTTTCGAGCATCTCGAGGCGCTGCCGCAGCGCTTCGAGACCGTGCCGAACGACGTCGAACGCGTGAAAGCCTATATCGCAGAGCACACCGGCCTGTAAGCCGGCGATTGCTCTGTCCTGTGACTTCCCGGGCCAAATCGTCATGCTGAGTACACAAGAAGCCCTCGACGCCGTGCTGGCGGCGGCGCGTCCGCTCGATCGGCACGAGACGATCGACACGCTCGCGGCCAACGCTCGCGTTCTGGCGACCGACGTGATCGCCACGCTCGACGTGCCGCCGATGGACACGAGTGCGATGGACGGCTACGCCGTGCGGGTCGCCGACCTGCAGGGTGGGCAGACCGTCTTGCCGGTTTCGCAGCGTATTCCCGCCGGCCACGCCCCCGAGCCGCTCGGCAGCGGCACGGCCGCACGCATCTTCACGGGCGCGCCGATGCCGCAGGGCGCCGATGCCGTCGTGATGCAGGAGCAGTGCGAGGCTCGCGACGATGGCACTGTGGTGATTCGCCATGTGCCGGCCTCAGGCGAATGCGTCAATCGGCAGGGGGCCGATATTCGTCGTGACGCGGTGGTGCTCGCGGCCGGGACTCGGCTGCGGGCGCCCGCGCTGGGGCTGGCCGCGTCCGTGGGCATTGGGAAACTGCAAGTCGCGCGCCGGTTGCGCGTGGCCGTATTCTTCACCGGTGACGAACTGACGATGCCCGGCGAGCCGTTGCGCCCGGGCAGCATCTACAATTCCAATCGCTTCGTGCTGCGCAGCCTGCTCGAGAATCTGGGCTGCGAGATGGCCGATTACGGCATCGTTCCAGACAATCTGGTCGCCACGCGCGCGATTCTGCGCGACGCCGCGCGCGCCAACGACCTGATCATTACGTCCGGCGGCGTCTCGGTGGGCGAGGAAGATCACGTCAAACCCGCCGTGCAAGCCGAGGGGCGCCTCGACCTCTGGCAAATTGCACTCAAGCCGGGCAAGCCGCTGGCATACGGTGAGATCCATCGAGCGAGCGGCGAGACGGCGCACTTCATCGGCCTGCCGGGCAACCCGGTGTCGAGCTTTGTCACGTTCCTGCTGTTCGTGCGCCCGTTCATTCTGCGTTTGCAGGGGGTGAAGGACGTTGCGCCGCGTCGGCTCGCCATGCGCGCCGACTTCACCCAGACGAAGGCGGACCGTCGTAATGAGTTCGTGCGGGCCCGTATCAACGCACCGGGCGGCCTCGATTCCTTTCCCAACC
>NZ_JAYRUC010000016.1:0-135876 GCF_041919235.1 Pandoraea sp.
CCCCCCCCCCCCCCCGAGGAAGAAGCGAAGCGACGAAGCGACGAAGCGACAAAAAAGGCCCGAAATAGCGCCGACATCGACGGGGTGAATCACTGGTGTGGTGCGGGCTGGGTGCGTGGTGCACTGAAAGCGTGCGGAAAGGGGAGAAAAGCGGCATGGGCATGTTTATTGCTCGATCTCGACACGGCAATCTGCGGAGAAGCGTATGGTCGAGAGCTATAACGAGATGGCGAGCATCACGGGTGCGACGCGGGCGCATTACCGGCGGTTTGACGATTGGCTCAGGTGTCAATCTGACGATGTCTTGCATCACAAGCGGGCTGAGGCTGATCTGGCGTTTCGGCGCGTCGGGATAACGTTTGCGGTTTATGGCAACGAGGCGGGAACGGAGCGTCTGATCCCATTCGACCTGATTCCAAGAATCATCCCATCTCCCGAGTGGCAGACCTTGCAGAGTGGATTGCGTCAGCGGGTGGAGGCGCTGAACCGGTTCATCCACGATGTTTACCATGAGCAGGACATCCTGCGTGCGGGCGTAATACCGGCGGAGCAGGTATTGAAGAACGCGCAGTATCGACCAGAGATGCAGGGCGTGGACGTGCCGGGCGGCATCTATGCGCATATCGCGGGTGTGGACGTGGTGAGGGCGGGGGCGGGAGATGACGGGGTGTTCTATGTGTTGGAGGACAACCTGAGAGTGCCGTCGGGCGTGTCGTACATGCTTGAGAACCGCAAAATGATGATGCGGTTATTCCCCGAACTGTTTGCGCGAAACCGGATTGCGCCGGTCGAGCATTATCCTGACCTCTTGCTCGACAGTCTGCGCGCCGTAGCGCCGATGGGTGTAGACGACCCTACCGTCGTTGTCATGACGCCGGGCATCTACAACTCCGCCTACTTCGAGCACGCGTTCCTGGCGCAGCAGATGGGTGTCGAGCTGGTCGAGGGGCAAGATTTATTCGTCGAAGACAATCTCGTCTACATGCGGACCACCAATGGCCCGAAGCGCGTCGACGTCATCTATCGCAGAATCGACGACGACTTCCTCGATCCGTTGGCGTTCCGTGCCGATTCCACCTTGGGGGTGCCGGGTTTGCTGAGCGTCTACAGGGCGGGACGCGTCACCTTGTCCAATGCCATCGGCACTGGCGTTGCCGACGACAAATCCATCTACCCGTTCGTGCCCGACATGATCGAGTTCTACCTGGGTGAGAAGCCCATCCTGAGCAACGTACCGACCTATCAGTGCCGTCGGCGCGACGATCTTGCCTACACCCTGGATAACCTCGGCCAACTCGTCGTCAAAGAAGTGCATGGCGCGGGCGGCTACGGCATGCTCGTGGGGCCGGCGTCCACCCAAGCCGAGATCGAGGCCTTCCGCCAACGGCTCATCGCCAAGCCCGATGGCTACATCGCGCAGCCCACCCTCGCGCTGTCCGCATGCCCGACCTTTGTCGAGGCGGGCATTGCACCGAGACACATCGATCTGCGTCCGTTCGTGCTTTCGTCCGGCAAGGGGGTCACCATGGTGCCGGGCGGACTCACCCGAGTTGCGCTCACCGAAGGATCGCTCGTCGTCAACTCCTCGCAGGGTGGGGGAACCAAAGATACCTGGGTCCTCGAGCGATAGCCTGCGCCTGCGGGACACGACAAAAATCACATCGGGAAGAGAACATGCTCAGCCGTACCGCCGACCACCTGTTCTGGATGGCTCGCTACATGGAGCGGGCCGAAAATACCGCACGTTTGCTCGACGTCAACCTTCAGAACCTGCTGCTGCCGCAGGACGCCATTGACGAAGAAGACGACGCCGAAAGCGTGCGTGCGCACGCCAGCAGTTTCCATGACGAGGCCGGTTGGCGCGCCACCTTGCGGATCTCGGAATTGGAGCCCGCGTTCAATCGCAAGCATGCGCGCGCCACCCGTGCCAACGTCCTCGACTTCGTCGTGCGCGACCGCGACAACCCGTCGAGTATTGCCTGCTGCCTTGAGGCTGCCCGGGAAAATGCGCGCGCCGTGCGCGGCACGCTCACCACAGAATTGTGGGAAACCGTCAACAGCACCTGGCTCGAATTCCCGCGCGCACTCGACCTGCTGGAGCGCGATCCGGCCCACCTGTTCGAATGGGTCAAAGTGCGCTCCCACCTCTCGCGTGGCGTGAGCTTCGGCACCTTGTTTCAGGACGATGCCTTCTACTTTACCCGCTTGGGCCTCTTTCTCGAGCGCGCCGACAACACCGCGCGGATCCTCGACGTACGTTTTCACGAAGCCGTTCGCACCGATCGGGCAGGACCGGATGCTTCCCATCCCACCGACTTCTATTACTGGTCCGCCGTGCTGCGCAGCGTATCGGGCTTCGAGATCTACCGAAAAGTCTACCGAGACGTCATTACCCCCGAGCGCGTCGTCGAACTGCTCATGCTCAATGCCCACATGCCGCGCTCGTTGCTCGCGTCGCTCAACGGCGTGTGCGAAAACCTCGCCACCCTGTCCAACGCGCAGTCAGGCGACGTCGAACGCTACGCCGGCAAACTCCAGGCCGAACTCAAGTACACCGACATCCAGCAAATACAGCAACAAGGCTTGCACCCCGTCCTGACTGAATTCCTTGAGCGAGTCTCCGTTCTCGGCAACAAGATCAGCCAGACATTCCTGATTCCGCTCGCCGCCTGACGCCATGCGCCTGATCATCCGCCACGAGACCACCTATCGCTACGACATGCCGGTGCGCTACACCATCCAGCAACTTCGACTCACGCCCGCGGCGTCCGAAGTGCAGCGCATCGTCCAATGGCGGCTGGGCGCGCCCGGCAAACTCACGCCCGCGCGCGACGCCTTCGGCAACGACATGCACACGCTCGTGCTGCATCAACCGCACAGCGAAATCCGCCTCACCGCCGAGGGAGAAGTCGAAACCACACCGCTCATCGACGGCAGGCTGGGCGAGACAAACCATACCGTACCGGTGTTATCCTTCGCCAGCCCGACACCGCTCACAGCGCGCAGCGACGCCATCGACGCGCTCGCCGCCAGCGCCGGGGTGACCACGCCGGGCGAACTGCTGGCGCTTGCGGCCACCCTCTGCGAACGAGTCGACTACGAATCCGGAATCACCGGCGTGACCAGTACCGCCGCACAGGCACTTGCGCTCGGGCGAGGCGTCTGCCAGGATCATGCTCACCTGATGCTCGCCGTTTGCCGCGCGCGCGGCGTACCGGCGAGATACGTCAGTGGGTATATCGATCCGGGCGACGTGCCGCACGCGGCCAGTCACGCATGGGTTGACGTATGGCTCGACGGGGCGGGTTGGGTCAGCATCGACGTGACCCACGCCTGCTTCGCCAGTGGCAACTACTGCCGGCTGGCCGTGGGGCGCGATTATGAGTCCGCCGCGCCCGTGAGAGGGATGCGCAGTGGTGGGGCGACGGAAGCGCTGCACGTATCGGTCAAAGTCGATACCGTGCCGCCAGATCAACAACAATAGCTTTCAGCGTGCCTGGGCCGAGGGCCCCGCACGGCAGGACAGGAACGACATGACGTACTGCGTGGCCATGAAGCTCGATGCCGGGCTCGTCTTTCTCTCCGATACCCGCACCAACGCGGGCGTCGATCACGTCAGCACCTTTCGCAAGATGCTGGTGTTCGAGCGCCCGGGCGAGCGCGTGCTCGTGCTGCTCTCGGCTGGCAACCTTGCGCTCACCCAAGCCGTGCGCCAGCAACTGGTCGAAGCGCGGGACACCGAAACCCTGTGGAACGCCAAAACCATGACCGACGTCGCGCGCGTCGTCGGTCAGGCAATTCGCGACGTCTACACACGCGACGCCAAGGCGCTCGAAGCGTTCGGTGTCGACTTCAATTGCAGCTTCCTGCTGGGCGGCCAAATCGCGGGCGCGCCGAGTCGCCTGTATCAACTGTATTCCGCAGGTAACTTCATCGAAGCGTCGTCGGTCAATCCGTACTTCCAGATCGGAGAGTCGAAGTATGGCAAGCCCATCATCGATCGGCTCGTCACACCCGCGACCTCGCTCGACGACGGCGCCAAGTGCGCGCTCATTTCCATGGATTCCACGCTTCGCTCCAACGTCTCCGTGGGGTTGCCGCTCGATCTTCTCGTGTATGAAGAAAATAGCCTGCGCGTAACGCGGTTCGCGTCGCTCGACGACGAAAATGTCTACTACAAGATGATCCACGAATCGTGGGGGGCGCGCCTGCGTCAGGTGTTCGACGAACTGCCCGAACCGCAGTGGGCCGCCAGCGAAGTCAGCGTGCCCGCATCGCTGCCGCCGCGCGCTGCGCCGCCCGAAGGTGCACCCGGCGCGGACGACGCCGCCAACATGCAGTCGCTCGCGCAAACGTTCTCGCTGAAGATGCCGAGCTGAAGCGTCGCGGCATGACAATGAAAAACGGCGTGACCGTCAAGTCACGCCGTGATGCCGGATAGCCGGATTGTCGGATGCCAGTGCCTCAACGAGACGCTGCCGGCGCCAGCAGCGCTTCGCCCCGGTCGCTGCGCCAATATAGCCACACGCTGATCGCGAGCGTGAGCACTTCGGTAATCAACAGCGTGTACCAGATCGCCGCGCCGCCGAACCCGGCATTGAGCAGCCAAAGAATACCCAGCAGCAACACCCAGCTTCGCAGCATGGCAATGGCCGCCGATGGGCCAGGCGATTCCACGGCGGTCAGAAAGCCCGCGACGATCAAATTGCCAGCGGCAGGCAGAAATGCCAGCGCGTACCAAAGCACCGCGTGCTCAAGAATCGACCACGCCTGAACGCCCGCCGGCAGGAACAGGAACGTGAGCGGGCGTGCGAGTGTGGCCATCGCGACAGCCACCAGCACCGAGAAACCCGTCACCGCCATCACGCCTAGCCGGAACGACTCGCGCAACGCGCTCAGATCGCGTGAGCCGCGATAGTAGCTGATCATCGGCTGCATGCTCTGCACGAGCGCAACCATCGTCACCGTGGCGCCGAGCGTCATGTATTCCAGAATGGCGTAGGCGGCCAGCCCAGGCTCGCCGAAGTTCCACAGAATGACGCGGTTGAACGCGAACACGGTCACCGCCGGGGCGATCGCCCCCAGAAACTCCGAGGCACCGTTGTACATGACGCGCCAGATATGGACCTCGGCGCCTGCGAAAGCCCGCCGTGCGGGCACGACCTGCTTGGCCAGCACGAAATGATACGCGAGCATCACGCTGCTGGAGACCATCATCGACAAGCCGGTGGCGAGCGACGCCCCGTACATGCCCATCTCCTTCACCACGATGAACCAATAGTCCAGCGCCACGTTGGCGAGCGCGCCAAGAAACATCGCGTACAGTCCGAATCGCGCTGCCGGCGCACCTTCCACGCGCAGGAACAGCTCCATCGCGTAAAGACCGTTGGCGAACAGCACGAACCAGCCCCAGCCCGACAGAAAGCCCACCACGTGTTGCGTGATTTCGCCGTGCGCGCCGAGCGCGGCGGCGATTTCGTGACGGAAGTACAGCACCCCGGCGCTCATCGCGATACCGAAGGCGAGCATCACCCAGAGCACCTGCGAGAATGCGCGACGCGCTTCTGCGTCGCGTCCCTCTCCCAGCAGACGCGCAATGAGCGTGGCGCCGCCCACGCCGATCATGACACTGAATGCGTACGGCACATACAGCAGCGGGACAACGAGGTTGAGCGCGGCCAACGCCTGTTCGCCGACGTATCGACCGATGAAGATCCCGTCGATCAACGTATAGACCGTGTAAACCCAACCGGAAAGGATGGTTGGGATCGCGAGCGACGCAAATTGTTTGAGCAGTGGCGTCCTTGTGCCCTGCGTGGAATGGCTGATAGTGGAATGAGACATGGTCCCCCCGATGACACATCGCCGCGTCGTGTCGGGACGCGGCTCACCGTGGCTTGCACATCGAAACTTCGAGATGGGAGATCGATCGGGCGCGCGCAAGCGATGGCGCACCCGTCCCGCCCGCAACATCACGCGCAGCAGTGGCGCACAGACGTCGTCAGGCAGTCAGATCGGACGGCGGAAACATGGCCTGGTGCAGATGCACCCAGACAACGCCTTGCCGGGAAACGGAGAAAAGCAGGAAATTCATGATGTCTGATTCGTGATGCGCCTGCCGTAAAAAGCATCGCACCCGTAGTTTGACGTGATGGGAAGGTTGAGCGGATGCCGCCCTCGCAAATACGTCACGCCCGGACTGCCGGGCGCGTACTACAGACCTGCGTACTTGCACCGAAGTTCCCGAGAGATTGTTCTTGTCGGGGACGTCGCGCTGCGTAACCCTCATGAAAAAAAGGGGCGCCGAAGCGCCCCAACATGGGTCTAGCAAGAAAGACGAGCGCGGCCGTCAGGGGTGTGCGCCGCCGTTGAACCAGGCGGCAATCTTCTGGCGTTCGTCGTCAGTCATCTGGGTCACGTTGCCCAGCGGCATCGACTTGAGCGCCACGGCCTGCTGATAAATCCGTTGGGCGTTCTGCGAGATCTCGTCCGGCGTGTCGAACATCACGCCCGCCGGTGCGCTGCCCATCATGGTCGGCTTGGCCGAGTGGCAAGTCGCACAGCGTTGCGTGAGAATCGGCTGGATTTCCGAGAGCGTGACAGGCGACGCCGCGCCTTCGCCGTGTGCCCCGGCGGCCGGCGCCGGCGTGGGGCGCGGCGACGCGAAAACGGCCACCGCAGCGAGCAGGGCGGCGCCTGCCACGGGCAGGGCGTACAGATTCTTGCCCGCATGACGCAGCACGAAGAACTGACGAATCATCGCGCCCGCGGCCATGATGATCGACAGGATCACCCAGTTATACGGATTGCTGTACGTGAACGCGTAATGGTTGCTGATCATGATGAACACGACCGGCAGCGTGAAATAGGTGTTATGAACCGAGCGCTGCTTGCCCAGCTTGCCCCAGATCGGATTGGGCACTTCGCCCCTCGACAGCGCATCGACGCTCTTGCGCTGTCCCGGAATGATCCAGAAGAACACATTGGCCGACATGGACGTCGCCATCATCGCGCCGACGATCAGGAAGGCGGCACGCCCCGAGAAGATATGCGTCGTGGCATACGTCGCGGCGACCACGAACAGCGCAACGGCAATGCCAAGCACGCGCTCGTTCTTGCCCAGCATGCGACACAGGAAGTCATAGACGAACCAGCCGCCGATCAGGAATGCCAGAGCAATGCCCACCGCCTGACCGGGTTGCAGATCCATCACGTTCTTGTCGATCAGGTACGTCTGCGGTTGCAGCAGGTACAGCACGCAGAACAGACCAAAGCCCGAAAGCCATGTGGTATACGACTTCCACTTCGACCAATGCAGCTCGGCCGGCATCTGCGGCGGTGAGTTCAGATACTTCTGGGCGTGGTAGAAGCCACCGCCGTGGACCGACCACATTTCACCGAACACACCTTTTTGCTTGTCCTCGGCGGCCTTGGGTGGCTTCAGACCGTTGTCCAGCATCACGAAATAGAACGACTCGCCAATCCAGGCAATAGCCGCCACCACATGTAGCCAGCGCAGCAACAAATTGACCCAGTCGGTAATAAACGCTTCCATCTTATGTTCTCCTCAACTACCTGACGTTCACGCTCGCGTTTATCAGCTACCGCGATACGTGGAAAAGCTCCACGGCGACACCAGAAGGGGCACGTGGTAATGCTGGGAAGGCTCGGCCACACCGAAACGCAGCACGACGCGATCCACGAAGCGCGGCGACGGGACGTCCACGCCTTGCGCGGCGAAATAATCGCCCGCATGGAATACCAGTTCGTATTCCCCTGCGACAAATGCCTCGCCCTCTAGCAGCGGCGCGTCGCAACGCCCGTCGTGGTTGGTCTGCACGTCGCGCAGCAGGCGGCGTTCGCCGTCCACGCGCCACAGCTCGACGCGGATGCCCGCGCCCGGCTTGCCGTGCGATGTATCAAGTACGTGGGTAGTCAGTCGTCCCATGGTGTCTCCTGTGATGGATGGATGCATTGTAGGGAGATGGCGGCCGGGCAACGGGTGCAATACCAAAGATAAAAACGTGCACATACCCCGTCACGCCAGACAAACGAGTGGCCCGCTCCGCCACGGTGCGCCGCCCTGTCGGGCGTACGCCCCATGCCCCGGTATGGCGGTTTCGGGGACCACTATTCGATTTCGCTATTCGGTATATAACGCGACTCGTATGATGCGCTGCCCGCTCGGGGGATGCGGCAGCCGGAAAGCCCAATGGCGATGTGCATGCTCGGGGAAAACCCGAGATGCAGAATAAGCATCCACGCATACGTTCCATGAAAAAAACACTATAGCCGCCGATGGTCTTGTCGCAGCAGGCGTCGAACTGCACCATGGAGTCACCCCAAAAATATCAATCAAACAGCCCCCCTGGGATGGAGACGCAATGAGTGTGACAACCAACGCCGTGGATCCGGTCGACGAGCGACTGCCGATCGGAAAACTGTTCATGCTGGGCCTGCAACATGTGCTGGTGATGTACGCAGGTGCGGTGGCCGTGCCGCTCATTATTGGTGGCGCCATTGGCTTGCCCAAGGATCAGATGGCCTTTCTCATTTCCGCCGATCTGATGTGCTGCGGCATTGCCACGCTGATCCAGAGCGTGGGTGTCGGGCGCTTCGGCATTCGCATGCCGGTCATCATGGCCGTGACCTTCGCTGCCGTGGGCCCGATGCTCGCGATCGGTACCAATCCCTCGCTGGGGCTGCCCGGCATTTTCGGGGCGACCATCGCTGCGGGCATTATCGGGACACTGCTCGCGCCGGCCGTGGGCAAGCTGTTGCGCTTCTTCCCGCCGATTGTCACGGGAATTGTGATTACGTCGATTGGCCTGACGATCATCGGCGTGGGTATCAACTGGGCGGCGGGGGGCGTAGGTAACCCCGATTACGGCGATCCGGTCTATCTGGGCGTGTCGTTCGCAGTGCTCGTCTTCATTTTGCTGGTGACGCGTTTCGTGAAGGGTTTCTTCTCGAATATTGCCGTGCTGCTCGGCATTCTGTTCGGCTTCGCGATTGCACTGATGCTGCACAAGGTGAACTTCGACGGCCTCGACCAGGTGAAATGGTTCGACATCGTGCTGCCGTTCCATTTCGGTATGCCGGTGTTCGATCCGTGGGCCATTCTCACGCTCACCATCGTGATGCTGATCACGTTCATCGAATCGACGGGCATGTTCCTCGCGCTTGGCGAGATCGTGGGCAAGCCGGTCGACGAGAAGGCGTTGGTGGCCGGACTGCGCGTCGACGGCGTGGCCACGGTGATCGGCGGCGTTTTCAACACCTTCCCGCATACTTCTTTCTCGCAGAACATCGGCCTCGTGGGCGTGACGGGGGTGAAGAGCCGCTGGGTGTGTGTCGCGGCAGGTGTGATCCTGCTCGTGTTCGGCCTGATCCCGAAGATGTCGGTGGTTGTCGCCTCGATTCCGCAATTCGTGCTGGGCGGGGCGGGCGTGGTCATGTTCGGCATGGTGCTCGCCACGGGCATCAAAATCTTGTCCAAGGTCGACTACACGGAGAACCGTTACAACCTGTACATTGTGGCCATCAGCATCGGCATGGCGATGATTCCGGTGGCGTCGAACAAATTCTTTGCGAAGATGCCGGAGCAGCTCGCGCCGTTGCTTCACAGCGGAATTCTGCTCGCCACGCTCTCGGCCGTGATTTTGAACGCCTATTTCAATGGCTTCAAGGCCCCGGCCCCCAACGCCCTCGGCGAGAAGCATGGCGCAGCGGTGGGACTGGAGGCGCATTGATGAAAACACTGCTGGTCACGAATGCCGACGTTCTCGTCACGATGGACGCGGACCGCCGCGAAATTGCCCGAGGCGGGCTGTACGTGGAGGACAACCGGATCGTGGCGGTCGGCACCCGCGATACGCTGCCGTCCACCGCCGACGAAGTGCTCGATCTGAGCGGGCATGTCGTCGTTCCCGGTCTGGTCAACACGCATCACCATATGTATCAGAGCCTCACGCGCGCGATTCCGGTTGCGCAGGACGGCGAACTGTTCAATTGGCTGACGAGCCTGTATCCCGTATGGGCGAATCTGACGCCGGAGATGATCCGCGTCTCGACCCAAACGGCGATGGCCGAATTGTTGCTCTCCGGCTGCACCACGTCGAGCGACCATCTGTACATCTACCCGAATGGTTGCAGGCTCGACGACAGTATCGAGGCGGCGGCCGAGATCGGCATGCGCTTCCATGCGAGCCGGGGCAGCATGAGCGTTGGACAGAGTCAGGGCGGGCTGCCGCCCGATCGCGTCGTGGAGCGCGAAGACGACATTCTCAAGGACACTCAGCGCCTCATCGAGACCTACCACGACGAAGGTCGCTACGCGATGCTGCGGGTCGTCGTGGCCCCGTGCTCGCCGTTCTCCGTGAGCCGCGACCTGATGCGCGAATCGGCGTCGATGGCGCGCCACTATGGCGTGTCGCTGCACACGCATTTGGCGGAGAACGTCAACGATATTGCGTACAGTCGCGAAAAGTTCGGCATGACACCGGCCGAGTATGCGCAGGATCTGGGTTGGGTCGGCCATGACGTTTGGCACGCGCACTGCGTGCAGCTCGACGACGCCGGTATCGCGCTTTTCGCCAGGACCGGCACGGGCGTGGCGCATTGCCCGTGTTCGAATATGCGGCTTGCATCGGGCATTGCACCGATTCGCCGCATGCGCCACGCCGGGGTGCCCGTCGGACTGGGCGTGGATGGCTCGGCGTCGAACGACGCCGGCAATATGATCGGCGAGGCGCGTCAAGCGCTACTGCTGCAGCGCGTCGGGTTCGGCCCGAGTGCGATGACGGCGCGTGAGGCACTGGAAATCGCCACGGTCGGCGGCGCGCGCGTGCTCGGCCGCGACGACATTGGCGTGCTTGCGGCCGGCATGGCGGCAGACTTCGTGGCGTTCGACACACGCGGCATCGGCATGGCTGGAGGGCTGCATGACCCGGTGGCGGCGCTGGTCTTCTGCAATCCCGGACAAGCCGCTTACAGCGTGGTGAACGGGCGGGTCGTGGTGCGCGAAGGGCGTCTGTCGACGCTCGATCTGCCATCGCTCGTCACGCGTCACAACGCGCTGGCGCGGCAACTGGCCGAGGTCTCCCGATAAGGCGTTGCCTCACCGCTCACATGAAGTTGGTGTGTGGCCGGACGTGGCAATGCGCTGGCGGGAAGCCAGGTGACGTTCCTGTGCGTTTGGGGACGCCGCCGTTCGGTTCGGCGGAGCGGTGGGGGCCGCTCCGCCGGTAAAAGTCGCGCGGCGATCGCTCGGTGAATCTGCGGAATCGGTGGAATCGGTGGAATCCGTGAATCAGGGTTGTATGCGCGACTCGAGCAACGTGCGTGTGGCGTCGGAGATGACGCTGCGCAGCCAGCGTACTTCATCGGAGTAATGCGTACGTTCGTGCCACAACTGGTAGTACTGCATCGGCGGGAAGTCGATGGGTGCCTCGACCACGGTGAGCGGCAGGAACTCAGCGTAGTGGTCGGCAAACAGACGTGTTGTGGTGAAGATCAGATCGGACTTCAGCAGAACGTAAGGCGCCAGGTTGAAATACGGAATCGTCACGACCACGTTGCGCTTCAGGCGCTCGCGCGCAAGGTGCATATCGATGGCGCCGCGTTGTGCAACGGAATAGGGCGTCGGCGCGAGATGCGGGCTGGCGAGGTACTGATCGAGCGTGAGGCCACGTTTGGCATAGGGGTGCGTATTGCGTACCAGACACACGATTTGGTCGACGAACAGGTTCGAGAGATGGAGCTGTTCGGGCGGCTCGGGCCAATTGCCGATCACGATGTCCACCTTGCCATCTTCGAGCGCATGCTCATAGTCGAAGGCGGGCCCCAGCGAATGCAGTTCGAGTTGCGCATTGGGCGCCTGTTGGCGGAAGCGCTCGACGACTGTCGGCACGAACAGTGTATTCAGATAGTCGGGTGAGCCGATGCGAAACGTGCGTACCGTCGTCGCCGGATCGAAATTCGATTGCTGAACCGTGATGCGCTCGATCTCACGCAGCGCATTCTGCGTCGGTTCCATCAGCGATTGACCGTACTCAGTGGGCACCATGCCCGATTTGCCGCGCACCAGGAGCGGATCGCCGGTAATGTCGCGCAACCGCCGCAGGGCCGCGCTGATCGCTGGCTGCGACTGGTTCAGCTTGACGGCCGCACGCGTGACACTGCGCTCGATCAACAAGGTATGAAGGACGCGCAGCAAATACGTGTCGATCGGTTCGCGGTTCTGGCTCATGATAAATATAACGATCCGAATATGCCGGACCCTAGATTGCATAAGTAAATCATTATGAAACACAAGTTGCGGACACCTCTATAGCGGAAAGCCCCTATCAGCCCGATAAGCGCTTGTCCGCAAGCGTTTGGGGCGCGCTAATCACGGGTTTGCTTCACGCGCTCGTCCAGCGCAAGTTCCCTCGGGTCGGGGGATTTCACCGAAAGCGGTTGCTGCGCTGCGCCCGCGTAGAACACCAGCAGTTCTGCGCCAGTGTCGCCCGCCCAGCCCCGATGGGCCACGTCGACCAGCTCGGTGATCGTCTGACCGGCGGTGAACGCGCGTTGAGCGCCGTTATCCGCCCGCTCGACCGTCAATTGACCCGACGTGACATAGCCGATGGCGGGCATGGGATGCGTGTGCCAATCCAACGGGGTGTTCGGGGCGAGGGTGATGCGTACGAGCGTCGGTTCGGGCGTGCCAGCCGGGTACGCCGTATAGCCCGTCTGATCCCACGCAGCCGTGGATTTCACGAGGGTTTTGGCCGTCACGCCCGTGGGGTGAGTGTCGGCAAATGCGAGCGGGGCGATCGTCAACAGCGCGGCGGTGCACAGGGCGGCCCCGAAAGCGCGGGGGAGGTGGTGGGCGTGGCGGGCGCGAGAACGCAACGCACGTGCATGGGTCAGCGGTAAGCGGATCGCGGTCATGGGATGGAGGTTGTGTGAGTGAGGGCAATGGGATGGCCGAGAAGCGTCAAAAAGACAGACGCCCTGGCGTGCATGGCCGCGGCGATCGGCACGTCGGGAGACGTTGCGAAGATTCACGCGGCTAGGGGCAGACTAAGGCCATCGGTATCCCTTCCCATCATGGGTAGGCTGCATTTCGGACGCTTCACAAGCGCCGCGGGTAGCCGGGGGCGCATGCCACGCATCGGTGCTAAAATGTCGGGTTTCGTGGCGCAATTTCGTGCCGCCGCACTTCATCTCCCGGATACCACCCGTGCTGTCAACTGCCAATATCACGATGCAATTCGGCGCCAAGCCGCTCTTCGAGAACATTTCCGTCAAGTTCGGAGGAGGCAACCGTTATGGTCTGATCGGTGCCAACGGTTGCGGCAAGTCGACGTTCATGAAAATTCTTGGCGGCGATCTGGAACCGAGCGGCGGCAATGTCATGCTCGAGCCGAACGTTCGTCTGGGCAAGCTCAAGCAGGATCAGTTCGCGTATGAAGACATGCGCGTGCTCGACGTCGTGATGATGGGCCACACGGAAATGTGGGCCGCCATGAGCGAGCGCGACGCGATTTACGCGAATCCGGAAGCGACGGATGACGACTACATGCACGCCGCCGAGCTTGAAGCGAAGTTCGCCGAGTACGACGGCTATACGGCGGAAGCACGCGCCGGCGAGTTGCTGCTCGGCGTGGGCATTCCGACAGAGCAGCACCAGGGGCCGATGAGCAACATCGCGCCGGGCTGGAAGCTGCGTGTGCTGCTTGCTCAGGCGCTGTTCTCGAATCCGGATGTCCTGCTGCTCGACGAACCGACCAACAACCTGGACATCAACACGATTCGCTGGCTGGAAGACGTGCTCAACGAGCGCAATTCCACCATGATCATCATTTCGCACGATCGCCACTTCTTGAATGCCGTGTGTACGCACATGGCGGATATGGACTATGGCACGCTGACGATCTACCCGGGTAATTACGACGATTACATGCTCGCGTCGGCACAGGCGCGCGAACGCCAGATGGCGGCGAGCACGAAGGCGAAGGAGCGTATCGCCGACCTGCAGGACTTCGTGCGCCGCTTCTCGGCGAACAAGTCGAAGGCACGCCAGGCGACGAGCCGTCTCAAGCAGATCGACAAAATCAAGGTGGAAGACATCAAGCCGTCGTCGCGTCAGAATCCCTTCATTCGCTTCGAGTTCGAGAAGAAGCTGCATAACCTCGCATTTGAGTTCGAAGGCATTGCGAAGTCGTACGATCGTCAGATTTTCAAGAACGTTTCCGGTGCCGTGCGCGCTGGTGAGCGCGTGGCGATCATTGGAGAGAACGGTGCGGGCAAGACCACGCTGCTGCGCTGCCTGATGGCGGCGCTGCCGGTCGATGCCGGCAGCGTGAAGTGGGCCGAGAACGCGAACATCGGTTACATGCCGCAGGATACGTCGGAAGCGTTTCCGGAGGACACGACGCTCACCGACTGGATGACGCAGTGGGGCAAGGAAGGTGATGACGATCAGGTGATTCGCGGCTCACTCGGCCGTCTGCTCTTCGGCGGCGACGACGTGCGCAAGTCGGTGCGCGTGCTCTCCGGCGGCGAGAAGGGACGCATGATCTGGGGCAAGCTGATGCTGGGCCGCCACAACGTGCTGATGATGGACGAGCCGACCAACCACATGGACATGGAGTCGATCGAATCGCTCCAGATAGCGCTGGACAAGTATCCGGGCACGTTGATCTTCGTCTCGCATGACCGGGAATTTGTGTCGGGCCTCGCCACGCGCGTGATCGAGGTGAAGAGCAACGGTACGCTCGTCGATTATCAGGGTACTTACGACGAATACCTGGCGAGCCAGGGCGTGGAAGTCTGACGTCGGGAAGTTTGGGCCTTTGAGCGGAACCGCCTCGCGGGTCTCGGTGTGTCGGTCGCCGGGACATTCGCGCGGTACGGGAGCCGCCACGGACAGGGCGCTTGCATGGCAGGCGCCCTGTTTGCGTTTACGGCATGTCTGCGGGCGCGTCCGTCGCTCGTATTGTCCGACATTGCCGTGGGAGTCTCGGAAGACGCGGATCGGTGCCGTCCGATTTCGCCGCGAGCGCGAGAAATTCAAGGGAGTGAGCACTACAATGTCGGTTCGATGGGAACATCCCAGCAGGAGACATTGCATGATGACTTTCGACAAGTTTTTCATCGACGGACAGTGGGTGACGCCGGTGGGGCGTGCCACGCTGGACGTCTTTCATTCGGCCGATGCTACGCTCATGGGGCGTATTCCTGAGGGCACCGCAGAAGATGCGCAGGCAGGCGTTGCCGCAGCACTGAGGGCGCGCGAAGCCTGGGCGGCTACGCCGCCTGCCGAGCGTGCCGTCTACCTGCGCAAGATCGCGGCGGGCCTGAAGGCACGCACGGACATGCTCGCGCAAGTCATGACGGGCGAGACGGGGATGCCGATCAAGCTCGTCCGCGCGATTCAGGTCGGCGGGCCTGTCTATCACTGGAACAAGTACGCGGAGCTTGCCGAGACGTTCGAATTCGAGGCGCGCGTGGGTAATTCGCTGGTGGTGCGAGAGCCCGTGGGCGTGGTCGGTGCGATCACGCCGTGGAATTACCCGTTGAATCAGATCACCCTGAAGGTTGCGCCTGCGCTGGCGGCAGGGTGTACGGTGGTGCTCAAACCGTCGGAGGTGGCGCCGTTCAATGCATTCATTCTGGCCGAGGTGATCGCGCAAGCCGGTCTCCCGCCGGGTGTGTTCAATCTGGTGACGGGCCTCGGACCGGTGGTTGGCGAAGCGCTGGCACGGCATCCCGACGTCGACATGGTGTCGTTTACCGGGTCGACGCGGGCGGGCAAACGTGTGTCCGAAGTGGCGTCGCAGACGGTCAAGCGTGTGGCGTTGGAACTCGGTGGAAAATCGGCATCGGTGGTGCTTGACGATGCGGACCTTGCCGCCGCCGTCAAAGGCACCCTCAACGCCTGCTATCTGAATTCCGGTCAGACTTGTTCGGCGCACACGCGAATGCTCGTGCCTGCGTCGCGTTATGAGGAGGTCAAGGCGCTGGCGAAGGATGCCGTTGCGCGATTTACGCTGGGCGATCCGCGTGAAGAGACGACGCGTCTTGGGCCGTTGGCATCCGCTGCGCAGCGCGAGCGAGTGCAGGCCTACATTCGGAAGGGGCTGGCGGAGGGGGCTGAGCTGATCGCGGGTGGCGATGCGGTGCCGCCGGGATTCGAGGCGGGGTTCTTTGTCCAGCCGACGGTGCTCGGGCGTGTCGCGCCCGACGCCACGGTGGCACAAGAGGAGATTTTCGGTCCGGTGCTCTCGATCATCACGTACCGGGACGAAGCCGATGCCGTGCGCATTGCCAACGACTCCATCTACGGACTTGGCGGTGGCGTGTGGTCAGGCGACGAGGCGCGCGCGGTGCGCGTCGCGCGTCAGATTCGCACGGGGCAGGTGGACATCAACGGCGGGGAGTTCAATGTGCAGGCGCCCTTCGGCGGCTTCAAGCAGTCGGGCTACGGCCGTGAGAACGGCGTGTACGGCCTGGAGGAATTCCTCGAGTACAAGTCGATTCAATTCAAGTCTGCGAGGTCGTAGACCGGCTGTCGCAAAAACGCATGGCCTTGCCCTCGCGGGTGATGCGCTCCCATACGGCGGCCTTCTCGTCGTCGGTGAAGCATACCCAGTTGGAGACTTCGTAGGCGGTCCGGCCGCAGCCTTTGCAGACATCGTCGAAGAGCGTCGAGCAAACGCCAATGCAGGGGCTGTCGGGGCGGTCGTGCAGTTCGGACATAGGGGCAGCGTTGGGGGACAGGCGCGGGTTGGCGGTCGAAGGGTGCCGCCATTATCGCATCGATGGCCACATCGGCTGCGATTCCCCTATGGCGGTGAGATGACGGTCGATATTCTGGCGGGTCGCAGGCCGACGGTGGCCGTCGACCCAAGTCAATTATTTGCGCTGGGCTCGGCCTGCTTTGCCGCGCTGACAGCGGTTCTTGGGAAGCTCGGGGTGGCGCAGGTCAACTCGAATATGGCGACACTGATTCGCACGGTTGTCATCTTCGTGGTGACGTTGTCGATCGTTGGCATGCGAGGCGAGTGGCAGCGGCCGACGAGTCTGAGCGCGAACACATGGCTGTTCCTCGTGCTCTCGGGGGTGGCGACGGGCTTGTCGTGGCTCTGCTACTTCCGTGCGCTGCAACTGGGGCCCGTGTCGGGCGTGGCGCCACTCGACAAGCTCAGCGTTGCGATGGCGATGTTGATCGGTTGGGGGGTACTGGGCGAGCCGTTCTCGCTCAAGGAGGCGTTCGGCGGTTTGTTGATCGTTGCGGGGGCCCTCGTGCTGGTGCTCTGAACGTGGGGGAGCGGACACGTCGTCGGTGTTCGGCCATGGCCGCCCGGTGCCATGGCTACCAGCGAAACACGCTGTACCCGATCCGTACCTGTGAGGTGGAGTGGCGATTGTAGTCGAGCAGGTCTTCGCCGTAGCCGGTGAAATAGCCGAGCCAGACATAGCCGCCCGTGCCCGGGATCAGCTTGCCGAGCGGATAGGTCACCTGCAAATCCACGCTGCCATAGTTGCGCTTCATACCCTTGCGAAGCGTTGCGCCGATCTGCCAGCCGTTCGGCTTGCCCCACAAGACGAGCAGGTCCATGTAGCCGCGATAATTCTGGATGTCACGGTTATCTTTCTTCTCAACATAGGCATAGAGCTTCGGTGCCACGGTCCAGTGGTACTCCGAAAGGTTGCCGAACTTGAAGATGGGCTTGAAGAAGAGGGTGTTGATACTGCGCGAATCGTCACCCGCCTTGCCGTTGGACTCGTGCTCGATACCGGCCGCGATGCCCAGCGAAGTGAACCAGCTCGCGCGTGCGCCGGTGTCCGGGACGTAGTAGAAGAGACTCGGCCGGTAGTTCGAATCGCGAAAGGGGGCCGATTCCGCTTCCAGATCCCAGATTGACAACTGGGTGTAACCGAAATACAGATTGTCGAGGAAGGACTTCGACGCGGGGTTGTCCGGCTTGAGAATGTGGAATTTGAAGCTGAGTTGGAAACGCGCGTTGGCGTCGCCGTTCTTGCCGAACGCGATGTACATCGGCTCATTCGACGAGAGGCGCGCGAACTCGGCATCGCTTGTCGGTGCGATTGCGTCGGGTGCGGCGCTGGTGATGGCCCCTGGGGCCGGAGCCACGGTAGGCGCAGACACGGAAGTGCCGTCGGCGCGGGTGGGCACAACCCCATTGCCAGGCGCGGCCGGCGCGGCGGCGACCATCGGTTCGGCCGGTGCGGCACGATCGAGCACGATCGTCGTGGTCGAGGCATCCCAGTCGACGGGTTCAACGCGCACGGTGCCGCGCAGTTCCTTCGGTAATTCGGCGGAATATGAAACGCGGCGGAACTGCCCTTTCGCGAGCGTTACCTGAGCGGGCACGGCGCTCGTACGCTTGAGGGGCAGCAAAGTCGGCTTGAAATCGTCGTTGGAGATGCGTACGACGATTTCGTCGGGCAGCTTGATCGGCTTGCGGCCCTGGCCGTCCTGCGTGGCCAGAAGCATCAGTTGCAGGGGCGCGTCGCCAGCGAGGGCGCGAGGCGGTTGCAAGAGCGAGAGTTCGGCGTGTGCGGCGCTGCTCAAGGCCACCCAGAGCGCTGCAACACCGAGTTGGATGGCGCGCGGCGGCGTTGGGGCGAATGCGGCGAGATTCGTCTTTGGCATCGGTCCGTTTGAGTTGGCGGCTCCGGGCGGTGCGCCCGAAGTCTGTTACGGCCGACCTCGGGGGCGTCCTCGGAGGTCGGCGTCGCGGGCGCGGCGTTCGCGCCCGCGAGATTTGGCTCGGTCGTGCGCCGCATCGGCGCATCGGCGCATCGGCGCATCGTCGCCAAGCGCCAAGCGTTAAGCGTTAAGCGCTATTGTCGCTCAGCCGCTCAGCCGCTCAGCCGCTCAGCCGCGTAGCCCGTGGCCATGGCGATGGCAGGGGCGCTTGCAGATGCGCTCAAATGCGCCCGTGCCAATCGCGGATGAATGTCTCGATGTGCCCGGGCGGCAAGGGACGCGTGCAATGATACCCCTGCCACGCGTGACAGCCCATCGACGCGAGCGCATCGCGCTGAGCGCTCGTCTCGACACCTTCCGCAACGGTCTCGATCTCGAGCTTGCGGGCAATGGCGATGATGGCGCGAATCAACTCGGTGTCGTAGCCGCCAAGCAGCACGCCGGCCACGAACTGGTAGTCGATCTTGACGGTGCCGAAGGGCCAACGCTTGAGGCGAACGAAACTCGAATAGCCCGTGCCGAAATCGTCGAGCGACAGGCGAACCCCCATCGCCACGAGTTCGTTCATCAGCGTAGCCGCTTCGTCGAGGTGCGAGATCAGCGACGACTCCGTGATCTCGATCTCGAGCTTGTCGGGCGGCACACGATGGTGCTTGAGAGCGTAGTGGATCGTGTCGAGTGTCTGCACGCGCATTTGCTGCGCCGAGAGGTTCACCGCCACACGCGGATACTCCTCGCCGTCCGTGTGCCATTGGTCGAGCTGACGGCAGGCCTCCTGCAACGTCCATTCGCCGATCGGGCCGATGACGTCGCAACGCTCGGCTGCCGGGATGAATTCGCCCGGCATGATCAGTTCGTCGTCGCGCTGCCAGCGGATGAGGGCTTCCAGGCCGGTCAGCCGGTGGGTGCGCATGTCGATCTGCGGCTGGTAATGCAGACGGAACTCCGATCCCGAAAGGGCGCGTCCGATGACGTTGCGCCAGTGGTGTTCGTTGCCGGCGTCATCCGGTGGTGTGACACCTTCGGTGGGCGCCGATGGCGCCTCGGTGACAAGAAAGCGCGATGCACTCTCGCGAATCGCTTGATCGGCGACATCGGACGTATGCTCGAGCAGGGTGGCAGGCCATACGGGGACCTGCGGCAGATGCGTCACGCCCGCCGAGACGATCGGATAGAGCAGACCGTTGCCGCAAGGCACCGGCGACTCGGCGGCACGGATGAAACGCCGGGCAACCTGTACCGCAGCCTCGCGACTGCCGAGATCGCGCAGCAAGATGGCAATCTGCTGATCGGAAACGCGTCCGACGAGGTCGCGGCGACGAATGCGCGAACCGATGCGAAACGCGACGGTTGCGAGCAGATCGGCGTCGGAGATGGCCGCTTGACTGGTCGCCGTGCGTTGCCCGCGTCCCACGTGGAGCACGATCAAGGCACTGTGGCTGCCCGGCGGGCTTGGGGTGCGCAAGTCCAAGCTGAGGGCGCGCAACAGCCGCTGGCGATCCAGCAGCAGATCGGCGAGGACGACTTGCCGTCGCAGCGCGTTCGTGTCGTTCATCTCGGCACGCAGGCAGACGTCGCCCGCACGGTTGAGCGTTTGTCATCGCCGCGTGTATGTCCTGCCGGCAGATGAATCCCATGCGTCGAACAGGTCGTGCCGCAAGAAAACCCTTGAATCATGTTCTGCATAAGACGCGTAAATGTGTCGGCCTTCGTGCGAGGGGCGCAAGAGGCTGACCGGCCGGTGCACCGCATTCCCCGCGCTCAGGCAGACCGCGCGCAAGGCGTGGCCCGACAAGAAGCTCGTGCCCGGTCGCGAAACCGGGTCCTTCTACCTTTAACGGCACCCGTCCTTGAAAATGAAGTCCGGGTTTCACCTATGGCCGGGGCGGCTGGGCTGAGCCAGCCACTCGCGTCCGCGAAGCATGAAATTCCAATAAACCGTTGGCAGCACGTACTTTTTCAGTATCCATGCGAAACGACTTGCGTGCGTGCCGTCGACGGGGAACGTGGGCAGCAGTTTGCCACCGTAGCCGAACTCCGCGAGCACTATCTTGCCGTGTTCTACCGTGAGCGGACAAGCCCCGTAGCCGTCGTAGTGCATCGCCAGCGGGCGGCCGTCCATGGCGGCGAGCAGATTTTCTGCAACGACGACCGCCTGCTTGCGCGCTGCAGCCGCCGTCTTGGCGTTGGGCGCGGAGATGGCATCGCCCGCGCCGAAAATATTGGCGAAGCGCGCGTGGCGTAGCGTTGCGGGATCGACTTCGCACCAGCCGGCGGCGTCGGCCAGCGGACTCGCGCGCAGCACATCCGGCGCGCTTTGCGGCGGCACGACGTGCAGGAAGTCGAACGGCTTGTCGACAAACTGCGACTGGCCGTCGGCGTCGAAAATTTCAAAACGGGCAACGCGCCGCTCACCGTCGACCGCACGCAGATGCGAGAGATGATTGAGCGAAATGTGGTAGCGCTTTACGTATTCCATCAGCGCGGGGACGTAATCCTTCACGCCGAACAGTGCCGGCGCCACCAGATGAAATTCGATCTTCGTTTTGTCCAGCACGCCGTTCTGACGCCAGGTATCGGCCGACAGATACATCGCCTTTTGCGGTGCGCCCGCGCATTTGATCGGCATAGGCGGTTGCGTGAACAAGGCATTGCCGCCCTTGAATTCGCGAACCAGCGACCACGTGTACGGCGCGAGATCGAAGCGATAGTTGGAGGTGACGCCGTTGCGCCCGAGCGTATCGGTCAGACCGTCGATCGCTTCCCAATTGAGTTGCAGGCCCGGTGCCACGATGAGATAGCGATAGCCGAGGCGGCGGCCGTCCGAGAGCAGGATCTGCTGGCGCTCCGGGGCGAATGCGGTCACCGCCGCCTGAATCCACGTCACCCCTTTGGGGATCACGCTGGACATTGGGCGCGCTGTGCGCGCGGGATCGAACTCGCCCGCGCCGACCAGCGTCCAGGCGGGCTGGTAATAGTGCGTGTCGGCCGGGTCCACAATCATGATCGAGAGCGATGGACGGCGGCGACGCAGGCTGGCCGCTACGGAGATTCCCGCAGCGCCAGCCCCCATGATCACGATGTCGGCGCTGCTTTCCGTCGCGGGGGTGGGCGTAGCGGATACATCGCTGGACATAAGGTCTCCGACAGATAAGCAAAAATTGGAACGGATGACGACATATCGATGCGCATCCTCAACGCCGCGCGATGGCGGTTCACACGAACGAGCAATGGCTGGCGCGATGCGTGCGGGACATTGTATAGAAACTGTGCCGGTTTGCCCCCGGGTTTCACGGGAAAAGCCGCGAATCATCACAATCGTTTGCGTTGCCCGACGCGACGCGCGTCATGGAAAGACAATGAAAGGCGAGCGCGTGCTCGGCACCGATAAGTCATGGACGTTCTTGTGGGGGCGGGAGTTGCCGATTCGAGGGTGTCGAAACGTGGGTGTCGAATCGAAGGTGTCGAATCGAAGGTGTCGACTCGAAGGTGTCGACTCGAAGGTGTCGAATCGAGAGCGTCGAAATTTGAGGGGCGGGCGGTAACGCCCTCACATCTCACGCGCGCAGCGGATCGTGGTCGCAGGCCACGTCGATCGGGTCCGCTTCGGTGTGACATGCGCACGCCTCGCCGTGCGCACCCTGCATCAAGGCGCGCAGGATTCCGCAATCGCTCGTGTCGTGGCGGCTATGGCATTGCGCCTGAAGGTGCAGCAACTGTTGCTCGAGCGCCTGCAATTCGTGAATGCGAGCGTGCACGCGTGCGAGGTGTGCCTCGATCAATTGATTTGCGTCTTCGCACGTCACATTCGTGTCGTGGGCAAGTTCGCCGAGTCGCTTCGCGTCGGCGAGCGGCATGTCGAGCGAGCGGCAATGGCGAATGAAGCGCAATGCTTCGAGATGGTCGTCGCCGTAGGTACGGTAACCGGCGTCGGTCCGCGGCGGGGCCGCCAGCAGGCCCGCTCGCTCGTAATAGCGGATCGTTTCGACGTCGGTGCCCGCCGCTCGGGCCAATTCTCCGATTTTCATGCTTGACTCCGTAGTGACTACAGGGTTTTGAATGCAGGTTAACACAAATCGGGAAACCAGGAGTTCACATGTCCAACCCCTCGGATTCCGCTCGTCTGGCGGGATCGGCAACGGCAGAACACAAGGCGCACCGCCATGGCACGTCTGCATGCCAAGCGAGTCGCGGGCAGGACGACTCGCATGAGCATCGGCACGGTCACCCACACGGGCACGAGCATGACCATCAGCACGATCATCCGCATGGGCACGACCACGGGCATGCCGCCTCGGGTGTTCCAGGCGGGACGCCGGCGCACGACGCGGCGAGTTGCTGTGCCGGCAGCGCAAGCCTGTCGCACGCCGAACCGCCGCCTGCAGCGGGCCTGCCGCAGGCGCGTTTCAGGATCGATCAGATGGATTGCCCGACGGAGGAGCAGCTCATTCGCGCCCAACTAGAGCGCCGGCCCGGCGTCGACGCGCTGTACTTCAATCTCCTTAAGCGTGAGTTGACGATCGTTTTCGACGAAGGGGCGTCGGCGGCTGAGGTTTCCCGGCAAGGCGAGGCGGCCGCCGATACGCTGCGCAAGCTCGGCATGACGCCGGTGCCGCTGGCCGGGGATGATGCGGGTGCGGCGCCGCCCCCCGAGCGCCGCAAGGGCGATGTCGTGCGTCTGGCTGTGGGGGGCGTGCTCGCAGCCGCAAGCGAGGTTGCGGCCTGGTCCGGCATGCCTGAGCATAGCCCGTGGATCGGCGGCATGGTGTTGGGGGCCATCCTGGCGTGCGGTTTGCCGACGCTGAAAAAGGGCTGGATCGCGCTGCGCCACTTCACGCTGAACATTCATTTCCTGATGTCGCTGGCCGTCATTGGCGCGATAGGCATCGGCCAGTGGCCCGAGGCGGCGATGGTGATCGCGCTGTTCGCCTTATCCGAAAAACTCGAGGCCGCGTCGCTCACGCGTGCCCGCCGTGCCGTCGAAGCGCTGATGCGTCTGGCCCCCGATCATGCGTCGGTTGAGCAAGCCGACGGCAGTTGGGCGGACGTGCCTGCCGTGTCGCTTTCAGTGGGCGCACGCGTGCGTGCACGTCCCGGTGAGCGCATTGCGATCGACGGTGTGATCGAGCAAGGCAGTTCCGCACTCAATCAGGCATCGATTACCGGTGAGAGCGTTCCGGTCGACAAGACGGTGGGCGACGAAGTCTACGCAGGCAGCATCAATGAGAGCGGGCTCATCGTGTATCGCACGAACGTTGCGCCAGGCGACACGACGCTTGCCCGCATTGTGCGCATCGTCGAGACCGCCCAGCAGCAACGTTCGCCGACACAACGTTTTGTCGACAGGTTCGCGCGAATCTATACGCCGGTTGTCGTGCTCTGCGCATTGCTCGTGGCGCTCGTGCCGCCTCTGGCCTTCGGTCTGGCCTGGTCGCCGTGGATTTACAAGGCGCTCGTGATGCTGGTCATCGCGTGTCCGTGTGCGCTGGTGATTTCGACGCCGGTGACGGTCGTGAGCGGTCTGACGGCGGCGGCGCGTGCGGGCATCCTGATCAAGGGCGGGACGTTTCTCGAAAGCGGCCATCTGATTCGGGCGGTGGCGCTCGACAAGACGGGCACGCTCACGCGTGGCGAGCCGCACCTCACGGATGTGGTCCCGCTGGGCGAAACGTCTCGCGACGAAGCGCTCCTCCTCGCCGCCGCGCTCGACGCGCAAACGACCCATCCGATTGCGCGCGCCATTGTCGACGGTTATACGCAAGCCGGTCTCGGCGCATTGCCAAGCGTCACGGATTTCGAGGCACTTGCCGGCATGGGCGTGAAGGGGCGCGTCGGTCAAACGCTGTACTACCTTGGCAATCATCGTTTGATCGAATCGCTGGGGGTATGCAACGAAAGCGTTGAGGCGGAACTCGCGCGTCTCGAAGCGCAAGCGCGCACGGCCATCGTGCTGGCCAGTGAAACGCGGGCGCTTGCGGTGCTGGCCGTGGCGGACACGCTGCGAGAAGGGGCGCGCGAGGCGGTTGCACGGTTGACGCAGATGGGCGTTCGCACGGTCATGTTGACGGGCGATAACCGTGCGACCGCGCAGGTGATCGGTCAGCAGGCCGGCGTGAGCGACGTGCGTGCAGAAATGCTGCCGGAAGACAAATGGCGGGCCGTGTCGTCGCTTCGGACTGAATTCGGCCACGTGGGCATGGTCGGCGACGGCATCAACGACGCCCCCGCGCTTGCGGCCGCCGACGTCGGTTTTGCGATGGGGGTGACAGGCACCGATAGCGCCCTCGAGACCGCCGACGTCACGCTGATGGACGACGACCTTCGCAAGCTGCCTGCGTTTCTGGCGCTGTCCAAGCGCTCGGCAGGCGTGCTCAAGCAGAACATCGCTGTGGCGCTCTCCATCAAGGCGGTGTTTTTCGCCCTGGCAGCGGTGGGGCTGGCGTCGCTCTGGATGGCGGTGTTCGCCGATGTCGGGGCCAGTCTGCTGGTGATCGCCAACGGCATGCGCCTGTTGCGCGCGAACGTGGCGTGATTGAGTGTCGGCCGGCTGCCGCTTAGTGCTTGCGCATGGCGCGCTCGAGACTGTGAGCGCTGGGCAACCGACCCAGCACATGCGCCGCGCGGCTGGTGGTGTTGACAATGACCGAATCGAGACGCCCGATCAGTGCATCGCGCTGTTCGGCGCTGAGCGGCATGTGCTCGCAGATCCGCTGGGCGACAACGGCATCGTTGACTTGACCCAGCAACCCCTGGGCAGCGCGCAGTATGTCCTCGTATGGCGTTCGGACCGCTTTGCGAAGCCACGGCGTCAACAGTTCTGCGCTGTAGCGGGCCGTCTTGATCTTCACGCGCAGTGCGTGCAACTCTTCGGTGCCGAGCATCGCCAACTGGCGGCAATCCGGAAATAGCGCAACATACTGGGCGCGAAGCACGTTATGCGCATGCTTTGCCAACGCGCGTGGCCGCTTGCCTGGGGTGCGAGAGAGACGCCGCAATGCCTTGGCCGCCCGGACCTCGCCCCAGCCATCTGCGCCGATACCAAATGCCTGCAAGAGCACGGCATGCAACGCTTGCAGACGCTCGCCAGTCAACGCCTCTGCGGCAAGCGCACGGGCATCGCCACGCAGTCTTGCCACATGGGCATCGACCGCAGGCCAGTCAATGTCAGGATGGTCGCCGCGAAGTGCCGGTAACGTTGTGCTCACGAGCACATCGGCATCTCGCGTCGGCCCCATCGATTGCCCCAACCAGCGCAATTCCCCTTTGAGCCGGCGGTGCCAGCGAGGCTTCAGCCAGGGTGAGAAGACATCGATCAACGCACGCAGACGGCGTGTCGCAATTCGCAACTGATGAATGGCTTCGGCGTCGACGGATGCGGCGCTGTCGGTGTCCTGCGCAGCATTCGGTAACGATGGCCATTGCATCAGGGCAAGCGACGTGAGAGTGACGAGCAGACGCTGGGCCGACATACGCCGTATCTGCCTGACGCTCAGCGTCGTGCCGACCCCGGCGACAGGCTGGCTGGCGACGGGCGATACCTCGGCGGGAGCGGCGATGGCCGCGGACGTTACGCGTGTCATGTTACGCAACATAGCATAGGTGCCGGGGGAAAAGCGCCAAGGCGAGCCGGTGCGACGGGACGTCGCAGTGACGCGAATTCAGCGCCTCAGGAAGTCGTGATGAGACAACGAGGAATCGGAGAAAACGAGGGAACAGTGCAATGAGGCAACTGTGCAATGCGGCGGTGCGATGCGGTGGCGCAATGGGGTGGCGCAATGGCGAGGGCGATGCCGTGACCCGAGGACGCGATGCGAAGTTGACGCGGACGGCGGGAGAGGCGAATTCGGTGGGGGCAAGCTGCGGAGCCGACCGGCGTGTCGGTGGAAGATGACGTAAGCCTCGCTACCTTCGCTAACGTCACTTGGCAGTCACAGGCCGCCGAAGGCTGAACGGGACGGCTCGTCGCGGGCGCCCAGTTTCCGTGAGTCGGTGCGCAGGACACCCGCGAGGCGCGCAGCGTCACATCAGTCGTGGACCTCGCATGAGGATGACGTGACGCGTATCCGTCGCCCCATACCGCACGGCGGCAATGGGAGCAAAAAGATAGGCCGGCACGGAGGCCGGCCTGCGCGCAACTGGTTTTACTTCTTGTTCACGGCGTCCTTGAACGCCTTGCCAGCCGTGAACTTCACGGTTTTAGCGGCCGGGATCTTGATCGCTTCGCCGGTCTTCGGGTTGCGGCCGGTACGCGCAGCGCGCTTGCCCGAACCGAACGAGCCGAAGCCGATCAACTGAACCGAATCACCCTTGGCGACAGCCTTCTTGATGGCGTCGAGCAGAGCGTCGAGGGTCTCGGTGGTTTGAGCCTTGCTTGCACCCGTATTACCGGCGGCGGCGTCGATCAGTTCCTGTTTGTTCATGTGTGTTTCCCTTGAGAGGTGGTGAATACCGGCGACAACTCTAACACTTTCGCAATTTGACGAGTGTCGGTGTTGTATCCGCGCCATAAGGCACGCGGCACACGCCAGCATGTCGCCTTCACAACACGTCACGCAAACGCGATCCGAAGATCTGTCCTGTCACGCATCGCGAGGGCGCCGGCACTGGCCGGGCAGGCGCATTATAGAGCCATCGGCGGGCTGTGGGCCAGTCCTGACAACGGTTTGCGGCGATTTTGTTGCGCGATGCCGCGTAATTTCTTGTTCTTGATGATAAAACCCCGGTAACTGCGGGCATCTCCGGTCATGCGCCCGCGCAATCCCTTGCTGGGCGGGCTTTGGGGGTTTCCCTAGCTCTCCGGGGCTTGCGCACCCGGACGACTTTTGATTGGCGTTGCGCCGCGCCCGTCGCATGACGTGTCCGGAATTCACAGCCATGTCATTCGCAGCGTCTAGCGTAACGCCTCCTCACAGACGACGCGCCGCTGTGTGCGTCCTATCCTCGAAGGGCGGTGATGGACCTGGACACGCCGCCATTTGCATCCAAGGAGTCGCCGTCATGCTGCTTTGCCAGATCACCGATCTTCATGTCACGCGGCCCGGTGCGCTTGCCTGCGCGCGTGTCGATACCGCGCGTTCGTTGCGTCGCGCGATTGCCGCGATCAACCGCTTGTCGCCGCGGCCCGATGCCGTCATCGCCACCGGCGATCTGATCGACACGTCGCATCCGTCGGAATACGAAGTACTTCGGGCGTGTCTGTCCGAGTTGACGGTTCCGCTGTATCTGTGCGTCGGCAATCACGACCATCGGGAGGCGCTGCGCGCCGCATTCCCGGACCACGCCTACCTGCGCACCGGTAGCGAATTCGTGCAGTACCGCGTCGATCTCGGGGCGTTGACGGTTTTGGTGCTCGATACGCAGGATCCGCCGAATGCGGGCGGGCATTTGTGCGACGCCCGTCTGACCTGGCTCGACGAACAGTTGCAGGCGTGCGCGGGGCGTCCCACACTCGTCGCAATGCATCATCCGCCGTTCGATACGGGCATTGAATTCATGGACGGCCTGGGCCTGTCGGCGCGCGGCCGCGCGGGCTTCGCGCGTGTGGTGTCGCGCCACCGTCACGTCGAACGCGTGATCTGCGGTCATCTGCATCGAAGCATCCAGGCGAGTGTGGCGGGGGCGCCCGAGGTCATGGCGAGCACGTGCGTGTCGACCGCGCATCAGATCACGCTGGGGCTCGCGCCCGGCGCACCAGGGTCGATCGCCCTCGAGCCGCCGGGCTTCGCGTTGCACCTCTGGCAGCCGGGGGCGGGCGTGCGCACGCATCTGGCGTACGTTGGCCCGTACGACGGTCCATACACGTTCGACGGTGAATCGGTCTCCTGACGGATTCACGTGGGTTTGCGGCGCAAAAACATGGGGACGAAAGTAGGACTGGCCATCGGTAAAGTGCACTTCCATAACACTTAAAAGATCAGTTCGAATTAGCGGCCCCGGGCCACCCCGACGACAACGGATCGGGAGGCGCTCGCGATGGGACTTCCCGAGAGAACGCTCGATTCGATACGCCAGGCCCCGGCCAGGACGCCGGGCAGTGCACCTTCCGAAAACGGGGAATCATGACAACCGCCATCGCGCATCGCCTGCGCGAACGCCGACCCTTTCCGATCGCACCTTGCAAGGCGAGCGTGTGACGGCGGGCCGGCACCTGCGTCCGGACGGTGCTGCGCGGGGCATGCGAATGCTGCGATGCGCGTTCACGATCAGCCTTGCCGCGCTCGCAGTGTCGGCCCAGGCGCAAGCGTTGCGGCTCGTCTTTCACGCCGACGCGTGGGGTACGCCGCCAGGGGGTGCCACAGCGTCAGCGGCGCTCGCGTGGCAGGCCGTCTCGGCGGTGCTGGCGGGGGCGGCCATGACGTGTGCGCTGCCGCCTGCCTATCGCGAGCGGCGTGGTGTGTTCTGCCACATCGCGCTGACGGCCTTTTTTCTGCCCGTCGCGGGGCTGGTCGTGGTGCTCGGCGTGCTGTCGATAGGTTGCCTGTTTCCGACGCCGCGCGAGCCGCTCGCGGCTGGCCGGGTGACGGCCCCGAGATTCATCGCGCATCTGATGGCGCGAGTCCCGCATGGCGCGGGAACGCGCTTGCGGGCGCGACTGCGCAACCTGCACGGCGAGCGCGACGACCGCCTGGCGGCATTAATTTCGGTGCGGGCACTGCCGTCGAAGGCGACGAGCGAAATTGCCCGCGATCTGCTTGCCGATCCCGTCGACGAGGTTCGTCTGCTGGCACACGGCATGCTTGACGGGATGGAGAAGCGCATCATGCAACAGATTTTCGCTGCGCGGGCGCACCATGCAACGTCGCAGCATGAAGACGACCGTGCCCATGCCTGCCGGCGACTCGCCCAACTGTACTGGGAGCTGATCTATCAGGACCTCGTGCGTGGCGAAGTGCGGCGCTTCACGCTGGAGCGCGCGGAGCAATTCGCGCACGACACGCTGGCGCAACACGAGGACGACGCCTCGATGTGGTACTTGCTCGGCCGCTGTGCGCTGCTGCGCGAGACGCCCGATGCTGCCGAGCGGTACTTGCGTCAAGCACAGTTCCATCGGTTTCCGACAGAGCGCCTGTTGCCGTGGCTGGCCGAGGCGGCGTTTCAGAAGCGTCGTTACCGCGTGGTGACGCAACTGCTCGATGGGCTTGCGCCGGGCGCGGCGGCGGTTGACGGGGCGAAGGCGTCGGCGAGCGCAACCGGTTCCCCGGCGGTGCAGTCCGCCGTGCGGTTCTGGACGCGCTAGTGCGCATGACGATGTCCGCCCAAGGCGATCTCGCCCATCCGAAGCCTTATGCCGGGGTCGCAGACGCTGCGCGCACGGCGAGGAGCGAGGGCTGATGGCCGGAATCGGTTTCGAGCTGCGGCGTCTGCTGCGCAGCGACACGCTCACAGGCACCCTTGCCGCGTATGGCTACGCGGGGATCATCGGCGCGGGTCCGCTGGTACTGTCGATGGCGAGCGTGGTGCTGGTGGGACTGATGAGCGTGGTGCACGTCCATGCGCAGCACGTGCTGACGCAGTTTCAGGTCTCGGTGACGTATCTGATCGCGTCGAGCATGATTGCGACGGGGCTAATCCAGCTCGCGTTCACACGGTATCTGAGCGACCGCCTGTACGCGGGCGAGCCGCAGGCGGTGATGCCTGCGTTCAACGCCGTGTCGCTGGTCACGACCGTCGTGCTCGGAGCCATCGGACTCGTCGCGTCGCAGACGCTCTTCTCGGGGCAGCCGCTCACGTATCGCTGGCTGATGTGGATCGCCTTCGTACTGCTTGGCAATCTTTGGAACGTGGTGCTGTTCCTCACGAGCGTGAAGCAGTACCGCGCCATTGTCGGTATGTTCTGCGCCGGCTACAGTCTGAGCGTGGTCAGTGCCGTACTGTTGGGGCGTTTCGGCCTGATGGGGCTGCTCGGCGGTTTTGTCATCGGACACACGGCCCTGCTATTGGGGCTGACGGCGGTCGTCATGCGCCATTACCGCACGACGACCTGGTTGTCGTGGACGGTCTTTGCGCCGGGCAACCTGCGCTGGTCGCTGGTCGGTGTCGGCGTGTGCTTCGGTCTGGGCGTTTGGATCGACAAGTGGATTTTTTGGGCCTCGCCGGTCACCGGCATGGCCGTCATCGGGCCGCTGCGCGCCGCGCCCATCTACGATCTGCCGGTCTTCCTCTCGTACCTGTGCGTCATTCCAGGCATGGCGGTGTTTCTGCTGCGAATCGAGACGGATTTTGCCGAAGCCTATGCCGGGTTTTACGACGCGGTGCGGCAAGGGGGCACGCTGCGCCAGATTTCGGGGGCGCGTGTGCTGATGGTGCGCGCCGTGCGCACGGGACTCTACGAGATTCTCAAGGTACAGGTCGTGGTGACGCTGTTGGTCTTTGCGTGCGGTGCCGACCTTCTGGGGCGAGTCGGGATGCCTGACGCGTGGCAACCGTTGTTGCGTATCGACGTCGTCGCGGCAGGCTTGCAGGTCCTGCTGCTCGGCGTGCTCAACATCCTGCTCTACCTGGACCGGCGGCGCGACGCGCTGCTGCTCACCGCGTTGCTGGTGGTGCTCAACGCCGCCTTCACCCGGGCCAGTCTGCATTACGGGCCGGCATGTTACGGCTACGGGTTCGCGCTCGCGTTGCTGTGCGTGCTGGGACTTGGCACCTACCGGCTGGCCCGGTGCCTTGCCGCGCTCGAATATCACACCTACATGGGCCAGCGCACATGAGCGCACCCAAACCCCTGCGGTTCGGCGGGGACAAATGAAAGCAATTCCCAATTGGGGTAAAATAACCGGGTTTTCCCGCCCAAAACTGGAAGTGCGTACACCTGATGCGCTTGGAGTCCGGGCATCGGGGCCATCAAGGATGGCTCGCGCATACGCATTTCATGCGACTCGAGCGTCCGCTCGTTCGCGGGTGTACTGCGCCGCCGCCCTCCGTCACACGTCAAGCCAATATGAGTACTCAGAATCAACAGACCGTGCTGGAAGTCCACCACTGGACTGATACGTTGTTCAGCTTCAAGACCACTCGCGACGCGTCGTTCCGTTACGTCAATGGCCAGTTCACGATGATCGGGCTGGAGGTGGAGGGCAAACCGTTGCTTCGTGCCTATAGCATGGCGAGCGCGAACTACGAAGAATCGCTGGAATTCCTGAGCATCAAGGTGCAGGACGGCCCGCTGACGTCGCGCCTGCAACACCTGAAGCCGGGCGACAAGGTCATTGTCGGCCGCAAGCCGACGGGCACGCTCATCAACGACAATCTGCTGCCGGGCAAGAACCTGTATCTGCTCTCGACGGGCACGGGCCTCGCGCCGTTCATGAGCATCATCCGCGATCCGGAAGTCTACGATCGCTACGAACACATCGTTCTGGTGCACGGCTGCCGCTTCACCAGCGAGTTGGCGTATCGCGATCTGATTACGCAGCATCTGCCGGAGCATGAATATCTGGGTGAGTACATCCGCGACAAGCTGATCTACTATCCGACGGTCACGCGCGAAGAGTTCGAGAACCAGGGCCGTATCACGGAGCTGGTCGAGTCGGGCAGGATGTTCGACGCCATCGGTCTGCCGGCGTTCACGCCCGAGAACGACCGCATCATGCTGTGTGGCAGCCCGGCCATGCTCAAGGACACCCGCGAGCTGCTGGAAAAGCGCGGCTTCGTCGAAGGCCACAACCACGCGCCGGGTCACTACCTCGTCGAGCGTGCCTTCGTAGGCTAAGCCGTCGCGACACACCCCGTTGCAATACACGCCTTCGACAGCTCATGCTGTCGTCGGCGCGAAAAAAAGAAAACCGCCCGACTTCGGGCGGTTTTTTTTGCCTGGTGCCGGGCGATGCGGCTTGGGTGGGCGAGGGCTGCGAGGCAGACCCCGCCGGTCAGGCATGCGTTTGCGCTTCAGAAAGCGATCGTGGCATTGGCCAGGAATGTGCGGGTTGCGCTTGGGAAGACGTAGTAGCCCCAAGCGGCCGTCCAGTAGCGCTTGTCGAACAGGTTGTTGATGCCGGCGCGAATCGTCACGTCCTTGCCCGCGACACGCGTCTGATATTTGGCGCTCAGGTCGAACGTCGTATAGCCGGGCACTGACTGTGCGTTGGTCGCATTGACGAACATGGGCGCAACGTATTTGCCGCCGAACGCCACCGTCAACTCACGCAGGTACGATGGGTTGTATTCGACCCGCGCCGTACCGACGAACTTGGCCGTACCGTAAATCTGCCTGCCCGAAACGGTCGGGTCGTCCACATCGACGGCCTTGCTGTTCATCCACAAAATACCCCCCATGACGCGCCAGTCACGCACGGGCGACACCCATCCGCTCGCGTCGAGACCCTGATATCGCTTCGTGCCGTTCTGTACCAGATTATTGTTCGAGTCCTTGTACGCATATCCCTGACGCATCTGGAACACACCGATGTTCGCGCCCCAGGTTTTGTGATCGGTCTTGAAGCCGACCTCCCACTGCTTGCTCTTGAGCGGGCCATAGGTCGCCCCCGCGTTGGCATACGTGCTATCGGCGGACGCGCCAGGTTCCAACGATTCGACATAGCTCACGTACGCGGTCGAATTCGGGTCGGTCTTGTACATCACTGCGATGGTCGGCGAGACCGGATTCGCCGTATAACTCGTTTTCAGCGTGCCGTCGGTGTTGTAATCCGACTCACGATACTGCGTATAGCGCAGGCCGATCAACAACGATACGCGCGGCGTGAACTGCAGGGTGTCGCTCGCATACAGGGCGTTCTGCGTAATGCGGCTGAAGCGGTACAAATTCTGCGCAATCGTCACGTCCGGATTCGACAGCAGCGTGGTGCCGTAGATGTTGCCGTTGCCGAGCGCGTAGCCATCGTTCCATCCCGTGCTGTTGTCGTAGTCTTTCCACTGCACCTGATAGCTTGCACCGAAAACGAGGTCGTGCTTGATGCCCCACGTATCGACCTTGCCTTGCACCATTGCGTCGTAGTTTTGGTAGTAGTAACGCGTCAGGGCGGCGTAAATCGTATTGCTGTAGTTGCCGGCCGCGTCCGAGACGTAGAGCAAGCTGTCCGAGTTCCAGCGATTCTCCTTGGCGAAACGATATTTGAGGCTCGCTTTCCAGTCGTTCGAGATGCGGTAGTCAAGCCCGGTACCCGCCGAGAAAAACTCGGTTTCATACCAGTTCTGCGGCTGTGACAGGTTCCGCGATACCGTCTTTGCATCGGGGATGCCCGGTGTGCCGAACATCAGGCCGAAGATCGTGCCCGTCGACTTGCGGCGCTGATACATCGTGTCCGCCGACCAGGTCAGCGCAGGGGTGATGCGCCAGTCCAGTGCGAGCGACGCGCCCTTGCGGCGAACGTGTTGCGCAGCTTCAGACGAATTGCCTTCCTCGTTCACCAGGTTCAGCCGATAGCCGAACATGTTGTCCTTGCCGAAGCGCGCGCCGAAGTCGATCTTCTGCGACCAGATATTCGCTGAGGTATAGCCGACGGTTGCCGAATAATACGGGTCGTCGGTGGGCCGCTTCATCACGTAGTTGATGATGCCCCCCGGTGTGCCGAAGCCGTACATGAAGCCCGCCGCGCCCTTGAGCAATTCCACTTTTTCGAATGGCTCGAGCGCAAGGTCGGCGTCCCACACCGGAAAGCTCTGGCCGTCGACCTTGATGCCGTTGAGCATGTCGATCGGCATGCCGCGCACGCTGAACAGCGCATTTTCGCCCGTTGACGGGTTGATCACGTTGGTCACCGCCGGGTCATATCTGAAGACGTCATTGATCGATGTGGCCATCAGATCCTGTGCCTGCTCGTTGCTCACCGCGACCGTGGAGAACGGCGTGTCGACCTGCTTGCGGGTGCCGAGCGCGCCGGATGTGACGCGCTTGGTGTCCAGCGTGTCGTTGTCGCGATCTCCCGTGACCGTCGTGGTCGCCAATTGGGCTGTCGCAGAAGGCGGGGCAGCGTCGCCGGCGGAAGTCTGCGCGAACGCGCTCGACGACGTTATGGCGGCGGTCGCCGTCAGAAGCGCAAAGGCAGCATGCGCGATGGGGGTGGCCTGGCACGAATCGATGGCACATCCGCGAATGCGTGCCTGACGGGAACGGGGGTGCGACATGGGTAAAGCTCTCCCTGAGAGTGACGAAAGCACGTGTGCCGCCGCGACAAACGGGGCGCACTGTTATTGCCCCGTGCCCGAACGGGCCGAAGGGCATGAATGTTGAGGAAGCGTCAGGCGGCGTTGCGCCCGGTGTCGATGGATTCGGCGGGCGGTGGTGTCGACGGCCCTCGCGCGGCCGCTTCGGGGGGCGGTGCGCAGTGCGGCAGTGGCCGTGCCCAAACGCTGTTCGGATCGCCGCGACGGGCGCGGCGCCAGGTTGCGCGGGCAAACAGCGCAAAAATCAAGGTGCCAGCGAGCGCAACGAGGTCAACGCCGGCGAGCACCCCGTCGCCCGCCGCCATCGAGCGCACGAGATTGTCCGAAGTGAATACGGCATCGACGGTGGGAATGGCGAAGCAAGCGAGCGCCGTGGCAGTCAGCAGACCTGTCGCCGCCACTGCGGGCGCAGTGACGGCGGCGAAGAGCACCGAGACGGCGAGCGTGCCGACGAAAATCGACAGCGCCGTCAGGCTTGGTGCGACGATGGCGCCGACAAAGGCCACGGCGATGCCGAGGCACGTCCCGAGAAACACGCCGGCAGTGGCCCGCGCCATCCAGCGCAGATGGGCGGGCTGAAGGGCCGAGGTGCGCTTGCGGCGCGATTCGAGCCAGAGCAGATTGCCGCTATAGACGAGTACTGCCCCCATCAGGCCAAGCACGAAGTACAGCCAGCGCATGGCATCGCCCGCGAAGTTGCCGAAGTGCGCGCCGTAAATCATGCTCATCACAGCATGGTTGGTGTCGCGCGCCCCCGGGCTGTGCTGGCCGACGATCGCACCATCGTTCAGACGCACGGCCACCGCCGAGAAGACGCCCAGCGAGTCGTTGGCTTCGCCGTATACTTCGGCCACCGCATCCGGCTTGCCGTAGCGGGTCCACGCGACGGCCGTCGTCTCCAGACCGGGCGCCGCATGCTCGGCGCGGGCGAGCAACGCCTTCAGATCGAGGGGCTTGCCGTCGACCGGCGCGATCGTTGCCGGCACCGAGCCCGTTATTTGCGGAATCTGCGGCATCAACCGGTTTTCGAACGTCACGACGTTGAACGCCATCATCAGCGGCAGGCTCAGGCACAACAGCGCGCCGGTGAGGGCGAAGAGGATGTGAAACGGCAAACTCAGCACGCCGATGGCATTGTGCGCGTCCTGCCAGAAGCGCTTGAGGTTGCGTCCTGGGCGAAGCGCAAAGATGTCGCGCGTCACGCGCGGCAAATGCACGATGACGCCAGAGATGAGCGCCATGCCATAGAACAGCGACACCACCCCCATCAAATACAGTCCGTACGTCGGGATCGACAACGAGTAGTGCAGCGCATTGATAGTGCTCGACAGACCGGGTCTTGCGCCGCCGATCGCGAGCGACGGTGCGGTGCCGTCGGCGCTTAGACGCAAACGCGCCTGCATCCATGTGCCGTCGGCGGCTTGCCAGTACGCGAACGGCGTGGGCGAGTGATTGGGCAACACCACGCCCATTTGTTCTCGCGCGGCCGGGAATTGCGTGCGAACCATGTCCGCGAGTTGCTCCGTCTGGGCGAGCGAGAGCGGCGCATGACGCGTCGCCGGCTGCTCCCAGCGCTCGATCTCGTGATGAAAGACGGTCAGGGCGCCGCCGAGCATGGCGACGAACAGGGCGAAGCCGGCGACGATGCCGGCCCACGTGTGAACACTCAGGTATTGACGCAGGGTTTGCGCGCGCATTGGACGATCCTTACCAGACGGCGCGCGCCAGCAGCAGCGCGGCCCAGGCGACGAGCGTGGTGGCGCCGAGGCCGACCCACGCGCGCGTGGCAGTGCGGCTCGCGTAGACCACGGCGAACAGGCCGAGCCACAGGAGCGGGAAGAGGGCGATGACAGGGATGACGGCGGATTGCCAACCGGCGGGTGTGAGGTAAGCCAGGGTGGCGCACAGTGCCATCGCTGCGAAGAAGCCGAGCACCAGGCCCGCGAAGGTTCTACTCCACATGCGGGCCTCCACGCAGCCAGTGCCAGCCGCCAGTCGCGTAAGGCCAGGCGAGCAGACCGAACGAGAGCGAAACGAAGGCCGCCGCGATACCGGCCGACGCGCCAGCGGCCAGGCACCAGCACCCGAGGCAGGCGCAGGCGGCAACGAGTGCTATCGCGCGCGCGGGTTGCGCAGGCAGCCGCTGGGCGCGCACACGCTGATGCGCCGAAGTGAGATAGCAGGCACCGCCTGCCAGCCATGCCAGTGCAATGGCCAATGCAATCAACATGCTCGGGAATCGCTGAAAAAGTAAGGCCCCGCAAGCGAAAACGCCGCCCCTTGGGCGACGCGACTGACGAGGCAGATCCACAAACGGTCCTGGTTGAGCGCTACGGCGCTCACATCACATATTCAAATGCAAACGTTAACGAAAACGATTCGCATTTATATCACGATTCGGAAGAATCCCGAAATAGTTCGTTCGGAACCCGATGCGTGCCTGGACAAAGGGGGATGTCACACCAGGCACGCGGGAGGGCAAGCAAGCGGGCAGGTCGCCGCACGTAGCGTGTGCAGACGTCACTTGGGTCGTGGGGGAGCCGGTCGGCGAGGGCAGGTCGCCCTGGCACGACGCAGGACGTCAGGGTCGCGCGTCAGCCAAGGTCAAAAGGTTTATGAAGAATAGGGTTCATGAAGAATAGGCAAGTGAGTGCATAATTGAATCCTGCCGCCATCGTGATTTTGTCGAGATTTTGGCCGATAAGCTGCTGTAATTCATCATTTTTGGTGTATTTTCAATTTTTACGCATAAATTTATTTATGCATCGAATGGCATATAGGGTGAGTCAATGAAGCGAATCTCGATTGCCCCGCAGCTCCGATTTCGCCATCACGGCGACGATCTGCCGCTCGACAAAGTGCTGTCGCTGCTCACGCAAGTGCAGGTGCACGGCAACTTGCAGGCCGCCAGTCAGGCGCTGGGACAGTCTTACCGGGGGGCATGGGGGCATGTGAAGGAAGTCGAGTCGCTCGTGGGGGCACCCTTGCTGACGATGGCGCGAGGACGCGGTGCAGCGCTCACGCCGCTCGCGCAGCGTCTGTTATGGGGGCAAAAGCGCTTGCAGGCGAGGCTGGGGCCGTTGTTGGAAACCATGGCGTCGGAGTTGCAGACCGAACTCGACGATCTGCTGCTGCAGGGCAGCGATCAGTTGCGGCTTTTTGCCAGTCACGGGCTGGCGGTGGCGGCGCTGGTCGATTTCGCCGGGCGTGCCGGCCTGCCCATCGAGGTGAGCTATCGGGGTGGTATCGAAGCGATTGCCGCGCTCGCGAAGCACGAGTGCGAGGTGGCGAGTTTTCACGTACCGATCGGGGCGCTCGCGGAACCCGTACTCGCGCACTACGGGCCCTTGCTCAAAGGGAAGTCGTATCGGGTGGCGGATGTGGCCTCTCGCCGGCTCGGGCTGATCGTTGCGCGCGGCAACCCCCTCGGCATTCACGCGCTGGCCGACTTGCCGCGTACCGGCGCGCGGTTCGCGAACCGGGAGCGCGGGTCGGGCACGCGCATCATCTTCGATCTGCTGCTTGCGCGTGACGGGATCGATCCGTGCGCCATCGCAGGCGCGGAAAACATCGAGTTCACGCATGCCGCCGTGGCCGCCTACATTGCCAGCGGCCGGGCCGACGCCGGACTCGCCATCGAAGCGGCAGCGAACCAGTTTGGCCTCGACTTTCTGCCGATCCTCACCGAGCGCTACTGCCTCATGTTCCCGGAGGCCGCCAGCGACTCCCCCCATCTGCAGGGGTTGCTGAAGATTCTGCAGAGCGCCGAGTATCGGCAAGCCGTACATGCCATCCCCGGCTACAGCGAGGCCGCGACCGGTCATGTCACGCCGCTGGCTGAAGCGTTTCCTCCTCTGGGTTGATGCTTCATATGTCGTTTCTTGCATATGATGTGCACATGAAATTGCGCGATCGAATGCCCAGCCGATACGGCTTGCGTCCATGTGGCATGTTGCCATGCAGCGAAAGCCAGAAAGGCGACCATCGGTGTTTCCACGAGGCTTGTTGGGTGGCCGTGTTTGGACTAATGTCCTAAGTGCCTAGCCCCCAGAAATGCGTTGCGATCATATGCAATAAAAAACATATGAAGCGCCGTTTCGCCCCAGGAGACATTCGAGATGGTGCCCACCCCGCATGCGACGCTCGCGCCGCTGCTGGCTCGCCACAGTGGTCGTGCGCACGAGCTTTTGCCGCTGCTGCATGCCTTGCAGGACGCCGACGGCTACGTCGACCCGGCCCATGTGCCGGCCATCGCCACAGCCCTGAATCTATCTCGCGCCGAAGTGCACGGCGTGATCACTTTCTATCACCACTTTCGCAGCGCGCCGCCGCCGCCCACCGTGGTCCAGGTCTGCCGCGCGGAGGCCTGTCGCAGTCGAGGGGGTGAAGCGCTCGTCGCGCATATCGAAGCCTGCACGGGGGCGCATATCGACGGCGCATCGTGCGACGGCGTCGGCGTCGAGTCGGTTTACTGCCTCGGTCAGTGTGCGTTGTCCCCGGCCCTGACGATCAATGGCGAATTGCACGCGCGCATGAGTGCGACGCGGTTCGACGTGGCGCTGGCATCGGCGGTGATACGCACGGAGGGTGGTCATGGCTGAGTTTTCGCAGCGCGGTCCGTACCGTCTTTATATCCCGCGCGATTCGGCGGCGCTCGCCTTGGGCGCAGATCGGCTCGCGGCCGCCGTGGCGAGCGAAGCCACCCGGCGAGGCATTGCCGTCGAGATCGTTCGCAACGGCTCGCGCGGACTGTTCTGGCTGGAGCCGCTCGTCGAAGTGGCGACACCGGCCGGACGCGTCGGGTACAGCAATGTGCAGGCCTCCCAGGTTGGCGCGCTGTTCGATAGCGGCTGGCCTGCGTGCGCCACCGAAGACGCCTCGCGTGAGTTCGGCACCGACAACCCCGATGGCAGTTGGGAGGCCCTCATGCCCGCATGCGTCGGGCGGGTCGATGCGATTCCTTATCTGGCGCGGCAACAACGTCTGACGTTCGCGCGTGTGGGCTTGACCGACCCCCTCGACCCGGCGGACTACGAAGCGCATGGCGGCCTGGCGGGACTGCGGGCGTGTCTGGCGCTCGATGCCGAGGCCGCGTGCCAGACAGTGCTTGACTCGGGGCTGCGTGGGCGCGGTGGTGCCGCGTTTCCTGCGGGGATCAAATGGCGTACCGTCAGCCGTGCGGCGTCGGCCTGCAAATACGTCGTTTGCAATGCGGACGAGGGCGATTCCGGTACGTTTGCCGACCGGCTCATCATGGAGAGCGACCCGTTCGTTCTCATCGAAGGGATGATTATCGCGGTGCTCGCCGTCGGGGCAAGCGAAGGCATCGTCTACGTGCGCAGTGAATATCCCCACGCCATTGCGACGCTTGAGGCCGCCATTCTCGTTGCGCGCCGGCAAGGCTGGCTGGGCGCCGATGTGCTCGGCTCGGGCCGCGCTTGCGAGTTGCGTGTCGCCAAGGCAGCCGGCGCTTATATCTGTGGCGAGGAAACGGCATTGCTCGAGAGCCTGGAGGGCAAGCGCGGCGTGGTGCGCGCGAAGCCGCCGATTCCCGCGCTGGCCGGACTCTTCGGCGAGCCGACGCTCATCCACAACGTGATTACGCTCGCGAGCGTGCCGTTCATCTTTGCGCACGGCGCGCCCGCCTATCGTGCGTTCGGCATGGGCCGCTCGCAGGGCACGTTGCCGGTGCAACTCGCGGGCAATGTGCGGCGCGGAGGGCTTGTGGAGCTGGCGTTCGGCGTCACGCTGCGCACACTGCTCGACGACTTTGGCGGTGGCACGGCCAGTGGGCGGCCCGCCAAGGCCATTCAGGTCGGCGGCCCGCTTGGTGCCTATCTACCGAATGCGCAGTGGGACGTGCCGATGGATTACGAGGCGTATGCCGCGCTGGGGGCCGTTGTCGGCCATGGTGGCGTGGTCGTCCACGACGACACGGCAGACCTCGCGGCGCTGGCGAGCTACGCCATGCAATTCTGCGCGCACGAGTCGTGCGGCAAATGCACGCCGTGCCGTATCGGCGCGACGCGCGGTGTCGAAGTGATCGAGCGGATCCGGCGCGGGGATACGTCTTCGCGACAAGTGCAACTGCTGCACGATCTCTGCGACACGATGGTGGCGGGGTCGCTGTGCGCGATGGGCGGCATGACGCCATTTCCGGTGCGCTCCGCGCTCGAACATTTCCCGGCAGACTTCGGTCTGCCCGATGGCGCCGGGTGCGCCGAAGCCGCCTGACGCGCCAGCGCCAGACAGGGAGGAGAACACATGAACCATCTGAACGCGCAAGTCACGCCGGGCCACGACCCGGACATGGGCACGCCGCTGCGTGAGAGCGAAGTGGACGTTACGCTCGAGATCGACGGTCAGGCCGTGACGGTGCCGGCCGGCACGTCGATCATGCGCGCCGCAGCAGGCACCGACGTCAACATCCCCAAGCTTTGCGCGACGGATTCGCTCGAGCCCTTCGGGTCGTGCCGCCTGTGCCTCGTCGAGATCGAGGGGCGGCGCGGGTATCCCGCGTCGTGTACGACCCCCGTCGAGCCGGGCATGAAGGTGCGCACGCAGTCCCCCAGGCTGCAAGACCTGCGGCGCAACGTGATGGAGCTCTACATCTCCGATCACCCGCTCGACTGCCTGACCTGCGCCGCCAACGGCGATTGCGAATTGCAGGACATGGCGGGCGTGACCGGGCTGCGTGAGGTGCGATACGGTTTCGACGGCGATAACCACATCCAGAGCGCAAAGGACGAGTCGAACCCGTACTTCACGTACGACCCGTCGAAATGCATCGTCTGCAACCGCTGTGTGCGGGCGTGCGAGGAGACGCAGGGCACGTTTGCACTGACGATCTCCGGGCGTGGCTTCGAGGCGCGGGTGTCGGCCGGGCAGGACCAGCCGTTCATGGACTCGGAGTGCGTGTCGTGCGGCGCGTGCGTGTCGGCCTGTCCGACCGCAACGCTCCAGGAAAAGACCGTGATCGCACTCGGGCAGCCCGAACATGCGGTGGTGACGACGTGCGCGTACTGCGGTGTTGGCTGCGCCTTCAAGGCGGAGATGAAGGGCGGCGAAGTCGTGCGCATGACGCCCTACAAGGAGGGCGGTGCGAACGAAGGCCACGCGTGCGTGAAAGGGCGCTTCGCCTGGGGATACGCCACGCACAAGGACCGCATCACCCGGCCGATGATCCGCCGCAAGATCACCGATCCGTGGCGCGAAGTATCCTGGGACGAGGCGCTGGACTACGCGGCGTCCGAGTTCCGGCGCATTCAGTCGAAGTACGGTCGCGACGCCATCGGCGGGATCACGTCCTCGCGTTGCACGAACGAAGAGACGTATCTCGTGCAGAAGCTCGTGCGCGCCGCGTTCGGCAACAACAACGTCGACACCTGTGCGCGCGTGTGCCATTCGCCCACCGGCTATGGACTGAAGCAGACCCTCGGCGAGTCTGCCGGCACGCAGACGTTCAAATCGATCGAGCATGCCGACGTCATTCTCGTGATGGGCGCCAATCCGACGGATGGGCATCCGGTGTTCGCTTCGCGGCTCAAGCGCCGGGTGCGCGAAGGGGCGAACCTGATCGTGATCGATCCGCGTCGCATCGATATCGTGGACGGGCCGCATGTGAAGGCGGCGTATCACCTGGCGTTGCGTCCCGGGACCAATGTGGCGATGGTCAACGCTTTTGCGCACGTGATCGTGACCGAGGGGCTGCTGGCCGAAGATTTTATCGCCGGGCGCTGCGAAGACCGCGCGTTCGCACAATGGCGCGACTTCGCGGCGCTGCCGGAGAACTCGCCCGAAGCCGTGTCCGTCGTCACCGGCGTGGCCGCGGAGCTGATTCGCGGCGCAGCCCGGCTGTACGCCACAGGCGGGAATGCAGCGATCTATTACGGACTGGGGGTGACGGAGCACGCGCAAGGCTCGACCGCCGTCATGGGTATTGCGAACCTGGCGATGGCCACCGGCAACGTCGGGCGCGAGGGCGTGGGCGTGAACCCGCTGCGTGGTCAGAACAACGTACAGGGATCGTGCGATATGGGGTCGTTCCCCCATGAGTTGCCCGGTTACCGGCATGTCTCCGATACGTTGGTCCGCGAGGAGTTCGAAGCGGCGTGGGGTGTCGCGCTGCAAGCCGAACCGGGTCTGCGAATTCCGAACATGTTCGATGCCGCGATCCACGGCACTTTCAAGGGCCTGTACTGCCAGGGCGAGGACATCGTGCAGTCCGACCCGAATACACAGCACGTTGCTGCGGCGATGGAGGCGATGGAGTGCATCGTCGTGCAGGACATCTTCCTGAACGAAACTGCGAAATACGCCCATGTGCTGTTGCCCGGCACGACGTTTCTCGAAAAGGACGGTACGTTCACGAACGCGGAGCGGCGCATCTCGCGCGTGCGTCGTGTGATGCCGCCGCTGCCGGGCATGGCGGACTGGGAGGTGACGATCGCTCTTGCGAAGCGCCTCGGTTACGAGATGCCGTACACGCATCCGTCGCAGATCATGGACGAGATCGCCCGGCTGACCCCGACGTTCCGTGGCGTGAGCTACGCGCGACTCGACGAGGCCGGCAGTCTGCAATGGCCGTGCAACGACGCGGCGCCGGACGGTACACCGATCATGCACGTGGGCGCGTTCGTGCGCGGCAAGGGGCGCTTCATCATCACGAAATACGTGCCTACCGACGAGAAGGTCACGCCGCGCTATCCCCTGCTGCTCACCACGGGGCGCATTCTCTCGCAATACAATGTCGGAGCGCAGACGCGTCGTACGCACAACGTTGACTGGCACGATGAAGACCGGCTCGAAATCCACCCTCACGATGCGCAGGAGCGTGGCATCAAGGACAGCGATTGGGTCGGCATTCGCAGTCGGGCGGGCGAGACGGTACTTCGCGCGATGCTCAGCGAGCGCATGCAGCCGGGGGTGGTGTACACGACGTTCCATTTCCCGGAGTCGGGGGCGAACGTGATCACGACCGACAACTCCGACTGGGCGACCAATTGTCCCGAGTACAAGGTGACCGCAGTCCAGGTGTTGCCGGTGGTGCAGCCCTCGGCATGGCAGGCGAAATATTCGACATTCAACCGCGAGCAGCTCGACCTGCTCGATGCGGCCCGCCATCCTCACGAGCCGGTTTCGGCGAAGTAGCGGTGAGATCGGCGAATTGACCAGGAGTCAGCGTTTGACGATGTCCAACCCTTTACGTGACCGAGGCGGCCGGCAGCCCGTCCGCGAATTGCCTCGCGATGACATGGACATGGCGCAGCACCATGTCGGCGCCAGCGAAGGCAGTGGCGACGGCGATACAGTCGCGTCGGCCTGTGACGTGGCGCCGCGTGTGATCGACCCGGACAGCCTGACGCCGAGCGCCGCGTTCGACGTGCGGCGCTTCCGTCATGGGGCGTGGCACCAGGCGCGCGACGATCTGGCCGAAGAAGTGCCCGTCGCGCTGGAGTTCAATGGCATCTCCCATGTGGTGATGCTCGCGACGCCGGCCGATATCGAGGACTTTGCGTTGGGTTTCGCGATGTCCGAGGGCATTCTCAACGACCGGCGCGAATGCTATGGCGTGGATGTGACGGCAACCGTGCAGGGCATTACGGTGCATCTCGAGATCTCGTCGCGCGCATTTGCCGGACTCAAGGAACGTCGCCGTAACCTCACCGGGCGCACCGGCTGCGGGCTATGCGGCACGGAGAGTCTCGATCAGGTCTTGCGTGCGCTGCCTGCGGCCGGGGAGCCGCTGCGCGTGTCTCACGCCGCGCTGGCATCGGCCTATGCCGGGCTGGCGCGGCATCAGCCGCTGAACGGGGTGACGGGGGCCGTCCACGGTGCCGCCTGGTGCTCGGTGCAGGGCGAGATCCTGTGCATGCGTGAGGACGTGGGCCGGCACAACGCGCTCGACAAGCTGATTGGCGCCTTGGCGCGCGACGCACGGCCCTTCGACTGCGGCTTTGTCCTCATGACAAGCCGTGCAAGCGTCGAAATCGTGCAGAAGGCTGCGCAGGTCGGCATTCCGATGGTCGCGGCCGTCTCGGCGGCGACGGCCTTGGCGGTGCGTACGGCGGCCGATGCGGGCGTCGCGCTGGTGGGGTTCGTGCGCGGTGAACAATGCGTCATCTACACCGGCGGGGCGGCGCTCGACGACAGCGCCCGACCGCAATGAAGGAGCGGAAGACTTTCGATGGACGGTAATAACCTCGTACGCATGGCCAATCACATCGCAGACTTCTTCGACTCGATGCCCGATCGCGATGAGGCGCTGACGGAATTCGCCGCGCATCTGCGCAAGTTCTGGGACCCGCGCATGCGCGCACAGATTCTGGCAATGGCGCACACGCCTGCCGCCGCCGAGCTGCACGCGCTGGTGCGCGAGGCGCTGGTGCGTCATGGTGAATCGCTGGCACCGGCAAGCTGACGCCCATCCGATGTGTCCATACGTTGCTCGCGGTATAGTGGGGGTGTCGGTCGCGCACTGGCGCGACCTCACCTGCGGAGGCCTTGATGAGCGACACCCCTACGCGCAAGCCCGGCCCACAACCTCTACCGGAGGAAGATCAGGTAGAGCGCGACCTCGACGAAGGACTCGATGAGACGTTTCCGGCGAGTGACCCCGTCTCCATCGGGATTGACAAGCCGAAGCACGTCCCTGCGTCGAAATCTGCCGAGACGAAGCGTCTCGACGAAGGGCTGACGGAAACGTTTCCCGCCAGCGACCCCGTGTCCATCGATACTCGGAAGACACCAAAACGTTGACGCGTTCGATGCGTTTGCGGTGGGTTTGCGCCCCAATGCCGGCGGATTGTGCCCCAATGCAAGTATGTTTGGCGCACAGCCCCGTCTGGCGGGGGACTTGGGCGAAAATAAATCTCCGGCCCGGCGCGGGTTTGCCGCCCGGGCGGGGCGAATTCGTGGCAAAATTCGGCGCCTGACCCTCTTAGGCTGGGACTGTAGGAAATCAATGGCGGCAGGTACGTTAAAAAAAGTTCGGCGCTACGCGCTGGAAACCATCGATGTGATGGGACAGAGCGGGTTGGGCGTGGTCGAGCGCCCGGATGGGCGTTTCGTCATGTATCCGGAGTACTGGACACAGACGCAGGCGCTCAGCCAGAAAATGCGCACGCTTTACCGCCGTAATTGCCAGTTGGAGTATCAATTGGCGAGGCTCACGCGTGAGCTCGATCGTCTGCGCAGTGTGGTCGATACGCCGCGTCCTGCGGGAAATCCGCAAGCATCGTTGCCCGGCACCGACGTACCGCAACCCGAATCCGCGCTCGGCCCCCCGTCGGCCGCCGACCTGCCGCCCCGACGACGCAAGCGCGCCGCCTGAGCGGTTCGCCGCGACCGCGATGTCCCGATCGATGTCGCGCCCGTCCTCCCGATTCATGCAGTTACTCCAGTTATTCCAGTTACTCCGGTTACGTTAGCGAATCTCCCTCAACGTCCAGTTCTCTTGCTGCTTCGCCGACCCCTATGGCGCTTACCCCATCGCAACTCGAAACCTTCCGTAACGACGGTTATCTGATTCTTCCGCGCTATGTGGCGCCGACTGACTGTGAGGCGATGCTGGCCGAAGCGCGAGCGCAGTTGGCGGCGGCCACGTCGCCACTCGAGTTCGAGGCCGATGTCGGCTATGCCGGGGCGCCGGCATCGCGCGAAGCCGAAGGGGGGCAGACCGTGCGTCGGTTGCTCAAGGCGTACGACCGTGGCGAGGCGCTACGTCGATGGGCAACGCGCCGCGATCTGGTCGAGTCGCTCGCGCAGATCTTCGGCGAGGACGTCGTGCTCACGCTGGCCCATCACAATTGCGTGATGACCAAGCATCCGCATTTCGGCACGGCCACCGGTTGGCATCGCGATATCCGGTATTGGTCGTTCCCGCAGAATTCGCTCGTGTCCGTGTGGCTGGCGCTCGGGCCGGAAACCCGCGATAACGGTGCGCTTCGGTTCATCCCGGGCTCGCATCGCGAGCAACTCAAGCCCCACCAGCTCGATTCGCTCGACTTTCTGCGCCCCGATGAACCCGACAACCAGGCGCTCGTCGCGCGCGGTCGGCAAGTGGAACTGGCGCAGGGCGACGTCGTGCTCTTTCATAGCGGCCTGTTCCACGCCGCAGGGCGGAACGAGGGCGATACCACGAAATTCTCGGTTGTGTTTGCGTATCGCGGGGAACATAACCCGCCCACGCCGGGCACACGCTCGGCATCTGCCGGCGAAGTCGCGCTTGGCCATTGACGCTTCAGGCGCCGGGCGTCCCTAGCGCCGGCGCCGCCCACCATTTTGGGTTCTTTCCTAAATGGTTGGGCACCTTTTCCCGCGTAGACTCTCCGGCCGCCCTTGTGGTGTCGTGCGCCGGCGCATATGAGTGAAAACGCCCGGAGGGCGACACCGTGCTGCGCCAGTAATCTGCCTGACGCCATTCCATGACAAGTGTCGTGTCGCTCCCGTGAAAACGTTCAGCGGAGCGTGTACGACCGTTTCCGGAGGAAACACGTGTCCCATTTGCCCGTTACACCTGCGGCACCCCCCGCTGCCGCGACATCCGTGGCACCTGACGCCCGCGCTACCTGGGGATCGCGGCTGGGCTTCGTGCTCGCGGCTGCCGGTTCTGCGGTAGGCCTCGGCGCAGTATGGAAATTTCCGTATGTGGTGGGCGAGCATGGAGGCGGCGCGTTTCTCCTGATGTATCTGGGCTGTGTGCTGACGCTTGGCGTGGCGCTGTTGCTTGCCGAGATGACCATCGGCCGGTTGACGGGCAAGTCGGCGACGACTGCGCTGCGCGAGTTGGGCGGACGCGGCTGGGCATGGGTCGGACGCATCGCCACGTTCAATGCATTCGCGATTCTGTCGTTTTACGTGGTGGTCGGCGGCTGGACGGTGGCGTACTTGATGCGCGCGATGACCGGTACGGTATTGGCCAACGACACGGAACGTCTGGTCAGTGAGTTCTCGGCGTTCATTGCGGACCCGGTGGCATCGCTTGCCAGCATGGCGGCCTTTCTCGGAATGACAACCGTGATCGTGGCCGCCGGCGTGCAAAAAGGCATCGAGCGCGCAGGCAAGTGGCTCATGCCCGCGCTGTTCGTGTTGATGCTGCTGGTGATCGCGCGCGCGCTCACGTTGCCGGGCGCAATGGCTGGCGTTGCGTGGTTCCTGACGCCCGACTTCTCCGTCATTTCCGGGAGCACGCTCCTCGAGGCGTTGGGGTTGGCATTCTTCTCGTTGTCGCTCGGCGCGGGCATGATCGTCGTGTATGGCTCATACCTGCCCAAAGACGCGCGACTGGCAGGCTCTGCGGTCTGGGTTGCGACGCTCGCCACGCTGGCCTGCTTCCTCGCCGGGCTGATGATTTTGCCCGCCGTTTTTGCATTTGGTGTCGCACCCAACGCGGGCCCGGGCCTCACCTTCATTACGATGCCCGCGATTTTCGCGCAGATGCCCTTCGGTCATTTGGTGGCGATTGCGTTCTTTCTGCTGCTCCTGTTTGCGGCGCTGACGTCTGCCGTCTCGCTGTTCGAGCCGGTCACGGCATTTCTCATCGACGAATACCAGTGGCGTCGTGGGCCGGCGGTGGTCGCCGTGATGGTGGCCACGTTTGTCTTCGGCGCGCCGGCAGCGTTGTCCTTTGGCGTGTGGTCGAACGTGCGCATTTTCAACCGCACGATTTTCGACCTGATGGACTACGCGACCGTCAATTTGCTGATGCCGGCAGGGGGCTTATGCGTGGCGTTCTTCGTGGGTGCGCGTATCTGGCCGAAGGCGCGTACCGTACTCGATGGCACGCGCGCGCAGTGGTTCGCACCGGTGTGGCGAGTGTTGCTGCTGGTGCTCACGCCCATCGCCATCGTCGGCGTGTGGTATCAGAGCCTTTGAAGCCCAGGCCGGGGCAGGACAGGGCAGGGCAGGCGGGCGCGTGCGCCCGTCCGAACCGATCTCGATGCTCCCGAATCACGCGACGGGCGTTCGCATCGTGACCCACTCCTCGGCGGCGGTCGGATGGACCGCGAGGGTGCGGTCGAAGTCGGCCTTCGTGGCCCCCATCGACAACGCCACGCCCAGCAACTGCACTTGCTCGCCCGCGTGATCGCCCACCATGTGGGCACCGACGATCTTGTCGGTGGCGCCGTCGACGATCAGCTTCATCAAGATCTTCTCCTGACGGCCCGAGAGCGTCGCCTTGAGCGGGCGGAAAGACGCCTTATACACCTTGATCTGTGGATAAAGCGTGCGTGCCTCGTGCTCGGTCAATCCGACCACGCCGATCTCCGGCGTACTGAACACGGCGGTCGGAATCAGCTTGTGGTCCACGCGCGTCGTACGCTCTCCGAACACCGTATCGGCAAACGCCTGGCCTTCGCGAATCGCCATCGGCGTCAGATTGACGCGGTCGGTGACGTCGCCCACGGCAAAGATCGACGGCACGTTGGTGCGCGAGAATTCGTCGACAATCACCGCGCCCTTGTCGTCCAGGGCCACGCCGCTCGCGGCAAGGCCGAGGCCTTGGGTGTACGGCACGCGTCCGGCCGCACTCAGCAGGGCATCGGCGTCGTGCGTGCTGCCGTCCGACAGCGTGATACGCAAACGCCCCTGCGCCTTGTCCGCATGCGTGACGGTGCGCTCGAGCAGGATGTCGATGCCGCGTTCGCGATACGCAGCCTCGAGCGCGGTGCGTACCTCTTCGTCAAAGCCGCGCAACAGATGCGGGCCGCGATGCACGACCGTGACTTTCGAGCCGAGTCCGGCGAACACGCCGGCGAACTCCAGCGCGATGTAGCCGCCGCCGATGATCGTGATGCGCTCGGGGAGCGATGCAAGATGAAACACCTCGTTCGACGAGATGGCATGCTCGCGCCCGATGAAATGCGGTTGGTCCGCCGGTTTGCCGCCCGTAGCGATCAGAATATGGCGGGCCGTGATGCGCTCCCCGGTCGCCGGCAGCACAACCGTGTGCGGACCTTCGACCACCGCGCGTGCCTCGATGAGCTCGGCGCCGGCGCGTTCCAGATTGGTCCGATAGATGCCTTCGAGCCGGGCGATTTCACTGTCCTTGCGCGCGATCAGCGTGTTCCAGTCGAACTTGGGGGCCTGCACTTGCCAGCCAAAACCGGCGGCGTCCTCGAACTCATCGGCGAAGCGGCTCGCGTAGACGAGCAGCTTCTTCGGCACGCAACCGCGAATGACGCAGGTACCGCCGACGCGATATTCCTCCGCGACTTTCACGCGAGCACCATACTGCGCCGCAACGCGCGCTGCGCGCACACCGCCGGAACCGGCACCGATCACGAAAAGATCTACATCGAACTGGGGCATTGCTGACTCCTCTAGGTCATGCGGCACGTCGAACTGACGACGGGCTTCGAATCGCGTCACGACGGCCATCGCGTCTGGCGTTGAGCGATTGTGCCAGAGACCCGCCCGGAACGTCTGCGAGGCGCTCGTGCTTTCGGCGTCGTCCGAGTCTCGATTCGGAGCACAGCGCACAGCCGGCCCGTCATCAGGATGGGCCGACGTTTCGGAAATGAAACACTTTTCGAGGGGGCGTCGCAGCGCGGCGCGAGAGGTTGGGGCGGAAGTGCATAGGAATCAATAGGTTGTTCCTAGTGGTCCGAAAGTTGCTGAGAGGTTGTCAAGACAGGCGGGATTCACCGCTGGCACGCGAGGATGTCATGACGAAGTCGCTCTCCCGCCTCATGGGCGCCCCATTGGCGCTGGTGTTGCTGTGTTGCTTCTGGATTCCGGCATCGGCACATGCCGCGAATTCGCCGGGCACTGCGAGTCATTCGCGTGGATCGGCCAGCAAGAAGCCCATCGCTACCGGCGTCAGGCACGGCACCCGGCCGTCTCGGGCCGCACGTGCGAAGCGTGCGGCCCGAGCGTCGGCCTTCGCGCCGCCTGGCTCGCCGCCGGCGGCACTCGTCGGCGTAGCGCCGGCGCCCTGGCACGACGTGTTCACGCAAGCAGGCGCCTGGGCGTCCGAGCCGATCATCGTCGGTGGCGGCACCCTGAGCAGCACGCTTGGCAATGCCGGACTGACGGAGCTGACCTACGATGTCGTCGCTGGCCCGCGTGCCGGGCTGACGGGCCTGTATCAGACCGTCTGGCATCGTGCGCTCTCCAATCCGGTGCTAAGCACGCAGCTCTTCGCCGGCGCACCTGAATATTTCGGACTGCATTTTTAAGCGTGGCTAACAAAACCGTCCGCATCGATGGCAAGGTCATTGCTCGAACACGCTACCCATCCGTATTATGATGTTCGACGTTGGTCGGCAGGGGGCTGGCCGCCAATCAAATCTCATTGACATGAAGCTCTTGGCTATTTCCGGTAGCTCGCGCCGGAATTCCACCAATACTGCGTTGCTGATGGCGATGAAGGACTTCGTCCCGGCCGACGTCAAGCTGTCTGTTTTTCATCGTCTGGACACCTTGCCGGTCTTCTCACCTGACGCGGAGGAAAGCAATACACCGCCGCAAGTCATCGAGTTTCTGGAACTCGTATCGGCTTCCGACGGCATCATCATATCGAGTCCCGAGTATGTAAGAGCGATTCCAGGTGGCCTGAAAAATGCAGTCGACTGGATGGTTTCTCGATTTGAAGTCGTTGGAAAGCCCATAGTGCTTGCACACGCATCCCATCGAGGCGATGAGATGCTTGCATCTCTGCGGCTCGTGCTTTCGACCGTTAGTGACCGCTTCCTCGAACCCCTGTTCCTGCGCGTCCCACTCATCGGTAAATCTCCGGACGAGATAGCCGATGTGTTGTCTCAACGCGAGTATGGGTCACAAATATCGACGTTCTTGTCTAACTTCGTAGAAGCAATCTCCTTTGAATCGTGCCGGTTAGCACCTGTCACGAGCACCGACAACGGAACGCCCTGAGCGTCTACCGCGACGTGCCGTTCGCATGCCAAGCATGCCGCGGTCAGTTGGGTTCCGCCCCGCCCGGCAACTCGTTCGCGCGCATCGCCATCGCCGTCGCCGTCGCCGTCGCACGCGCGTCGTGCGGACTTGCCTCGCCAAGATCAATGCGGTTAGGATGGTTCCGCACTTCGCGCGTGACATCTCCCCGAGACATGCGGACTGCGGCTTGCGCAAGGTGCGGCCGACGAAACGGCATTGGACGTTGCGCGTCATCCGGTCGAATCAGGCTGCGTCGACCGTGCGAGCCAGGGGCGTCGATTTGGGCGATGTCAGTGGCATCGCAGGGAGAAATGAACGGCATGGCGTTACTCAAGGTCGACGTGGTGAGCACGGAACGGGCTCTATTTTCCGGCGAGGCGCGCTTCGTCGTGGTCCCCGGGACGTCGGGCGAACTGGGCGTGCTTCCGGGACACACGCCCTTGCTCACGGCGGTGCGCCCCGGCACCGTGCGGATCGAAGGGGAAGACGGGGCCGATACGTTTCTCTACATCGCGGGCGGCTTCGTCGAAATTCAACCGGATCGGGTGACGATTCTGGCCGACACCGCGATGCGTGCCGAAAGTCTTGACGAAGCGCGTGCCCAGCGCGCCCGCGAGGACGCCACGGCGTTGCTCGAGACACAGGCGAGCAATATAGATTACGCCAAAGCGCAGGCAGAACTCGCGCAAGCCGTGGCGCAATTGCAAGCCATCCGGCGCCTGCGCAAACAAAAAGAGCCTCGCTGACACGGCGACGCCCCAATCGCACCGCACGTTTTGCCGCCACACTGCGCTGAATCGTCCGCGTGAGCGTCGACACGACGGGCAGTCCGCACGGGCTGCCCGTATTTTTTGCGCCCCGCATTCGGCCCAAGCCGCCCAGTTTTGCCATCCCTCGCCAGACCCCTAACGCACTCCGTCCATCGGCCGCGGGGCGCGGCACGCCCCTATCGATCACCCCGCACGCCCGCGCTCTCGCGGTGCAACCGCCTGCGGTAAACCCTGAAACGATTCCGCTTGCGTCATCTTTTTGAAGTAACTATATTTCTTTCAAATAACAGTTATTGCACTGAGATAATTGTTTAGCGAAAAATGCGTCGATCGCATGGTCACCCTCTCAATGCACGTGTGATGTCACGCGTGCGTGCCCTTGGAGTTCAAATGAGCGAGACAACAAAGCAAACGGAACCGGAAGTCCTGTTCACCCAGGTCGGCCGCGTCGCGGTGATTACGCTGAACCGGCCACAGGCGCTCAACGCCTGGACCATCGCCATGCGCGAAATGATCATCGAAGCGCTTGGGCGGTTCAATGCCGACGAGCGCGTGGCGGCGGTGATCATGACCGGAGCAGGGCGCGCTTTTTCGGCCGGGCAGGATCTGGCCGAAGCGAAGCATTTCGACGGCGACACCGCCATTGAGTGGATCAAGGGTTGGGAGCATTACTACGACGTGATTCGCAGCCTGAAGAAGCCGCTCGTCATGGCGTTGAACGGAACGGCGGCCGGTTCGGCCTTCCAGGTGTCGCTGCTGGGCGATATTCGCGTTGGCCATCCGGGGGTGCGCATGGGGCAGCCGGAGATCAACGCCGGGATTGCGAGCACGACCGGTCCGTGGATCATGAACCATATGCTGGGCCTGTCGCGCACCGTCGAGCTCACGCTCACGGGCCGGTTGATGGACGCCGACGAGTGCCATCGTCTTGGCTTGATCCACCATCTCGTGCCGGAAGAGAAGGTTTTCGAGAAGGCGCTGGAGATTGCGTCCGAGTTGGCCGAGAAGCCGCCGGTCGCGATGCGCCTGGACAAGCAGCGCTTCCGAGAGATGACCGAGGGGACGTTCCAGGACGCCATCGAAGCCGGCATGCGCATTCAGCGCGAATCTTACGAGTCGGGCGAGCCTGCGCGCATGATGGCGGCATTCTTTGCCAAGCGCGCCGCCAAGGCCGAGACCGCAAAAGCCTGAGCGTTGCCGGTCACCGTCGAATGAAGTCTCACCGCCCGGCGTTACGCGCCGCGTGACCGGGCGGCCACCATGACAGGACATGCGCATCGCGTCTGTCCACACGCTAGCGGAGTTTCCCATGTCCCATCCGTTCGACCCGCAAAACCCGTCCCGTCGCCGCCTGCTGCAAATGGCAGGCACTGCCGCGCTCGCCAGCGCCTTGCCGCTGGCCGCTTCGCGCACTGCGTATGCACAGGCGCGCCAGTTGATCGTCTCCGATCCGGGTGGGCCTTACACCACCGCGTACCGGCGGGCCTTCTACGACCCGTTCGAGAAAGCCACTGGCATCAAGGTGGTGAGCGTGGCGCGCGATTCGCAGCCGGTGGCCCAGTTCGCGGCGATGGTGCAGACGAAGAACTTCGTGTGGGATGTGACGACGCTCACGCTCTCGGCCGACATTCCCTATCTGGAGTCGAAGGGCTTTCTCGAGCCCATTGGCATGAAGGCGAGCGACTTCCCGGGCATCATGCCCGAGGCGGTCACGGCCGACTGGCTGGGGGTCGACGTGTACTCGACCGTGCTGGCCTACCGTACCGACAAGTTCCCGAAGGCCGCGCCGCAGACATGGGCCGACTTCTGGGACGTGAAGCGCTTTCCCGGGCGCCGCTCGCTGCGCCGCAGCCCGCTCGACACGCTCGAGCAGGCGCTCATGGCCGACGGTGTTCCCATCGACAAGCTGTATCCGCTCGATCTCGACCGAGCGTTCAAGTCGCTCGACAGGATCAAGCCGCACATCGACCTTTGGTGGACTTCCGGCGCGCAGGCCATGCAGGCGATTCAGAACGGCGATGTCGACATGATGTCGACATGGAACGGCCGCGCGCAGGCGGCCATCGACAACAAGGCGCCGGTGAAGATCGTCTGGAATCAAGGACTGTATTCCATCGAAGGGTGGGGCATTCCGAAGGGCACGCCGCGCGCCGATTTCGCACGGCAATTCGTGCGCTTCTGTGGCGACCCGGCGCGTCAGGCGCTCATTACCCAGGATCTCGCGTATGGCCCGACCAACCTCAAAGCGTTCGATGGCATTGCGAAGGACCGCGCGCCGCTGTTGCCCACGGCCCCGGCCAATCTGAAGGGTATGCGTCTGCCGAGTCCGCAGTGGTGGGCCGAGAACCGCACGAAGGCCACCGAGCGGTTCAATGCATGGCTGTTGTCGTAAGTCGACAGAGGCCACCGAGCAGGATGAGACGAACATGAGCACCAAACTGGAAACCATCGGTCTTGCCAAGACGTATCGCGAGACCCCCGCGCTTCTGCCGACCGACCTGCGGGTCGCGGCGGGAGAGTTTCTCACCTTGCTCGGGCCGTCCGGCTCGGGCAAGACCACGTTGTTGCAGATGATCGCGGGGTTGGTCGAGCCCAGCGCCGGGCAGCTGCTCATCGACGGGCGCGACGCCACCCACGACGCGCCAGGCAAGCGCGGCATCGGGATGGTGTTCCAGAGCTACGCGCTTTTCCCGCACATGACCGTTTGGGAAAACGTGGCGTATGGCCTGCGCATGCGCAAGCTGCCCCGCGCAGCACTGGGACCGGCGGTCGACGCTGCGCTCGCGATGGTCAAGATGCAGTCCTTCGCCCAGCGGTTGCCATCGGAGCTGTCGGGCGGGCAACAGCAACGCATTGCGCTCGCGCGGTGCTTCGCGTTTCGCCCCTCGATCATCCTGCTCGACGAACCGCTCGGCGCGCTCGACAAGAAGTTACGCGAACATATGCAACTGGAAATTCGTCGGCTGCACCAGGAGTTGGGGGCGACCTTCATCTATGTCACACACGATCAGGACGAGGCGCTCACGCTCTCCGACCGGATCTGCCTGATGAATCAGGCGCGCATCGAGCAGATCGGTACGCCGTCGCAGTTGTATGACCGCCCGGCGACGCGTTTTGCCGCGGATTTCCTCGGCCATTCCAATTTGCTGGACGGCGTGGTCGAGCGCACGGACGACGGCCGTATCGCGCTGCGCGTGGGCAACCGGCGGGTGCCGATTGGCCCGGGGGCCGACGTGCCCGCCGCCGGGGCGGCCAGTCTGCTGGTGCGCCCGGAGGCGGCGCGTCTGACGTCGCCCGACGACGGCGCACTCGCGGGCACGATTCGCGAAGTCGTGTTTCTGGGAGCGGACACCCGCGCCATTGTCTCGTTGAACCAGGGCGCTGAGGGCGACGACGGCGCGGACTTCACCGTGCGTTGCCCGCGCGAGCTCACGCCGCGCGTCGGCGAGCGTGTCGGGCTGGCCTGGGATCACGGCCGCGCAACGCTGCTCACGCGCTGAGCGATTCCAGCGATTCCACTCAACGCCCACGTCATTCGTTTCAGGAGTCATTGTCATGTGGCTTGTTCAACGCCTGCCTCAGGCGGGGCCTCGTATTGCCTGGCCGCGGCATATGGCGCGGTGGTTGCCGGCCGTGCCCGCGTTGTTGTTTCTCGCCGTGTTCTTCATCGTGCCGGTCGTGGAGATCTTGCAGGGCGGTCTCTACAACGCCGACGGCGTGCTCTCCGTCGCGCAGTTCGCCCGCATGACGCACTCAGACGTGTACGTCAAAGTGCTGGCCACGACGTTCTGGATAGCATTCCTCACCGCCGCACTCTGCGTTGTGCTGGGCTATCCGGTCGCGTACCTGCTCGCCCGGTTGTCGGCGCGCTCACGCGAGCGCTGGCTCCTGTGGATTGTGCTGCCTTTCTGGACCAGCTATCTCGTCAAGACCTACGCGTGGATGCTGCTCCTCTCCAAGACTGGCCTGCTGACGGTGGTCGCCACGCATCTGGGACTGCTCGACAATGCGGGCACGCTGGCGCCGTCGCTCACGGGGGTGCTGATCGGCATGGTGCACGCGATGCTGCCGCTCGCCGTCATGACCATGTTGCCGATCATGCGCGGCATCAACATGCAACTCGTGCAGGCGGCGCAGACGCTCGGGGCCGATCGGGCGACGGGCTTCTTCACGGTCTTTCTCCCGCTGTCAGGGGCGGGGGCGGCGGCGGCCGGGCTGCTGGTCTTCATCACCAGCCTGGGCTTTTTCATCGTGCCCGCGCTGCTCGGCTCGCCGCGCGAAACGATGGTCGCGCAGCTCGTCATCTCGTCGGTGCTGGACTTGTTCGATCTGCGCTTTGCCGGTGCGCTCTCGAGCGTGTTGCTGCTGTGCTCGATCGTCGTGTTCTTCATCTACGATCGGGTCGTGGGGCTTTCGTCGCTCGCCGGCGAGTCGCCTGAGCGACGCGCCGGCACAGGCGGGCGCGTGTTGCCGGCGCTCATCGCCATTGGACGACTCGCGGGCAAGTGCTCCCCATCGCGAGGGCGCGAGCGCGCGGCGGCGGGCTTCGGTCTCAAAGCCTACGCGTGCGCGGTCGTGTTCGCCCTGGTGCTGCCGATTGCGTTCGTGGTGCCGCTGGCCTTTACCAAGCAGTCCTTCGTGGCCTTCCCGCCGGAACTCTTCACGATGAAATGGTTCGTGGCGTTCATCGAGTCGAGCGTGTGGCAGGCGGCCTTGTTGCGCTCGCTCGGTGTGGGCTTCGCAACCGCCGCGCTCGCGCTGGTGCTCGGTTTCGGTGCGAGCCTGGCGCTCGTGCGGCTGCCCTCGCGCTGGCGCAAGCCGCTGTTCGCCGTGTTCATCGCGCCGTTGATCGTGCCACGCATCGTCGTCGCCGTCGGGCTGCTGTATCTGTTTGCGCGCTGGGGACTCGCGGGCACGAACGCCGGCCTCGTGATCGGTCACACGGTGCTCGCGATTCCTTATGTCGTGGTCACGCTCTCGGCGAGCTTCAAGCGCTTCGACTGGCGGCTCGACGATGCGGCCAAGATGCTTGGCGCGTCGGCCTTCACCCGTGTGCGCACCGTACTGCTGCCGTTGCTGGCGGCGAGCCTGGGTTCGGCATTTCTGTTCGCCTTCATCGTGTCGTTCGACGATCTGACGATCGCCATCTTCGTGTCCGGCGGTATCAACACCACGCTGCCCAAGCAGATGTGGGACGACATCCAACTGGCCGTCACCCCGACGCTGGCTGCGGTGGCGACCTCGCTGGTGTTCCTGATGGTGTTCATCGTCTGGCTGTCTTCGATTTTCAAACGCAAGCGCTATTGATATCAGCGGAATTCCGAATGTCCATGTTCAACGTTGCCCGAGTTGCGCCGGTGAATGCGCAGTCGCTTTGCGCGTCACATCCTTACACGAAGTACTTTCCCCAGCGAGCCGAGGGCGACCGGCTCGATGTCGTGCCGTTGTTGATGGCGGGTCTTCACGGCACGTCGGCCAAGCCGGTCGTCGTGTTTGAAGGCGAAGCCATCGACCGTGCCCGGATGGCGGCGCGCGTAGGGGCCTTTCAAGCGTGGTTCGCGGCGCAGGGGCTTGTGCCGGGTGACCGGGTCGCCGTCATGCTGGGTAACAGCGCGGCGCAGGTGGCTTTGATCTACGCCCTCATGCTGTCCGGACTGGTGTGGGTGCCGGTCAACACGCGTCTGAAGGGCGATGGGATCGAGTATCTGCTCGGCCATGCCAAGCCGAAGCTGCTCATTGCGGAACCCGCCTTCGCCGAGGTGCTGGACGCCGGTGTGGCGCTTGCGGCGCGGCAGCCGGATCATCACGGGACGCGCGTCGTGCGTTGCCTGCTGGCCGAGGTGACGGCACAAGCCGACGCTTACGCCGGCGCCAAGCCGCTGGCGGCGCAGGTCACGCCCGCCTCGGTGCTGTGCATCATCTACACGTCGGGCACGACCGGCGCGCCCAAGGGCGTGTTGTTCACGCACCGCATGATGCGCATTGCCAGTGAGGCTGCGCTGCGCGTGGCCGATGCGCACGATGGCGACCGATTGTTCCTGTGGGAACCGTTATGCCATATCGGCGGCGCACAAATGCTGTTGCTGCCGTTCCTGGCCGATGTCGAGATGCATGTGGTGGAGCGATTTTCGGCCAGCCGCTTCTGGCAGCAATGCGCGGCCGCGCAGGCAACGCATCTGCATTATCTCGGCGGTATCCTCGACATCCTCATGCAACTGCCACGCGAGGCACAACCGGCGCAGAACTCCCTGCGCGTGGCTTGGGGTGCAGGCGTGTCCGCAAGCGCATGGCAGGCCACGCAAGCGCGCTTGCAATGCACGTTGCGGGAGTGCTACGGCATGACGGAGTGCTCGAGCTTCGCCACGCTCAACGACGCGAACATGCCGGGCGCCATCGGCCACGCATTGCCGTGGCTCACGCTCGAACTGCTCGACGATGCCGGGCAACCGGTGGCCGACGGCGAACCGGGGGAGATCGCCCTGTCGAGCGAGGTGGACGGGGTGTTCTTGCCCGGCTACCTCGACAATCCCGAGGCCACCTCGAAGGCGTTGCGCGACGGCAAGCTGTTCACAGGCGATAGCGCGCGGCGCAACGCTGACGGAAGCCTGATCTTCATTGGCCGCCGCACGGACAGCATGCGGGTGCGCGGCGAGAACGTATCCGCGTGGGAGATCGAGCGCGTGTTCGCGCGGCACCCGGCAGTGGCGGCGTGCGCGGCTATCGGTGTGGCGAGCGACATCGGCGAGCAGGACGTGATGCTGTACGTACAATTTCGCGACGGCCAGACTGTCGACTGGCCGGTGCTTGCGCAATGGGCTGCCGACAAGCTCGCCAGTTACCAGCGGCCGCGCTACTATCGCGCGACCGGACATTTCGAGACGACCCCGTCGGAGCGCATTCGCAAGCATTTGCTCTCGCGCGATACCGGTGGGGCGTGGGCGATGTCGATGACGAAGTGACCGGTGCGGGCCAGGTGAGCGCGCCGATGTCTGAAGGGACGGGTGCCGCCATTGTTATCGGCATAAGATATATTGTTATTTTTATGAGATAATCAACCTCCGTCTGCCCCATTCCATAACGATCGTGGCCACCACCAAAACACCTAGTACCCGAGCCAAAGCGGCGGCTGCCGCCGACGCGGCAACCGCGCTTGCCACGTCGGCCGAATCGACGCTTTACGTTCAGTCGGTAGAAAAGGCGATGAAGGTGCTGACCGCGTTCGACGGCTCGAAGCGCCATCTTTCGCTTTCCGAGATCGCGGCGGCCACGGGCTTCGACATCAGCGCGGCGCAGCGCTTCACCTTTACGCTCTCGGCGTTGGGCTACTTGCTCAAGGATCCGCAGAGCAAGAAGTACGAACTCTCGCCGAAGCTGCTGGATTTCACCTATCACTACCTTGTCTCGAACGAGCTGGTCAGTCGCGCCGCACCGTATCTACAGCAATTGGCGGCAGAAACGGAGGAGGCGACGAACCTGACGGTGCGCCTCGACACGGACATTGTTTTCGTGCTGCGTATCGTGAGTCGCAGCGTGTTCAATGCGAACGTGATTGTCGGCTCGCGACTGCCTGCCTATTGCACGTCGCCGGGGCTGGCGATGCTCGCCACGCTCGACGAGGCCGAGGTCGACGACCTGCTCGCGCGGACGAATCTCGTGCAGTTCACGCCCGCCACCGTGGCGCAACCGCGCAAGATCAAGGAGCGGCTCACCCGTATTCGCAAGCAGGGTTATGCGCACACGGAGGACGAGTTCTTCATGGGCGATATTTCGACGGCGGCGGCCGTGGTGAATCAGGACGGGAGGGCCATCGGGGCTATCAACATCGCCGTCCCCCGTGTGCGCTGGAATGCCGAGCGCGACGAGCGGCGCTTCGCCGATCTTGTGATCCAGACCGCCGGCGCGTTGTCGGCTCGGCGTCGGCAGGAAATGTGACGCCGCTTGCCCTGTCATTTTCGGGAGGGGCGCTGGCGCCATGACCTCTCAAAATGGCGTGTTAGAATCCCGCCGCATGGGTATGGAGCAGCGCTAAATTCCGGGAATTCCGGCATCGCGCATCGTGGCACGCAAACCTGCGTGCAGCAAGACGGTGCGCGCTCGGGCACGTAGTGCCGGGCATTCCTGAGAAATACCGATGGCCGGACCGGGGCGGCCAGACGGTGCGCCACATAAGGCGCGCAAGCCGCTGTTGGACTTTCCGTCCCGCATAGCGAACCGCTGCTCTCTCAGACAGCCTTTCAATCCCCGTACTTCAAACTGCGCATCGCGTTCCGGGCGAGTCTGCCCGTGGACTCGCGACGCGTACGGGGGACGGAGCCATGGCTCTTGGTTTGTCGTTGCCGGCGTTGGATCTGCCGACGCTGCAGTTCGTGACCTTTCTGTTGAGCATTGCGACAGGCATTCTGTTCATGCTCGACGCGCTGCGCCGTGACGAATCGGAATCTCCGCGCTGGTGGAGTCTGGCTTTTCTGCTCGCCACATTCCCTCCCATTCTCTATCTGCTCGCCGCCCGCGGCCCCAGGCTCGCGGTGCTCTATCCGCTGGGCAATGCCGTGGCAACGCTGGCCTTCGCCATGGTGTGGAGCGGTGCGCGGCGCTTTCATGCGCGCAGCGTGCAATGGGTCGCGGTATTCGGCGGTCCGGCCGTGCTGCTGTGGGGAACGTGGTTGTTCGCCCGCCCGCTGGACGCGTGGAGTGGCGGCGTTCTATTTTTCGCGCTGCTTGCGCTCTACAGCCTGCTTGCGGCCAAGGAATTCTGGCAGGCGTCGGGATCGAGGCTGCCGAGCAGTATCGTGCTGACGGTCGTTGCCGTGCTGCACGGATCGTTTTACACGGCCCGCGCGGTGGCGCTGGTGTGGCTCGGACCGGACGATCCACGATTTATGGTGGGGTTCGGTCCCGAGGTCGCGACGACGGAAATGCTGGTGCTGATCGTCGTCGCGAGCTTCCTGATGGTCTCGCTAGGCAAGGAGCGCTCGGAAATCGCGCTCCACCGCGCGGCGACGCGCGACGGCCTGACCCAGACGTTCAACCGCCCCGAGTTCATTCGGCTTGCGCGCGAGCAACTGCGTCGTCACGGCGTAGTACGCGCACCGGTGGCCTTGCTGCTACTCGATCTGGATCATTTCAAACGCATCAACGATACGTACGGGCATCCGTTCGGCGACACGGTGCTGCTGTTGTTTGCCCGCACGGCGTCGCAGCAACTGCGCTCGGACGATATTTTCGGGCGCTATGGCGGTGAGGAGTTTGCGCTGTTTCTGCCGGGGGTCGGCGCGCCCGAGGCGCAGTCGATCGCTGAGCGCGTGCGCGAAGCCTTCGCGCAGGCAGGCCGCATAGTGCAGGGCGAGCCAGTGGGCGCGACGGTGAGCATCGGCATCGCCTGCGAGGAGCGCTCGCGCGGCGAGCTGTCGTCGCTCGTGCAACGCGCCGACCGCGCGCTGTATCAGGCCAAGGCCGCCGGTCGGAATCGCTGCGTGCGTTACACCCCGGAGACGGCCATGCCGGCCGCCGAGCCCGCGCCACTGCGAATCGCGTCAGGCGGTTGACGCATTGGCCAGCAGCCGACGGCATGGGGGAGCGGCGGTGGAGGGCTGGCATGTCGGGCCGTCGGCCGTCAATCTGCCGTCAATCTGCCGTCAATCGGCCGCCACATGCACCGGCGCGTCGACCTCGCCTGGGCGCTTCTTCTTGAGCCGGATAAAGAGCAACAGCGGCATGACCATGAGCGTGAGCAACAGCATCAGCCGGAAGTCGTCGAGATACGCGATCATCGCGGCCTGGCGCGTGACTTCCGCATTGAGGGCTGCCATTGCCGCAGCACCGTACGTCTGCACGTAAGTCTCAACACCTTGCGTGAATGGCGTGATGTGCTCGGAGAGCACCGCATGATTGACTTGCGTGTTCTGTGTGAGCAGCGTTTGCACGACCGAAATGCCGATACTGCTGCCGATGTTGCGCGACAGGCTATAGATGGCTGCGCCGTCGGCACGTAGCGCGCCGGGGAGCGTGGCAAACGTGACCGTGGTGAGCGGCACGAAGACGAAGCCGAGACCGAAGCCCTGAATGACACCCGGCCAAACGATGTCGGTCGGACGCAGCGTGAGCGAGTACCCGGCCATCAGGAAAAGCGAATAGGCGGTCAGCGCGAAGCCGAGGCCGAGCAGGTAGCGTACGTCCACCTTGCCGACCAGCCGCCCGACGATCAGCATGGCCGCCATTGTCCCGGCACCGGAAGGCGCTGTCACCAGCCCGGTGAGGATCGCGGGGTAGCCGAACAGATTTTGCAGCATCGGCGGGAGCAGCGCGCGGGTGGCGTAAAGAATAATGCCGACCACGAAGATATAGACGATGCCCGTGTTGAAGTTCCGGTCCCGCAGCAACGCGCGGTCGAAGAACGAATGCTCGCCGGCCGTCCATGTATGAACGACGAAGTACGCGAAGCACACGATGGCGCCGAGCATTTCGAGCCAGATCTCCGTGGAGTTCAGCCAATCCTGTTGTTCGCCCCGGTCGAGCAGTAACTGCAGCAGGCCGATGGCCAGACTCAGGGTGACAAAGCCCAGCACGTCGAACTTTCCGGCTTTCTGTTCCGGCGGCTCTCTCAGATAGGCGGCAATGCCGAGGAACGCGATCAGGCCGATGGGCAGGTTGATGTAAAACACCCAGCGCCAGTTGTAGCTATCGGTGAGCCAGCCGCCCAGCGAGGGGCCGAGAATCGGGCCGACCATCACCCCCATGCCGAAGATCGCCATCGCCGAGCCGTGCTTGTGGGGTGGGTTGATGTCGAGCATGGTGGCTTGCGACAGCGGGACGAGCGCCGCGCCGCAAATGCCCTGGAACAGGCGGGCCGCCACGATTTCCGTGAGCGATTGCGCCATGCCGCACAAGGCCGATGCCATCGTGAAGCCAGCCACGGACCAAAGGAAGACGCGACGGCGCCCGAAGCGCGCGCAGAGCGTGCCCGTGAGCGGTGTCGCGATGGCCGCCGCCACGATATAGGACGTCAACACCCAGGTAATCGAGTCTTGCGAGGCGGCCAGACTGCCCTGCATATGAGGCAGCGCAACGTTGGCAATGGTGCTGTCGAGGGTTTGCAGCACCGTGGCGAGCATGACAGACACGCTGACCAGCGCGCGATGCTTGCCCGAATCGCCCGTCGTTTCGAGGGATGACACAGTAATGCCTCTGAGAGATCGTGGTACTTGTCGTGATGTCGGTGCGATGCATGGGCCCGTCGCTCCGCGTTGTGGCTTGCGCCGATGTCCGACACCGGCGAACTACTCCGGCGCCGTTTCCTCGGTGTGGCGCGCTGGCGGTGGACATTCGGCTTGCGCACGCGTCAGGCTCGCCAGCACCTTGCCCAGCCGCCGGGACAGTTCCGCACGCTCGGCCGGTGTGAGGTCGGCCAGGGCTTCGCGCTCGCTCACATTGGCGAAGGCGACGATCGTGTCGATCTTCGCCGCCGAGGCGTCGGTCAGGTGGAGCAGGTATGCGCGCTTGTCGTTCGAGTCGCGCTCACGCCGCACAAGCCCCTTTTCCGTGAGCCGCTCCAACAGTCTGACGAGCGCCATCGGCGTCAGCTCCATGCGTTCGGCCAGTTCCGCCTGTGTCTGCACCCCGTAGCGGTTAAGCATGACCAGCACGCGGCATTGCGCGCGCGTGAGGTCGAAGTTGCCACGGGCACGCCGGTCGAACAGTCGCGAATAGACGCGCGCGACGTCGTGCACCAGCGTGCCAAAACGAGATGACCAATCGATTTTCGACATGATTTAGCCGACGTGGCGCAAGCCGTCGGGCCGCCTCGTCGCGATCAACTAGTAAACAGGTTTACGATTTTGCCAGAGTCAATCATGGAGCGGCAACTGTCGCAAATAGGTGACACCCGGGAGGGACCGTCAGGCGTACTTATCGGCGGGTGGACGGTTTCGCACGGTGCGACGGGGGTTCCAGGGCGGTTTATCCACTCACCGGCCGGGCGTGGGTGGGATGTCCGAAAAAGTCTGAAAAAAACCAAGGAAAATAAGCACTTGACACTTCGCCTTTGCGGATCAAGAAAGGAATGGTGCGATGCATCGGCAAGATCGCCTGTGCATGGCACCCGTCCCTTTTTTGATCTTAAGGAGTGTCACTCATGTTTGATCTTTCACAAGCTTCGGATGTCCTTTCCATCACCAACGCCGAGCGTTTGTCGGGCAATCCTCGTCCGGCGGAATTGCCGGACGCAGCACGTTCGACGCTCACCGATCTCACGGCGATGCGTGAAGAGCGGCTGCCTTTCGTCGTCACGATCGCGCGCGACGAGGGGGCGTTGCGCGACGCGGTGGCCATGCGTCAGGCCGCGTACGGGCGCCATCTCCCCGATCTGGCTGCCACGTTGAGTGAGCCGGAGACGAGTGACCGCGAGCCGGGCGCGATCGTGCTCGTGGCGCGTGCACGGCTCGACGGTGCGGTGCTCGGCACGATGCGTATTCAGACCAATCGTTACCATCCGTTGCATCTCGAGGATTCGGCACCGTTGCCGGAATGGCTCGACAGCGCGGCGTTGGCGGAGGCAACGCGGTTGGGCGTGGTGGCCGGGCCGGTGGGGCGCGTCGTCAAGACGGCGCTCTTCAAGGCGTTCTATCAGTATTGCCTGCTTTCGGGCATCGACTGGATGGTGATCACGGCGCGTCCGCCGTTGCATCGGCAGTACGAAGCGCTGATGTTTACCGATGTTTTTCCGTCGCAAGGCTTGATCCCGATGGCGCACGTCGGCGGCATCGGGCACCGGGTGCTGGCGCTCAACGTGGCGCAGGCGCGCACGCGCTGGCAGGCGGCCGGGCATCCGCTGTTCGCCTATATGTGCCTCACGCATCACCCCGACCTGCGTCTGGGTGAGCCGGAGATGGAGGCGGGCGGACGTGTTTCGTCGGGCGAAGCCAGTGTTGGCGCGCATTTGCGGGATTTATCTTTTGCTGCCGACGAGGTACGATGCGTAGCATCAGGCTACAGCCTGGCGGTGTAATGCCGTTAATCGAACTAACGTTATCCCGTCGTGCGCGGCATTGGCTTTTTGCGGCGGCGGCGATAACGAGCAAGTCGGGCGAGAGATCCCTGCCCGTGACGGCCCGAGAGAAGGCCGCACGGGACGGGGCCGGCCCGGCCGGCAAGGCGAGCCGCGACGCGAGCCTTGCCCGGCGATTCAGGCGGGGGTGGTCAACGAGATAAGGGCTTAAGACTCATATGGCGGGGGAACTCGGCAACGAGCGTGACGATCACAGCCGAAATACGAACGATTTCGCCGATGAGTTGACCGGACTCACCGGCACGCGGCGCCGTTGGCGCGTCACCGCGAGGCTCGACGAGCTATTTCGCACTATTTCTTTATACGCCGTTCCTGCGGCCATCATGCTGCTCTCGGGCATCGTGTTGGTGTTTCAGGAGAGCCAGTACGCCGTGCGCGGCGCTACGCCATTGACCTTTCAGGCGCAAGGCGACCTTCCTGTCACGTTCGGCCCACCGATGGTACAGGGCTCGCTCGAGCGTGCGACTGCTGTTCATCAGTTCAGCACGCATCTGTCCGAAGCGCCCGTGTGGTTCCGTGTGAGTGTGCCCCCCGTGGGCGAAGCGCAGCATACGGTCATCGAATTCCCCTCGCGTCACGCGCAAACGCTCGCCTGCTGGCGAAATCCTGACGCCCCGGCCATCGGGCGCGCGGACCGCGGCGCGGTCAGCGGGGCGATCCGCGTGTCCAAAGCCGGCTTCGCGATCGATCTCGGACACCTCGTCGCACCGGTGACGCTCCTGTGCGAGGCCACGTTTTCCGGGCCGGCACATCTGACGCTGGTCGCCTGGCCGGCGTCTGAGCTGCGCATCTCCGAGCGGGAGTTCCACCGCAGCAACGGCCTGCTCGAAGGCGGCCTGTTGACGCTCTCGGCATTCGTGCTCGTCACCGCCATCATCAATAAGGAATGGCTCTACGTTCTGTTTGCGGCATGGTTGATCGGCAATCTTCGGCTCGCGGCAAACTCGCTCGGCGCGGACACGCAATGGCTTGAACGCACCATCCCGACCGACTGGGACGCCCTGGTGCGCAAGGCGACGTTCGCCATTTACTACGTGCTGACCTATTCACTGTTCACGCAGCTCTTCAAGCGCGAACTGCTCCGCGTGGGCTTGCGCTGGATGGTGATGGTGCTGCAATGGGCCGGTGTAGTGCTGTGCTGCGCGGCGATTGCGTTGCCGTATGCGCATTTCATTCCCGTGCTGTGGACTGTCGCCGCGCTGGGCATTGTGATCGTGCTGGCGCTGCTCACCCGTATTCTGGTGCTGACGCGCTCGCGCGTGGCCATGTGGTATAGCGCATCGCTGGCCATCGTTCTGTTTGCCACGTTTTCCGAAGTGATCGCCGCCGCGTTCAACGCGCGTGCGCTCTCGTCCGCGCTGAACAGCGTGACGGCGGCTCTGTTCTCCAGCCTGATGGCGGCACTGGCCATTGCCGAGCAGATGCGTGCCGAGCATCAGGGCAAGCTCCAGGCGCAGATGGAGCTTCGCAACGCGTATGACGTGACGCCCGTCGGCCTGTTCACGCTCAACGACCAGGGCGTCTTCGTCCGGGGCAACGCGGCGTTGCACACCATGCTCGGCATTCCCAATACCGAAGGACTCACCTATCGCTGGGATCAGTTTTTCGGTCAGAGCACGTGGCGTATGTTGCTCGATGTCGCCCAGCATAGCGACGAATCGGAACTCGAGATTCTGTCGCTGCCGCGCGACGACGGCCGCACCAGCCGTTATCTCGTCAAGGCGATCTTCTCCGCTGGGCGCATCGAAGGTTCGTTGCAGGACATCACCGAACGCGCTCGCACCATGGAGCAACTGCGCTATCTGGCGGAGAACGACCCGCTCACCGGCGTATCGAACCGGCGCGGCATCGAGAAGTCGCTCGGCGAAGCAATCCGAACGCTCTCCGATACTCGACCGGCGGCGCTGGCCTATCTCGATCTCGATCGGTTCAAGCTCGTGAACGATCTCTTCGGTCATGCGGCGGGCGACGAAGTGCTGCGTCAGGCATGCGACCGGATGCGCGCGCGTCTGTCGGCGGATCAGAGCGTTGGGCGCACCGGGGGCGACGAGTTCATCGTGGTCTTTCGCGATGCGACGATCAAGGAGGCGGCTGCCGTGACGCGCCGTCTGGTCGACGCAATTGCCGGGGAGCCTTATCAGATCGGGGAGCGCGCGTTCCAGGTGCGTGCATCGGCCGGAGTGATCGAGCTGACGACCGACATGCGCGTGCCCGACGCGATCTCGTCGGCCGACCGCGCCTGTCGCGAAGCCAAGAAGGGACGCCGCGAACTGGTCGTCTACGAGCGCGGGGCGGCGGCATTCCGTGAGCGGCTGGCCGAATTGCGTTTGATCGACGCGCTCGACGCCGGACTCACACCCAACACGCTGTTTCTTGAGATGCAGCCGATCATGGAGATGGCGTCTCCTGGTGAGTCGCTCAACTTCGAGGTGCTGCTGCGCATGCGCGATTCGGACGGCAACATCGTGCCGGCTTCGCGCGTAATCAGCGCGGCAGAGGAGAACGGCAGCATCGGCATGATCGATAAATGGGTGCTCACGAACACGCTCGCCTGGATCGACGCGAACCGCGATCGTCTCGTGAAAACCCGGTTCGTGTGCGTGAACCTCTCGGGGGCGTCGCTCAACGACGAGCACTTCGTGCGGGATATCTTTGCGTCGCTGGCGGCCCATGAGCGCGCCGTCGGCCTGCTGTGCATCGAGATCACGGAAACCGTGGCGCTGCACGATCTCGACAATACGCGTCGTTTTGTCGACCGGATTCACCAATTGGGCGGGCGCATCGCGCTCGACGATTTCGGGGCGGGCTTCAGTTCGTTTTCCTACCTGAAGGATCTGGCGGTCGACGCCATCAAGATTGACGGTGCGTTTGTGCAAAGCATGGCGGCGCACCCGGCCAATCTGGCGATCGTCGAGGCGATTGTGGCGCTGGCGAAGAATCTGGGGATTCGCAGCGTCGCGGAGTGGGTGGAAGACGCGGCAACGCTCGAAGCGTTGTCGGAGTTGGGCGTCGACTATGTACAAGGCTTCCTGATTGCGCGTCCGCAGACGCCCGAGGCCATTCTGGCGGCCGACTCGGCGGCCAGTTTCGTTCGCGACCCGCAACTGGCGTTGTTGCTGGCTGAGTTGGGGCAGGCCTTCTACCCGCGCCAAAGCGACAGCGCGGTGTTGCACTGATTCGATCCACGGGGGGGCGTTTGCGTTGCGCGCAAATGGCTTGATGCAAGCGGCGTCGACCGTCGCGCTGCCCCGGCGGATTGGCACTGCTTTGTGCAATGGTGCGTTTCACGCAAATGCGCCGGAACGCCATGGTTCGCTGAGCGTGATACACCGAAAACCCGCATGAATCGGGCATTTCGGTGTCAAGCCCCTTCGCTCGGAAGGTCGTTGGAGCGTAACTCGACGTAAGAATTCCAGCGGGAATAAATGTTGTCCCGGGCGAAGCCAGGGTGGCAGAATTTGTGCATCGACGTGATGGAGCCAAGTCTCCATGCACCGGCGGACCGTTTCCGCATTTTGGGGTGAAGCGCGGTGGGGTGAGGCGCGGATTTCGAGGCGGCTTACCGGTGCTCGACAAACGATAGACACGCGATAGTCAAACGACAGTCAAGCGACAGTCAAGCGATAAGCTACGGGGGTTAGGACCGTACACATCCACGAGATGCGTGCGGCGCGGCCAGGTGACCTAACCAGAACAACGACAATGATTTCGACACTTCTCAAGCTCGTGTATCGCTATAGCCATACGGCGAAGTGGCGGCACAACGAACGGTTGTGGCCGCACGCAAGCATTGAGCGCGACGCAAGGGGTGCCATCGAGCGCTTTACATGGCGCGGCCGTTATGTGCCGCTCGCCCGACGTTCCGAATTGCAACGGCTGCGCCGGTTGCCTTGCCACATCATTGCGAGCGGCCCGTCGATTGCGGAGATTGATTACGACGCGCTGCCGATGCATCACGTCATGGGCGTGAACGGAGCCATTGCGCTGACCGACCTGGCGCCGGTCAAATTCGATTTCTACTGCATTCTCGACGCGGGTTTCGTGCGGCAGCGGCCGGATCTGGCGCGCCGGATCGTGGCGCGCGATCTGGTGTTGTTCATCACGCCGGTCGTGCTCGCACGTTTGCTGGAGACGTTCCCTGCGTCGGCATTCGGCTGCCGGTTCTATCTGGTGGACGACATCTTCAAGCGGGGGATGGAAGCCGCCCGTACGAGCGAGGCGCTGCGCGCGAATCCAAGGGTCGCGGCTAGCGCGTCTTTCCATGGCGAGGACGGCGGCCTGGGTTTCAGCTTCGACATTGACAATGGCTTCTTCCATGGTGGCACGGTGGCGTACTTTGCGCTGCAGGTCGCGACGTGGCTCGGCTTCACTCAGATGTATCTCCACGGCGTCGATCTGCGGGACGCCTCGCACACGCCCCGGTTCTACGAGACGGCGCAAACGCGTGCGCCGACGCGGTTGGATGCCGAATTCACCCACCTGATCGAGCCGTCGTTCCGTCACGCGGCGGGCGTCTTGCGTGCGCGTGGCGTGCGCGTCGACAATCTTTCGAGCACCAGTGCGTTGGGCGACGACATCTTCGAGAAGGTCGACTGGCGCGCATTGCGCCGCCGGAACCTGAGTCTGGTGGTGCCGGACGCGGATCGCGACCGCCGCGATATCGGCATGGCGCCAGCCGTATGTTCGACGGGGACGCACGGTCAAGCGTGAAGCGCTGCGCCGGCGCGTCCCGGCGCGCGAAAGTCCTTGCCGGCAGGGCGCTGGGCGCTGATCGACCTGCTACAATCGCACTCCGGGTTTTCCTGAAGCACGAGCGATTATGGGGTTTGGCTGGTTCGGTCTGTCGACGTTTTGGTTGCTGGCCTTGTGCTGGCCTGGCGTGCGGGGTCTGCTTGGCGGCGAGATTCGAATCTTCGGCCCCGGCACGCTCCGTATGCTGTTCGGTGTGCCGCTCGCGATGATATCGAGCGCCACGCTGGCGGCACTGACCGGCGGCGACGGCAACACCGCGGGTGGCCGCGTCGGCCAATTTCTTTCCCACGGCTTGAGCATCGCGCTGGGCGGTACGCTCGCGATGGGCGTGGCTGGCTTCGTCCTTCTTCTCTGCCTTCCCCTGGTCTTCGGCACCACTTGGTGGGGCATGCTCGCGCGCGGCAAATCGTCCGACGACGAGGAAATTCCAGCTCACGAGTCACGTTTCGATAGCGTGCGGCACGAGCCGGCGCGGGGACTTTCGCACGCGTCGTTCGATGCGGGCGAGCGAGGCGGGCGCTTCGCACCCACGCTCGGCCAAGGGCATCACAACGTCGGCAGCTTGACGGACGATCCAATGCCGCGCCGCCGCGGTCTTGCGGCGCAGCCGCGCTGGAAGTTGTCCGACGAGGAGCGCGCACGTCTCGATGCGATGCGGCCGCCGCCGTTGACGGTTCGCGGCGCACCGCGTGCCGAGCCGTCGTTTGCGTCGTTTTCATCGTTTGCGAATGGCGCCGGCGTTCGCCCGGTAGGAAAGGGCGCCTCGGCCGGCCGAGGCGGTACCGCAGTCGCCGGCGCGATCGCCTCTGCGGCGAGCGTGAAGGCGTCTGCGACGGCCGTACGTCCCAGCTTGCCGTCCGGCGCGTATGTGCGCGGTACGGGTTCTGGCGAAACGCTTCGGATGACGGAGTTCGTGCGTGCCGAGCCCGGCTTGACCTCGCGAGAGACGCGCACCGTACCGGCGCAGACGGCACGCAATGCGCCGATGCCCCCGAATTCCCCGATGCCCCCGAGTCCACCCGTCGATCCGCTGCACTCGACGTCGATTCCAGGCGCGACGGGCTATCGTCGTCCGGTGGGCGTCGCACCGGCACATCTGCGCGGCACCATCGTGCATAGCCCTTTTCGCAAGCCGCAACTCGGGCTGGAGGATATTGCGCCGCGTGGTGCACAGCCTGGCGTGCGGCCGCAGACTGATGGCGCTGCGCAGACCGCCTCGACCCGTGCGGCCGACGTCATGACGCCGCCCGCCGCTGCCGCAGGTGCAAGTGCAGCGGTACCGATGATCCGTGGGGCCGCGTCGTGGTCGGCTTCCGACGCCGCGACGCCACTTCTGGCTGGACTCTCCGAATTTTCGCCTGTCGATCTCTCGACGACAGGGATCGGGGTACCGCCTGTCGACGCATTGCCGTCGGGACTGGCCGCTGAAATGCTTGCCGAGGGCGAGGCCGCTCACGCCGCCGGGCAGGCGGGCGTAGAGGCGCTGGCCGCGTTGCGCGATGAAGCACAAGCATTGCTTCGCGATTTGCGTGAGTGGACTGCATCGCACTCGCCCGATGTTGGCAATGCTGCCGAGGGGGTACCGACCCATTCGATGACGGCCAACGATCCAGAGGAACGCGCTGCGCCGAGCCAGGAACGCGTGCCATCGGAGACGATGAACGCCAATGCGCATGCGCACGCGCCTGTCTCCGGTGCGCAAGCGCCGTCCGCTTGGGACGTGGCGGTCGAACCGCCATCCGCTGCCGTGCGCGTGGACACCCGCGTTACGACACCCGCAATATCGGGAGCGGCGTCCACCCCGGCGGTCGCAGCGCCGCATCGCCCGTTCGCCTTTGCGGATGTCCTGGCGAGCGTGGAAGCCGTCGATGCGCCAACCGATTCGTCGCTTGACGAGCCCGTTGGCGTGGTTGAAGCGGTTGAACCCGTTGAAGCGGTTGGACCCGTTGAACCGGTTCGACTCGCGCAACAGGTTGAATCGGCCGAGCCGATCGACGCGTTCGAACCGATGCTAAACACGGCGCATGACGGTGTTCCCGGTGGCATCGAAGCGACGGCGCCATTATCGAAGCCACACTACGTCTTGCGCGCCGACGGCACCTGGGCGCGCGTTGATGGGACATCTCTTGCGCACGACGACGAAGTCTCGGCATCGGCCGCACCTGCATCACCTGCATCACCTGCGTCGCTCGCGTCGGCGGGAAGATCGCCTGCGTCGGTGGCCGTCATGCCGACCATTGGGTCGTTCTCCGCGCCCGCGCCGTTCGGCGCGTCTTCCGGTGTCACGCCGCGCCCAGCCACCTTCTCGGCCGACACGCCGTACGCGCTTGCACCGCCGCGCGTCGCCATCGACTACGATCTGCCGTCGGTGGATCTGCTGTCGGCCGCGACGTCGCAGGACACCGCCAACGTGGTCTCAGACGAAGCGCTCGCCGCTGTGAGCCAGTTGATCGAGCAGCGTCTGGCCGAATTCAAGGTGCCTGTGACGGTGGTCGGTGCGTCGGCGGGCCCGGTCATCACGCGCTTCGAAGTGGAGCCGGCGGTGGGTGTGCGCGGCGCACAGGTAGTCGGTCTCGTGAAGGATCTGGCGCGTGCGCTGGGCGTGACGTCAATCCGCGTGGTCGAGACCATTCCCGGCAAGACTTGCATGGGGCTGGAGCTGCCGAATGCGCAGCGGCAAATGATTCGCCTGTCCGAAATCCTCACGGCCCCGGCGTTCGATACCCATCGCTCGCACCTCGCACTCGCCATGGGCGAGGACATCACCGGCCAGCCCGTCGTCGCCGACCTGGCGCGTGCGCCCCACCTGCTGGTGGCGGGGACGACCGGTTCGGGCAAGTCGGTGGCTGTCAATGCCATGATCCTGTCGCTGCTCTACAAGGCAACACCGGACGACGTGCGACTCATCATGATCGATCCGAAGATGCTGGAGCTGTCCGTCTATGGCGGCATTCCCCATTTGCTCGCCCCCGTGGTGACCGATATGAAGCTGGCCGCGCATGCCCTGAACTGGTGCGTGGGTGAGATGGAGAAGCGCTACCGGTTGATGTCGGCGCTCGGTGTGCGCAATCTGGCCGGCTACAACGAGAAGATCGATGCCGCGCGCGCGGCGGGCGAGAAAGTGAGCAATCCGTTCTCGCTCACGCCCGACGCGCCGGAGCCGCTGGAGAGGCTGCCGTTCATCGTCGTGGTCATCGACGAATTGGCCGATCTCATGATGGTGGCGGGCAAGAAGATTGAAGAGCTGATCGCCCGGCTCGCGCAAAAGGCACGCGCAGCAGGGATTCATCTGATTCTTGCGACACAACGTCCTTCGGTCGACGTCATTACCGGCCTCATCAAGGCGAATATTCCGACGCGGGTGGCATTTCAGGTGTCGTCGAAGATCGATTCGCGCACGATTCTCGATCAGATGGGCGCGGAATCGCTGCTGGGACAGGGCGACATGCTGTTCCTGCCGCCGGGCACGGGCTATCCCCAGCGGGTGCACGGGGCCTTCGTTGCCGACGACGAGGTGCACCGCGTCGTCCGACACTGGCAGCAGTATGGCGAACCGGACTACGACGAAGCGATTCTCGCGGGCGATCCGGGAGACGCCGTGGCCGATCTGTTCGGCGAGACGACGGGCGATGCCGAGGCCGATCCGCTCTACGACGAAGCCGCGGCATTCGTGCTGAGCTCGCGTCGCGCGTCGATTTCTGCGGTCCAGCGGCAATTGCGCATCGGCTACAACCGCGCCGCCCGGCTCATCGAACAGATGGAGACGGCCGGACTGGTCAGCGCGATGGGGCGAAATGGCGCGCGCGACGTGATTGCACCCGGCGGGTAACCGCCGTCGCTTACACCTGCCTTACGACCCGCTCATCGAGTCGAACTCTTTGGCAGTCCGTGTCGATAACCGGACATGCGCCGTACATGGCATGCGCCGTCAAATACCTTGGAAGTCCGCGCCAATGCGCGATGACGGCGCGTAAACCCGCGTGCCGGTAGGGGTATTCCCGCCTTTGCGGGCGAAACTCAGCGAACACATAATCGGCGCGCTAGGTTGGTCGTTCGAAGCGTGCTTTACGGTATCGCCCTGACACGAAATACAAGACCGGGGGGGTGCGACGGGTGGAGGATTACTCGCGAGTCACGCGTTCTGCGGCAGGGCCTGCGACATCAGGAAATTGAAGCACACAAGCGTCATACCGAAACGCATCGCACCGAAGGAGACCTTTATGCAATTCCGATTCAAGCTCATGGCTGGCGCCGTGGCGTTCGCTCTATCCGCCTCGATGGCCGTTGCGGCCGATCCGATCAAGATTGGCGTGTCCGGTCCGTATACCGGCGGCTCATCGTCGATGGGCGTTTCCATGCGCGATGGCGTGCGCCTGGCCGCGTCGGAAATCAACAAGGCCGGTGGCGTCCTCGGGCGTCAGATCGTGCTCGTCGAGCGCGACGACGAAGCCAAAAACGAACGCGGTGTGCAGATCGCGCAGGAACTGATCAACAAGGAACGCGTGGTCGCGACCGTCGGTTTCATCAACACCGGCGTTGCACTGGCCTCGCAGCGTTTCTATCAAGACGCCAAGATTCCGGTATTCAACAACGTGGCGACCGGCACGGTCATCACCGAGCAGTTCAAGGCGCCGAAGTATCCCGATAACTATGTCTTCCGCAACTCCGCCAAGGACAGCATCCAGGCGCCGATGATCGTGGAAGAGGCCATCACCCGTCGCGGCTTCAAGAAGCCCGCCATTCTCGCCGACTCGACCAACTACGGTCAGCTCGGCCGCGAAGATCTGGAAAAGGCGCTCGCCGCCAAGGGCATCAAGCCGGTCGCCGAAGAGAAGTTCAACATCAAGGACGTCGACATGACGGCCCAGTTGCTCAAGGCCAAGCAGGCTGGCGCCGACGTCATCCTCACGTACGGTATCGGCCCGGAACTGGCGCAGATCGCCAACGGCATGGGCAAGCTCGGCTGGAAGCTGCCGCTGGTCGGTAGCTGGACGCTCGCGATGGCGAACTACATCGACAACTCGGGTGCGAACGGTGAGGGCGCTCGCATGCCCCAGACGTTCATTCAGGAACCGAATACGCCCAAGCGCAAGGCCTTCATCGACGCTTATCTGGCCATGTTCAAGCCGAAGAACAATCGCATCGACTCGGCAGTGTCGGCTGCGCAGGGCTACGACTCGATCTACCTGTTGGCCGCGGCCATCAAGCAGGCAGGCACCACGGACGGCCCGAAGGTACGTGCTGCGCTCGAGAACCTGAAGACCCCGGTCGACGGCGTGGTCACGACCTACGATCATCCGTTCACGCATGACGATCACGACGCTATCAGCGCGAACATCCCGGTGATGGGTGAAGTGAAGGGCGATCGCGTCGTGTATGCCTACGACACCGACCTGAAGGCTGGCAGCAAGGTGCGTGAGAAGGCAGCGAAGTAAGCTGCACTGCCTCCCAGCACTGTACTTTGGTTGCGCTGCGCAGCCATGACGGGTGAACGACGGCGCGTGCCGCTTGGGTTCGGGGTCCCTGGCAACGGGGCGTCCGGGCGCAGCGCGCGCGCCGTCTGCCCACCCGGGCCAGACGCCGGCACTCGGGACCGGCGCGCGGCACGCGCATTGAATGCCTCCCGTGCATCGCTCGTAGGCTCGCACTCGCGAGAGAGGACCGCATGACCATCCTGATTCAACTCATCTACAGCGGCATCGCGCTGGGGATGATCTACGCCGTGATCGCCTTCGGTTACCAACTGACGTTCGCGACGTCCGGCACCCTGAACTTCGGCCAGGGCGAAGCGCTCATGCTTGGCGCACTGGTCGGCCTTACCCTGGTCGAAACCCTGGGGCTGAACTATTGGCTGATGATCCCCATCGTCTGCGTGTTCGGTCTGATGCAAGGCGCATTGGTCGAGCGCATCGGGGTGAAGCCCGCGTTGCGGATCAAGTCGGAGTTCGGCTGGATCATGTCCACCATTGCGCTGGGCATCATCTTTCGTAACGTCGCGGAAAACGTGTGGGGACGCGACGATCTCAAATTTCCGTCGCCGCTGCCTGAGTCGCCGATTCACCTGTTCGGCGCAAACGTGCTGCCGATGGAACTGCTCGTCGTGGTGGGCGCGCTGCTCATGATGGCGGCGGTCGAGTTCTTCAACCGGCGCACGATCTACGGCAAGGCGGTGGTGGCCACGGCCAACGACCGCGACGCGGCCGGACTCATGGGCATCAACACCAGCCTGGTCATCACCTTCTCGTACGCGCTGTCGTCCATGGCGGCCGCATTTGCGGGCGTGCTCGTTGCACCGCTCACGCTCACCGGCGCCACGATGGGGGCCGTGCTCGGGCTCAAGGCTTTCGCCGTGGCCATCATCGGCGGGTTGTCGAGCGGGATGGGCGTGCTCGTGGGCGGCCTGCTGCTCGGCATTGCCGAGACAACGACCGCATTCTACATTTCGACCGGCTACAAAGACGTGCCGGGTCTCGTGCTGCTGCTGCTTGTGCTGGCCGTGAAGCCGGCGGGCCTGTTCGGCAAGACCGCCATCAAGAAGGTGTAACCATGACCGCACAGACCTCTACCGTGCGCGGAGCCAGCGATGCCGGCGGCCTGCGAGTGACCACGAAGCTCGCCGCCATCGTGGGCATTGTCGCGCTGTTCGGCTTCCCGATGGCCATCGGCAATCCTTATTACATCCACATGATCGAGACGATCATGATCTACGCGATTCTGCTCTTCGGGCTGGATATCGTCGTGGGTTACACCGGGCAGGTGTCGCTGGGCCATGCGGGCCTGTTCGGCATTGGCGCCTACGTGGCGGGTGTGTTCTTCACCAAGCTCGGCCTCTCGCTCTGGCTGGCGCTTCCGGCCGCGATCCTCATCACGGCGGCGTTCGGTGCCGTGCTTGCATTACCGGCGCTGCGCGTGATCGGCCCGTATCTGGCCATGGTGACGCTTGCCTTCGGCACCATCATCCAGATTCTCATCAACGAGATGGACTTCCTGACCGACGGGCCGATGGGCATCACGCTCACGAAGCCGCTCATTGGCGGGCACCCGATCGATGAGAACGAGTACTACTGGCTCGTTGCCGTGTTGCTGCTGGTGAGCATGGTCGTCGCCCACCGGATTCTGAAGTCGCACCTTGGGCGCGCCTTCGAAGCCTTGCGCGATTCGCCCGTGGCATCGGACTGCATGGGCGTGTCGGTGTACCGCTATAAGGTATACGCGTTCGTGATCAGCGCCGGTTTTGCCGGCCTGGCGGGTAGCCTCTACGCGTATTCGGAGCAGTACATCTCGCCGAATACGTATAACTTCGAGCTGACGATCCTGTTCCTTCTGGCTGTCATCATGGGCGGGCGCAAGACGCGCAGCGGCGCGTTGCTGGGTGCGACGATCGTCGTGCTGCTGCCGCAATTGCTCGACGACATCGGTACCTTCCGGATCGTCGCCACGGCCATCGCTGCCGTGACCACGGTCGTGGCCGTGACGGCCATCGCACGCGCGCGCACCTCGCTTGCCAAGGCGGCCGTGCCGATCGCCGGCACGATCGCTCTGGCCGGGGTGACCTGGTGGCGCGACAACATCACGGACTGGCGTCTGACGATCTTCGGCCTGATGATCCTGTTCGTCGTGTACTACCTGCCGGACGGCATCATTGGCTTCGTGCGCGCGCGTATTCTGAATCGCCGTCGCGCGTCGACCGTCTCGGCCACGCAGGTCGACGAGACGGTTGCCGGCGACAGCGACCCGGTGCTGACGGCAGCGGCGGGCGGTCCTGAGGAACTGCTGAACGTGCGTCAGTTGCTCATGCAATTCGACGGCCTGAAGGCGCTCAATCAGGTGGATCTTACGGTCAAGCGCGGCACGATTCATGGGCTGATCGGCCCGAACGGGTCGGGCAAGAGCACGATGATGAACGTGCTGACCGGCATTTACGTGCCGACGGCGGGCAGCATCGAGTTCGCCGGCCAATCGATTGCCGGACGCACATCGGCGGACATCGCGCTCTCCGGGGTGGCACGCACGTTCCAGAACGTGCAGCTGTTCGGCGAAATGACGGCGCTGGAGAATGTGCTCGTCGGTTTGCATCACACGTTCCATTCGACGTTGGTCGATGTCTCGCTGCGTCTGCCGCGTTACAAGCGCGAGGAGGCGGGGGCGCGTGCCCGCGCGATGCGACTGCTGGAGTTCGTGGGACTGTCGTCGCTTGCCGACGAAGAGGCGCGTAACCTGCCGTACGGCAAACAGCGCTTGCTGGAAATTGCGCGCGCGCTGGCGCTGGATCCGCGTTTGCTGCTGCTCGACGAGCCGGCTGCCGGCCTCACGGCGCCCGACATTCGGGAACTGCTCGCGATCATTCGCAAGATTCGCGACCACGGCATCACGGTCATTCTGATCGAGCACCACATGGACGTGGTGATGAGCACCTGCCAGACGGTCTCCGTGCTCGACTTCGGACAGAAGATCGCCGAAGGTCTGCCGGCGCAGATTCAGGCCGATCCGAAGGTGATCGAGGCGTATCTGGGCGGCGCATCGACGACGCACTGACGACATTCGCGCACGCGGCACACGGCGCGGAGAACGCCGCCGTGTGCCGCGTAGCCACGACGGATAAACGGAACCACTATGCTTTCCATTCGTAATCTGCAAGCCGGCTACGGCAAGGTGCAGGTGCTGCACGGCATCGATATCGACGTGCCGAGCGGTCAGGTCATCACGCTCATCGGGTCGAACGGTGCGGGCAAGACCACCACCATGCGTGCAGTCTCCGGCATGATCAAGCCGACCTCCGGCGAAATCACGCTCGGGGACAAGCGTATCGACGGGCTGGACTCGCATCGCATCGCGAAGCTTGGACTGGCGCATTCGCCCGAAGGCCGACGCGTGTTCGCCACCATGACGGTGATGGACAATCTGCGCCTGGGGGCATTCCCGCGCCTGACGGGCAGCCGGCCGCGCGGCGATATCGCCGCCGATCTGGACCGCGCCATGGATCTGTTCCCGCGACTCAAGGAGCGGCGCAATCAATTGGCCGGTACGCTTTCGGGAGGCGAGCAGCAAATGCTCGCCATGGCCCGGGCGGTCATGCTGCGCCCGGACATCGTGCTGCTCGACGAGCCGTCGATGGGCCTGGCGCCGATTCTGGTCGACGAGGTCTTTCGCATCATCAGCAATCTGAAGTCGGAGGGTGTGACGATGCTGCTCGTGGAGCAGTTCGCCGCAGCCGCGCTGGGCGTGGCCGACTATGGCTACGTGCTGGAGAACGGTCGCATTTCCGTGCACGGCCCGGCGGAGAACCTGCGCAATGACGACAAGGTGCGCGCCGCGTACCTGGGCGGCAGTCACTGACGTCGATGTACTGACGTCGATGTACTGGCGTCGATGACCGCCTTCGCTGCGCCGCGCTCAGCCCATGGCGCTCAGATCTCGCAGCGCTTCGATCGTCTCGCGAAGTTCCGCGCGTAGCACGTCCATGAGTTGGCCGGCGGGCATGGCGCGGGCGAGCGGCGCCGCCTGGCCGGCCCATTGCGCGGCGTAGTCGCTGTTGCCCTTGGCTTTCGCTGCGGCGTTGAGGGCCTTGCCCGCATCGTAGGTGACGGGATAGGCGGGCAGCATCGGGCGGTCCGCCGTTTGCTCCAGCGCATACAGACGGTTCACAAAGCCGCGCGCCGGGCGTCCGGAGATCGCGCGGATCAAGGCGGTGCGCGGCGGATTCTGCCCGGTCAGCCGTTCGCGATAGGCGGCGTCCGCCGCCGATTCCGGACAGGCGACGAAGGCGGTGCCGAGTTGTGCCGCCTGCGCGCCGAGCGCAAGCACTGCCGCGATACCCGCGCCGTCCATGATGCCGCCTGCGGCAATCACCGGCACCGATGTGTGCGTGACGATCAGGCGCACGAGCGCCAGCGTACCCAGTTGCTCGTCGTCGGTCGGCACACGGTCGCCAAGATCTTCGAAGCGGCCACGGTGACCGCCTGCCTCATACCCCTGCGCGACGATGACGTCGACCCCGGCCGCCTCGACAGCCTTGGCTTCGGCCAGATTCGTCGCCGAGGCGAACAGCATGATGCCTGCGGCGTGCAGCGCGTCGATCTTTTCCTGCGGTGGCAGCCCGAAGTGGAAGCTGACCACCGCCGGACGCTCTTCCAACAACATGGCGAACATCGCGTCGTCGGCCACAAAGCTCTTGTAGATCTCGCTCAGCGTAGCCGGCGGTGCGGCGTCGAAACGCGCAAACTCCGGGGCGAGATAGGCCAGCCAGGCGGCGTCGCGCGCGGCGTCGAGCGTGGCGGGCGCGTGACAGAACACATTCACGTTGAACGGCTTGCGGGTCAGCGCACGCGTGTCCTGAATGGACTTGCGGGCGGCCTCGACATTCATCGCGGCGACGCCTATCGAGCCGAGCCCGCCGGCGTTGGAGACGATCGCGGCGAGCGCTGGCGTGGACGTGCCCGCCATGGGGGCCTGAACGATCGGCGTGAGCAGACCGAGTCGTTCCATGAGCGCGCGATGGCGGGATTGGGAGGCAGTGGAGCTAGGCATGTCGATCTGCACCTTTGCGTGTTCGGAGGGGGAACCGTGGCAGTCACAGCAGGCCGTCAATTCACTATGGCATACACTCGGTGCGGGAAAAGATATCACTTAAATGCATCTTTATGTCGGCTACCCCCAGAATTGGCAGGGGCACTTCGCCGTGGGCGGTGGCGTCAGGCTTTCGCCCGGGGCGTTTCATCGGGCACGCCGGGCGGGTTGTCCGTCCCCATCAGGTCGGCGGCGCGTGAGCGCTGCATGTCTGAGCGCCGGAAGTAGCCGACGACAGTCGCCACGCTGGTGTGTCCCGTCATCGACATGGTCTCGGCCAATGGGACTTGTTGAAGCGCGGCTTCGGTGACGAAGCCGGCGCGTAGCGAGTGCGCGGAGAAGTTGCCGTCGAGGCCGGCGAGCGCGCATCGCTCGCGCACGATGTCGCGCACCGCGGCCTCCGAGAGGGGGTCGCCCAGATGGCCGCCGCGCCGCACGCGGCGAAAGATCGGACCTTGCGCAATGCCGGCTGACATCAGCCAATCCGAGAGTGCTGCAGCAGCGGCCCCCGTGACCGGCTTTTCGTTCTCGGGGAGGTCTGCGCCCTGCTGATTCGTCTTCGACCAGGCCAGCGTGTAGACGTAGTGGTCGGGCCCTGTGCGCCGCACGTTTTCGCACGTCGCACGCACGACTTCGGAGCGTCTGCGACCGCCGCTCGCCCAGGCGAACAGCAGCAGCGCGCGATCGCGCTTGCCGCGCAAGGACTCGTCGCAGGTTGCCAGCATCGCGCGCAACGGTTCTCGCGTCAGTGCGTCTTTTTTCGCCGCGCGAACGCCGCGTTTCGCATAGGCGCGGCGAGTCTTTGCCAACAGTTCGCGCACTGCCGGTTCGGCACACGGATTCGGCAGGTTCCGCGACGTATGCAGCTTCGCAATGACGCTTAACCGGTGGCGCAACGTGGCGAGCGAAGGTGGCCCTGGACGCGCCTTGAGACGCTGTGCGACCAGGGCGGCGTCCAGCGCGTCAGGCATCTCGGTTCTGAGGCCGCGCTGGCTTTGATGCAGCGCATGGTCCACCACGAACTGCACGATCACGGCAGGCGGCAGTGGCGCAACGAGCGCCTCACCGTAACGCAGCCGATACCAGCCCAACCAGTACCGCATTGCCGATTGATAACTCTGGCGCGTGTTGGGCGAATCGCCTTCGCGGGCGAGCGCTTGAACGGCTTCGCGGGCATCGGCGTGAAGCCGGGTCGGATCGAGCGGCGCGGGCAGGCCGGACGCTGCGGCATCTCGAGCGACGGCGCCGGGCGTCGAGTCGCGTGCGGATACGCCCCCGGATGTAATTTTCCTACCAGACATATGATTTAATATGTAAGATGTAATAAATATAACGCATTGAAAGAATAACTCTCGGTAATCTTCCATTATCGTGGGTTATTTGGCAATGTCATCGACACTATGGAGCCATTCGTGATGACTTCCCCCCAGACATCGAAAGACGCCATGTCCACGCCGTCGCCCCGGCAGGGTGGGCGTGGTATTTCCGAGCACGACGTGTGGGCGGCGGCCGACGCGCTGTTGATGGCAGGGCAACGCCCCACCATCGAGCGCATTCGTCAGCAATTGGGGCGGGGTTCGCCCAATACCGTGAGCCCATATCTCGACGCGTGGTTTGCCGGGTTGGGGGCGCGCGTGCAGGGCGCGGCGCACCCGTCGGCCGGATGGCCGGACGGCGTGCCCATGTCGGCGCCGGTGGCGAGCGCAGCGCACGATCTCTGGAGGCTGGCGTTGCAGGAGGGGCGGGCAGCGCTCGCCGAGGAGGAGGCGGCACGGCGTGCGGTGCTGGACGCGCGCGAAGCGGCGTTGGCGGCGGATCGTGAGGCGCTGGAACAGTCGCGCGCTGTGCTTCACGAGCGCATTGCCGCTGCCGAGACGGCTGCGGCCGATGCTCGCCAGGCGAAGGAGGAGGCGCAAGCGCAGGCGCGACGTGCCGAAGCCTTGCTGATCGAGGCGCAGGCGGACGCCGTTGCGTCGCGGCAGGCGCTTAGTGTTGCGCGCGACGCCACGCAGGCGCTTCAGGATGCGCACGCGGTGCAACGCACCCAATGGGACGCCGAGCGTGCCCGGATCGGCGAGCGTGCCGAGGCGAGCGAGCGTCGCTTGATGCTGGAGCTCGATGCCGCGCGGGAATCGATCAAGGCGCTGCAACAGGCGGGCAAACAGGCGCAGCGTCAGTTGCAGGAGGCCGAGTCGGGGTTGGCGGCAATGGCCGAAGCGCAGCATGAGATGCGTGCGGCCAAGGCGCTGCAGGATGCCGTTGTCGCCCGCCTGCGCGAGCAGGTCAGTACTCAGGAAGCGCTCGCGGCGACGTATCAGTCGATGCTGGCCGCACCGCCCGCATCGTTGCCCGCGCTCGGGCGGGGCAACCTATCGGGAAGAAAGCGTCGCATGACCAGGACGGTCGCGCCGGCAGCGTCGGTGTTGCGCCGTGCACGCCGCCCATGAAGCCCTGGTCACGTCCGTATTCGATCCGTTTGCCTTTGTCACGACATGCGGCGATCGTCTGGGCGTGGCGTCGGGCAATCTCCTTCGCCCCAAGCGTGAGGCAAGTGCCAACGCAGAGCCGCTCGTAACAGCCTGGCGACGCGGTGGGCGCGGCTAGTCGGGCGTTGGCTCACCGACGGTCATCGATCGGTGGAAGCTCGGCCATTCAGTCACTCATTCAGGCACAGACGCAACCTTCGCGCGAGACGGGCCGCTTCCGCAGCGTCGGCGACGTTCGCGAAGCCAATGACGAGGCCACGCGGCGTGCGCGGCGTACGGCTGTTCGAATACCAGGTCGATAGGGGCAATACGGCAAGCCCCGCCTCGTTGGCGCGCGAGGCAACGGCGACATCGTCGACCGGCCCGTTGGGGCCGTCCGGGAATTGCACGGCGAACTGGATCCCGCCGGGGGGTAGATCGAGACGCAACCGCTCCCCGAACGCCTGCTCCAGCGCTTGCGTGATCCACACGCGTCGCTGTCCATACAGCGTTCGCATCCGCTTCACGTGTCGCGCAAAATGGCCCTGTTCCATGAAGTCGGCCACCGCGGCCTGCAACAGCGTCGGGGAGCCGGCGTTCATGCTGCATGCCACCCGCCCGACGCGCTCGACAGCCCGCTCCGGCACCACCGCGTATGCGAGCCGCAGGCCCGGAAACATCAGCTTGCTGAGCGTGCCGCAGTAAATCACCCGATCGTGCCGGTCAAGGCTCTTCAAGGCCGGCAAGGGCCTGCCCGAGTATCGAAACTCGCTGTCGTAGTCGTCCTCGATGATCCAGCGAGCAGCTTTCTCCGCCCAATCCAGCAACGCCAGGCGTCTCGCGAGCGACAGCGTGTGCCCGAGCGGACTCTGATGCGATGGCGTGACGAGCGCGAACCGTGCCTCCGGATCGATTTGTATGCCGCGTTCCACGTCGATTCCCTCATCGTCTACCGGCACCGGTACGAACTGCATGCCAGTCTCGGACAGAAAATTGCGCGCAAGCAGATAGCCGGGATCCTCGAACCACACGCGATCGTTCGCTTGCGCGAGACTGCGCAACACGAGTTCAAGCGTCGCGCGATAGCCGCCGGTCACAAATACCTGCTCGGGGACACACGCGACACCGCGCGAGAGACCGATGTAGGTGGCAATCCGCTCGCGCAGCGGCCGGTAGCCCATCGGATCAGGACAGGCGAGCATCGCGCGTTCGCCGCTGCGCACGCGCAGCGAGACGAGCCGGCTCCAGATTTTGCGCGGAAATGCGTCCAGCGCCGGAAGCCCTGGCTGCAATGGCCTCGGCTCACCGCTCATCGCAACGGTGATCGCCACCTGATGCGACATCGGTCGACCTTGAGACGCATCGGGCGACTTCGTCGAGCCGCCAGCTTCCGTGGCGGGGTGAGCGTGCGCTCGCGGGCGGCCCGTTGCGGATGTCGAAGGCACGATGCACGGCGGAAGCGAAGGAGAAACGAACGTGCCCGCCGCGCCTCGCATCTGCAGGTATCCCTCGTCGACAAGGATCGTATAGGCCAGCTCGACCGTGCCCCGTGCCGTGTTCAACTGCGCGCAGAGGCTGCGCAGTGCGGGCACGCGGTCGCCAGGGCGCAGATGCCCGGCTGCAATCGCCGTTCTGAAGCGCTCGCAAATCTGAAGGTAGATGGGCAACGGCTTGCGGCGATCGATCTCGATCGCCAATGCGGGTGTTCGCGCGGTCATGACGGTCTCGCGGGCAAGGCGCGGGAGGGGAGCATCTTGGACTAGTCATATTAACAATTCTTGACCCTTTTGATTGGGTCATGACTTGAACCATACTGTTCTCAGGCAATGCCATGGCAGGGACACGCTGACGCGATTCCACGCCCACCACGCCCCCCACGCGTTCCTCGCGTTCATTCACACAGACACATTTGGAGAAGCTGCCATGAAAATCGTGGTTATCGGTGGTTCGGGCCTGATCGGCTCACGTCTCGTTACCCTGCTCAGCGAGGCGGGCCATCAAGCGCTCGCTGCGTCGCCGCGCACGGGCGTCAACACCGTGACGGGCGAGGGGCTGAGCAAAGCGCTCATCGGTGCGGACGTGGTCGTGGATGTAACGAACGCGCCCTCCTGGGAGCCGCAGGCGGTGCTCGACTTCTTCCGCACCTCGGCGCGCAATCTGGGCAAGGCCGAGGTGGCGGCGGGCGTGCGCCATCACGTTGCGCTGTCGATCGTCGGTACCGAGCGCATGGCGGACAACGCGTACTTCACCGCCAAGGTCGCGCAGGAAGAGGCGATCGAAGCCGCCAGCGTGCCCTACACGATCGTGCGCGCCACGCAATTCATGGAGTTCATCGGCGGAATCGCGGATTTCAGCACGCAAGACGGCACCGTACGCGTGAGCGACGGCATGTTTCAGCCGATCGCCGTAGACGACATCGTGGCGATCCTTGCCCAGGTCACGCTCGCGGCGCCGCTGAACGGCACTCTCGACATCGCCGGCCCGGATCGTGCGCCGCTCGCGGAGATCGTGGCGCGCTATCTGAAAACGATGGGCGACGCGCGCCCGGTCGTGACGGATCGCAATGCAAGGTACTTTGGCGGCCACGTCGACGAACTGTCGCTGGTACCGCTCGGCGACGCGCGAATCGGGCGTATCGGTCTCGATCAATGGCTCGCGCAGGCCAAAGGCCACTGAAACCGACACCGGTCGGGCTGGGTGCGCCGCTCGGCGCCCGGCTCGCGTGACAAGACGTTCGGGCACGACAGTGCCTGTCAGGAGTGATGTTATGAAGAAGATGGTCGTCGTCGCTGTGACCTTGATCGGGGTATGTCTGACGGTTGCCCGCCCGGTCGTGGCCGCGCCCGAGGCGAGCGTGGAATCGCTGCGCGTGGAACCGTTGCCTGAGTATCCCGGCAAGGAAGCGCAGATGATTGTCGTTGAGTATCCGCCCGGTGCGGTCGACCCGGTGCACCGGCATGACGCGCATGCTTTCGTCTACGTACTCGAGGGGAGCATCGTCATGGGTGTCAAGGGCGGTAAGACGGTGACGCTCAAGGCTGGCGACACGTTCTATGAAGGGCCCAACGACATTCATACCGTTGGGCGCAATGCCAGTGATACGCAGCCGGCCAAGTTTGTCGTGTTCCTGCTCAAGAACAAAGGTGCACCGATATTGACCCCGGTGAAGTAGGCAAAACGTTCATGCTGGCGCCGGTCATGCGCCGGTGCGGTCCGCTGCGGGTCGGGCGGGTGTCCTGATGATCCATTCGCGCCTAGCGCCCGGTTGCGCCAGCATCCGGCACCCTGCACCCGGCATCCGGCATCCGTGAACGACAAATCAGGCCATCGCGGGGGTGCCTGGCATGCCGGGCATGCCGGGCATGCCGGGCAGCGAGGCGAGCAGCCGGGCGAAGGCGTCGCCCGTGAGGGGCTTGCCAAGCAGGAAGCCTTGCAGTTCGTCGCAATCGAGTGTCTTGAGCGCCTCGCGCTGTGACGCTGTCTCGACCCCTTCGGCCACCACGTCCATGTCGAGCGAATGTGCGAGCGCGATGATGGCGGAAACCACCGCGCTGCCTTCGCGGCCGCAAGTGTCCAGCCCGCTCGTGAAGAAGCGATCCATCTTCAACTGCTTGACCCGGAAGCGCTGCAAGTACGCGAGGCTTGAATAGCCTGTGCCGAAATCGTCGATGGCGACTTCGAAGCCGTGCTCGTGAAAGGCGCGAATCACTTCGATCGTGTGCTGGGCGTCGTACATCGCCACCGTCTCGGTGATTTCGAACATGAGTCGATGGCTGCCGATCCCCGCCTCACGCACGATATCCACGATGTTCTCCACGAGCGACGACTGCGCAATCTGGCGCGGTGACAGGTTGATCGCGACCTTGACCGGCGGGAGTCCTGCGGCGTCCCAATCCTTGATATGGCGGCACGTGGCGCGCACGACCCAGTAGCCGATCTGCACGATCTGGCCGGTGCGTTCCGCCACCGGAATGAAGTCGGCCGGTTGCAGTTCGCCGAAAGTGGGATGTGTCAGACGCAGCAATGCCTCGGCGCCGGCCAGCGCTTCGGTGTCGCCGCGGTATTTCGGCTGAAAATGCAGAGAAAAATGTTGTTCGTGTTCCGCGTCGTGCAATGCCTGCTGGATCTCCCACGTACGCTGGGCGGCGGCATTCATGCTGGGCTCGAAGTAGCGGTAGATGCCGCGGCCGGCGCGTTTCGCTTCGTACATGGCCGTGTCGGCGTGCTTGAGCAGCACGTCGATGCTGTCGCCATCGTCGGGGAATAGCGCCACGCCGATGCTGGGCATGACGTGCAGCGACTGGTCCCCAACGCGCAGCCCGTCGCGCATGTCGTCGAGCAGCCGTTGCGCTACGCGCCCCGCGACCGCCGCCGACGACAGGGCGCCCAACAGCACCACGAATTCGTCGCCCCCGAGCCGCGCAACCACGTCGTCGCCGTTGACGTTCTTGCGAAGGCGCTTGGCGAACGCGCGCAGGACGTCGTCACCGACGTTGTGGCCGAGCGAGTCGTTGATGGTCTTGAAACCGTCCAGATCCATGAACAGCACGGCGAAGCGGCGTTGATCGCGACGCGAGTTGATGAGCATGCGGGCGGCAGCGTCATGGAGTGCGCGGCGGTTGGGGAGATCGGTCAGTGCGTCGAATGTCGCCATTCGTGCGATTTGTGTGTTCAGTTGCAGGACGGAGTTGGCGAGGAAGCTGGTGCGCGCGTCCAGGCGTGAGACGAGCAATGTGGTGACGAGAATCAGGAAAGTGAACAGGCTGACGGTCGTGACCAGCCACTGTGAGCTGACGCCGCCGGCAGCGCCGCAGATGGCGCCCGGGGCGAAGTTGGCTGCGGCCATGCCCGTGTAGTGCATCGCCGTGATGGCCAGTCCCATGACGCCGGCGGCACCGATCCGCTTGGCCATGACGTAGCGCAGGCTGCCATCGCGCAAGGTCCAGGCAATCCACAGCGCGGCCGTTGCGGCCGCAATCGCGATCAGGATCGACGCTGCGAAAATCGCCGGATCGTACTGGATTTCCGGGTTCATCTTCATGGCGGCCATGCCGGTGTAGTGCATGGCGGCGATTCCGATACCGAGCGTGACGCCGGCGCTCGCCAGACGCCACTTCGTGAGGCGTTCGCTGGCGACCAGCCGGAGCGCCCCCCACGAGATGACGATGGCGATGCCCAGCGAGCCTGCCGTGATACCCGGCGCGTATCCGAGCGCAAGGGTGGCGTGAGTGTCCAGCGGCGACCAGGTGGGCGAGAGCGATAGCGCGAGCATGCCGATGAAGTGCATCGACCAGATACCAATGCCCATTGCGGCGGCGCCCACGGCGAGCCACGCGTGGCGCATGCCACGGTGCGTCAAGAGATAGATGCGACCCGAAAGGTCGAGTGCCGTGAACGACGCCAGCACTGCAACCGCGAGCGATAGCGCAACGAGCCAACCACTGTACGAACTGGACATAAGAAAACCGACCGAAAAGTCCCGCTTAACTGGTTATCGGCCCGAGCAGCCGATAGTTGAGGGTCGCGTCGGAATTTTACCGACAGCCCATCGCTGATTCTGTCCGGGAGGACGCGCGGGCAGCGGCCGATGCCCGCGCGCGGTGCGCCGAGTCTCAAGCGTGTCGATGCTATCGCGCCAGGGCCGCCAGCCGCGATCGGGGCGAGGGCGTGACGCCCGACGGCCTGATGCCAAGCGCTTGCGCGGGGTGCCGAGAGACGCACCCCGACCGTATCGGCGCGTGCTGCGCGCGCTTGACGCATTGGCCGTGGGAGGCGCAATGCGTAGGAATTGTCCGATGGTGCGTGGGCGTGAGGATACGGCTTTTTTATGTATGCGTCATGTCCGTTTTCCCAAATGACGTTCGAATCTTGTCTCAAGTGGTTGATTTCAATGACTGTTTCTGTGCTTGAGGTTGTGCCGACTTTGGCAAGTCGCTGCTTACCGGCGTCCGCCTACAAATCTTTCAGACTTCGCTGATGCCGCCGATGGAGTGGACTGCCTAGAATCGAAATCAACAGGCCGAGGGCCGATTGCAAAAGCATGTATCGCAGGCATGAATGGGCAGTCAGGGAGGTTGTCATGGCGAAGCGCATTCCCTCATCGCCAAAGTCGTCTGCGCAAAGCGGGGCGACGAACGGTGAGGCACAGCTGGAAAAGCACGCTTTGATGCACGAAGACGGTGACGCAGAGACGATCGGCGCGGATCCGCGGTTGGGACGCCCAGGTGGAGGTGACGCCCATGGTGGCTCCGGCGGCTCCAACGTCGCTTCCGACGTCGCTTCCAACGTCGCTTCCAACGTCGCCCCCGACGTCGGCGGCGTTGAGGTGCCGGTGAGAAGTCCATCGCAGTCGGGCCAGATCGACTGGCCTGACGGAACGATTGGGGCAGACGCTGCGCCAGCGCATTCTGAGGCGCGTGCGGTGCATTTGTCCGGTGAGGCTGAACCGGTCGCAGGGCGTCGAGGCCTCGAGGGGGACGCACCGGGGCGCGCGGGCCCACCTATTCAGGGAAGGCCGCAAGCGACGGCGCATGGCTCTGTGCAGGGCCGCTCGCGTGGCCCGTCGCCCGCCGACACTGCGTTGCGCGACGACGTTCGCAAGGCGCTGGTCGACGCGCAGGACCTCGATGTCTCGCACGTCGAGGTCACCGTCATTTCCGGGCTGGCGCTGCTCACGGGCTATGTGCCGGATCGCTGGATGCAGCATGTGGTGCAGACGGTCGTCTCGAAGGTGCCCGGTGTGAGGGGCGTCGACAATCGCTTGCACGAACGTCGCGGCAAGGCCATGAGCCGCCCGGGCGAGAGCCAGGAAGGTCACAAGATCTGACGGGCATTGACTGTCGCGAATCGCACGCCAGGCCATGCAGTCGGCCCCGGGGCGAACTGCATTCAGATGGGCCTGCCGCGCGTCGGTGGCAAGGCAGGACCATGCATCTCCGAGCGAGGGGATGTATCGCCCATGACTCCGTCGTCGCATGGGTGCTGCACGTCTGACGTGCAGGGGTGACGTCCAAGGCAGCGATGCCGTGGTTATGACGACGCATTTTCGGGAGCTCGACAATGAAGCAATCCAATCTGATCAAACTCGTGATGGCTGGCGCACTCGCAACGATCGGCGTCGCAGCGCATGCCCTTGACCAGGGCGGTATCGTCAAGGTTGCCGACGAAGGGAGTGCCAACAGCATGATGAGCGACGCGGGCCGCAAAATCGACGACTCGGCGCTGACTGCCAAGGTGAAGGCCGCGCTGCTCGCGAAGAAAGACGTGCCGTCGACCAAGGTGCACGTGAAGACGCGTCACGGCGTGGTGCATCTGACGGGTTCGGTGCCGCAGTCCGCTCAGAAGACCCTCATCGTCGACACGGTCAAGGGCGTTGAGGGCGTCGTCGACGTCAAAGACGACATCAAGGTCATGGGCAAGTAACCGCACGCTGGACACGTCGACGGCGCGCTTTCTCGTGCCTCGACTTGACATCACTGGATGATGAAGGAGCGAATCATGGCCATGCAAACCGGTCGGGGCCCTACGCCCCAGTCAGGTGCCCGCATCGTGGGTGCTACGCACAAGCTGCCCGATGGGCCGGGCCCGTCGGTGATGGCTGCCGACGCACTCGATGCCGACGACGTTGTCAACCCCGCAGGCGAGAGCCTTGGCAAGGTCAAGCACATCATGCTCGATGTGCAGCGCGGCACGGTCGCCTACGCGGTACTCTCGTTCGGCGGCTTTCTCGGCATGGGCGACAAACTGTTCGCCATTCCCTGGCATGCGTTGCAGCTCGACGTAGAAAACAAGCGCTTCATTCTGGACATCGGCAAGGACGCGCTCAAGAAGGCGCCGGGCTTCGACAAGGACCATTGGCCGAGTATGGCCGATGTGCAATGGGCCGAACAGGTGCATACGTATTACACCGTCGACCCCTACTGGCATTGAGACAGACGGGGCCTTGCGCATGTCGAATCAAACGGAAACCGTCCGGTGGACACGGGCTTCGCATCTGTATGCGCATTTGCCTGAGCCTTACGACCCAGGCAAGCCACCCGGGACACCGCCACCGAAGCATCCGCCCGGCGAGGATGAACCGACACCGATGCCCCCGCCCGACAGACCGCTGGAGCCGCCGGTCGAGGAGCCCCCGGTTCGTCCTCCCGGCAAATATGTCGTCTTTGAGCGACGCGCTCGACGGTCCATGACGGCACGGCACGCCCACGAACCTGAAGGTCGAATTGGCAAGGGAGGAAGGATATGCTTGGCACTATCTTGTTGATTGTTTTGATTCTGCTGTTGTTCGGTACGATACCCGCCTGGCCGCACAGCAGAGGGTGGGGTTACTACCCCTCTGGTGGTATCGGTTTGATCTTGCTCATCGTGGTGCTGCTGGTCATCATGGGCCGCATCTGAATCCGACGCGGCGATGCAGTGCCCGGCATGCGCCGGGCGCAACCGAGCGTCAACCGAGCTGCAACGAATGGTCCCGCGTCGTCTTGTGCGGGCGTTTGCGAGGAGAAACCACCATGCCTTATCGCCAGCCCCACGATCTACCGGCCAGTGTCAAGAATCACCTGCCGGCCCACGCGCAGGAGATCTATCTCAAGGCATTCAATTCGGCTTGGGACGAGTACCGTGAGCCCGGAAAGCGGCGCGCCGACGAATCGCGCGAGGAAGCCGCGCACAAAGTCGCATGGGCCGCAGTGAAGAAGACTTACGAGAAGGACGAACAGTCGGGACAGTGGCACGCAAAGCCGTATCTCCATTGACGTATCGATGCATCGATACATCGATACGGTGGTGCAATGGATTCCATGATCCCGTGATCCGCACGACAGGTGGGGACACAGATGCACACAGCGAATGTCGACGGTGTGCACATGTCGCCATGCCATGGGGAGTCTGAGCCTGTCGGATGGTTGATGCGCGACATTGAAGTCATGGCAATGTTGCGTTGCGGCATTCATTCTGCAGAAGTCAACGGGTTGACGTAAAATCGGCTTCCTCGAACGGGGGGGCTGCAACGATGGTTCGACATCGACAGCGTGCGGCGCCCAATACCCGTTTCCACGTCGTTACCGGCAACCTGGCCAGCGCTGCGCTGGCTGCCATGACCGAATCTCAATGAGTACCCCCCAAATCCTGTCCGCCCAGGCGACCGAAGCGTTGCCGCCGCCGTCCATTCCCATCTGGCTCTCGTTCGTGGCGCTTGCAATGGGAGGATTTGCTATTGGGACGGGCGAATTCGTCATCATGGGCTTGCTGCCCGACGTCGCGCGCGGTTTGAGTATCACCATTCCCCAAGCCGGCCATGCCATCAGTACCTATGCCCTGGGCGTCGTCGTAGGCGCGCCGCTGCTCGCCATACTCGGCGTGCGTCTGCCGCGTCGCGCGTTTCTGATCGCCCTCATGGCAATGTTTGCCGTCGGCAATCTGGCGAGCGCCCTTGCACCGAACGATGTCGCGCTGCTTGTGCTGCGTTTCCTCAGCGGTCTGCCGCACGGCACGTACTTCGGTGTTGCGGCGTTGGTCGGTGCGTCGCTGGTGCCGCCGCATCGTCGCGTGCACGCCGTGGGGCAAGTCATGCTCGGGCTGACGCTCGCCACGCTGTTCGGTGTGCCGCTTGCGGCGGGGCTTGGGCAGTGGCTTGGCTGGCGTGCTGCGTTCGTACTCGTCGGTTTCATCGGAGCGTTGACGGCCGTGATGGTCTGGCGCTGGGTGCCGGATGTGCCGGCGCCCCACGGTGCGAGTCCGTTGCGTGAGCTGAGCGCGCTGCGCAACTCGCAAGTGTGGCTTACGCTCGGCATTGGCGCGATCGGCTTCGGCGGGATGTTCGCGGTGTTCAGTTACATCAAGCCGACGCTCATGCAAGTCGCGGGCGTTCCCGAAACGTGGGTGCCGTTCTACCTGGCGCTGTTTGGCGTCGGCATGGTCGCGGGCACCGTACTGGGGCCGCGTCTGGTCGCCAGGGTGTCGCTCATGCATGCGATTGGCGGCACGCTGATCTGGTCCGCGCTGCTCCTCGGCGCCTTCACGTTCACCGCGTCGAGCCCCTGGCTTGCCGGTATCAATGTGCTCGCCATCGGCACGATCATCATCATCGGGCCGGCCTTGCAGATTCGTCTCATGGATGTGGCGGGCGACGCTCAAACACTCGCGGCGGCGCTCAATCATTCGGCGTTCAATATGGCCAACGCCGCCGGCGCATGGCTTGGCGGCGTGGCGATTTCTGCGGGTTACGGCTGGACGTCGACCGGCTGGGTGGGGGTGCTGCTGTCGTGCGCGGGCGTGCTGATGTTCCTCTGGGCGCGCCATGACGCGCACCGCAAGGCAAGATAAGCCGCCGGATCAGGCCGTCAGGGCTACGCCGCCGTTCAGGCGCTCGAGCACGGTGGCGCGTACGGCCGCTGGAGCATCGGCGAGGCGTGCGGGCCATTTGGCCTGGGCTTCGCGAACGGTCTCGCGGGCAATGGCCGTCAACCGGCTCACGCGCAGCAGGCCCGCGCCCTTGAGCAGCCCTTCGAGAGCGTGCCAGTCGAACGCCCGCAACGTCTTGTCGATGGCCCGATTTACGCCGTAGTGCGATGCAGGAACGTCGTGAAAGAAGGCCGCGACACACACGGGGTCGTACACGGGCGCCAACTGTGGCGTATGGGCGTCGGGATAGGTCAGGGCCCAGTTCTTGAGGTGCGCGTCGGTATTGCCGAGCAGGATGAAGGCGACGAGACGCCGCAGGCACTCGCGCACGTCGCGCACCGGCTGGCCCGACAACTGGTCCAGCACCCGCAGCATCGTCGCGTAGTCGATATCGAGGCCGCGCCCGTACTTGCTGCGCGGCGGATATTGCAGCACTTGTGCGAATTCCTCCATGTGCACGCGGCGTCCGTCGGGTAGCCGGTCGAAGCGCGGCACGGCGAGGATGTGTTCGAACGGTACTTCCTCGGGCAAATCGGCATCGCGCCGCGAGATGATCTCGGCTTTTGCACAATCCAGATCGAGCGCTTCGCACAGCCGGTAGCCCGTGAATTCGTTCTCCACGAGATCCGGGTGACGTGTTGTCGGCAACTTGAGAATGACGGAACCCGCTCGCCCTTGTCGCTTGACGATATAGCGCCGTCCATCCCGAATGGCCGAGAACTTCGTCACGACGCCAGGCAGCGATGCCGCATCTTCGACCGGTGTATCGACGAAGCCGGGTTCCACCATTTCCAAACCAAGCGCCGTGTGCCAGCGGTGCACAACGTCTGGTACACCGTCGCGCGCAGGGACGGGTTCGACTTCGAGCGCGCCCATCAGATCGTGACCGGCGGCGGCGAGCAGTTCGAACTCGTCGTCGGGGCTGCAGCGGCGCTCGGCGGCGAGACGTTCGCGGTTATGGCCCTCGGGCAGCATGTTCTCGAAATACACTGGCCAGCGTCCGTCGGTGCGCACGAGGCGGGCATCGTGCGGCGACGCGAGAATCTCGCGTGTGGCGGTCTCGTTGGCACCGCGAAAGGCCAGCGAAAGTACCGGCCGCCGGGCGTCGGCGATGTAATCCTCGTCGAACGACATGCGCAGGATGTCACCGTATTGCGACAGGTAGCCGATGGCGCGACGCGCCCCATCGGGCATGTGCAGATAGGCGCGCAGATACTTGATGTTCATGGGCAGGCGTCCGAGACCGCAACCGATTAGCCAGCGAGCGTTTCGACGATGGAAGGCGGGGCGGAGACGCCGCTCGGCTGTGCGAGGTATTTCCCGCCAGAGCGAAGGAAGGCTTCGACCTCCTTTCGCAGGCTGGCCGGAACGAACATCGGCTCGAAGCCAAGTGCACGCGCCATCTCGAGCACCGTGGAGATGCGCGGGTCGAGCGTGCCGGACTCCACCTTTTGCACCGTCATGCGCGACAGCCCGGCCCGATCGGCCAGTTCGGCCTGCGTCAAGTCCGCCGCCCTACGTGCCGCAACAAGAGGATCGATAAAGCTCATCACAATAAGCTTTCTTCAAAAAATGATAATTTATATTAGCATATTTTTCGACGATATTCAGTAAAAGATAACGTAAATTAGCTTTTACTGGGTGATGATATTTATAGTTATCATTATTCGTCGCGGCCGGCCGCCAGTTTGCCGCGCGTTGCTTTGACGCGCGAGCGTGCCTGCTTCGCGTCTCGGCGGCGCACCTGACTGGCCAGCGTGGGTCGGGTCGGGACCCGGCGACGGGGCGCGACGGTGGCGGCGTCGATCAGTGCCTGCAAGCGCGCAAGCGCATCGGCGCGGTTAAGTTCTTGCGAACGATGTTGTTGGGCTTTGATGACGATGACACCGTCCTGCGTGATGCGGTGATCGAGACGGGAAAGCAGGCGGAATTTGACATCGTCGGGTAATGACGAACGTATCACGTCAAAGCGCAGATGGATGGCGCTGGAGACTTTGTTGACGTTCTGGCCGCCGGCGCCCTGGGAGCGCATGGCGGTGAGTTCGACGTCTTCGGGAGCGATGAGAATGCGGCGGTTCATGGGCCAAGGATAACGTTCTCACGGTGTCGCTCACAAGCGGGGCTGAACGACGGCGCCTTGAATTGGGAGCGTAGCCGGTGCAATCCGGCCAGATTCCGACAATTCTCCGGTAGCGGCACCGCGGGGTGAAAGCGGACGGCTGGCGTCTGGCACCGCGTCACACAAGGCGCTGTCCGTGCCTTTTACAATGGGAGTGGCATATTACGGTGTGTTGCGTTATAACCTTGACATACTAAAAGTCGCCGTCCGATAGCCTTCGGTCCACCCATCGATCCAGGGCTGCGGACGCTCGCGTCGAGAAATCCAGCGCCCAGCAGGAAAACAATGATCGAACGTCCTACGTGTCCCCCTGAACCTCAGCCCGTCGCGGGCAGCGTCACCCGCAGTGCTATCTTTCTCGTCGCCACCGTGCGCGACGACGAGGCTGCCCATGCCAGCGTGAGAGGCTGGTGCGCCGACGCTGCCGCCTATGTCCGTGCCGTCGGCAAGCGCGTGCCGGCCGGTAATTTGTCGTGCGTTGTTGCCTTCAGCGACAACGCCTGGGATCGCCTGTTTGGCGATCCGCGACCGGCGGAGCTGCATCCGTTCCGCGAATTCGGCTCGGGCCAGCGTCTTGCGCCGGCGACCCCTGGCGATCTGCTGTTGCACATTCGTGCGGATCAGATGGACCTGTGTTTTGAACTGGCCACGCTCATGCTGAACAAGTTGGGCGACGCCGTGAGCGTGGTCGACGAGGTCCATGGCTTTCGCTACTTCGACATGCGCAGCATGGTCGGCTTCGTCGACGGCACCGAGAACCCGGAAGGCCGGGAGGCGCTCGGCTTCACTGTGATGGGCGACGAGGATCCCGAGTTTGCGGGCGGCAGCTTCGTCCTCGTTCAGAAGTATCTCCATGACATGACGGCCTGGAACGCGCTGCCGGTCGAGGCACAGGAACGTATCATCGGGCGCACCAAACTCTCTGACGTCGAACTCGACGAAGGCGTCAAGCCGAGCTGGTCGCACAGCGCGCTGACCACGCTAGAAGAAGACGGCAAGGAAATCAAGATCGTGCGGGACAACATGCCGTTCGGACGCCCCGGTGCTGGCGAATTCGGCACCTATTTCATCGGCTACGCCCGTTCGCCCGCGCCTATCGAGCAGATGCTCGAGAACATGTTCGTGGGCCGCCCGCCCGGCAACTACGACCGCTTGCTCGACTTCAGCAAGGCCGTGACCGGCGGGCTGTTCTTCGCGCCGTCGGCGGCACTGCTCGAAGCGCTCGCCGAGCGCGAGGCCCCGGCGGTGGCCGAATCGACGGCGCTCGCGCGCCTGATCGACGTATCGTCGACGGCAACGCCGGTGCTCGACGTCACGGCATCGTTTCCCGGTCAATCGTCGCCCACACAGCCGAGTGCCGCCCTGGCGGATGGCTCGCTACACATCGGATCGCTCAAAGGAGTTTCTCAGGCATGAATAATCTGCATCGCGAACTGGCCCCCATTTCGAGCGCCGCCTGGGCGCAGATCGAAGAAGAGGTGGCCCGCACGTTCAAGCGCACGGTCGCGGGTCGTCGCGTGGTCGACGTCAAGGGGCCGGGGGGACTCGCCCTCGCGGGCGTCGGCACGGGGCATCAAAAGGCCATCGACGCGCCGCTCGACGGCGTGGGCGCACGTCAACGGGAAGTGCTGCCGCTCGTCGCGCTGCGCGTGCCGTTCGAGCTCTCGCGCGAAGCCGTCGACGACGTCGAGCGTGGCGCAAACGACTCCGACTGGCAACCGGCGAAGGACGCTGCCATCAAGTTGGCCTACGCCGAAGACCGCGCGATTTTCGACGGTTATCAGGCCGCGCGCATCACGGGAGTGCGCGAGGGCACCTCGAACCCGGTGCTGCCGCTGCCGGGCAATATCGCAGACTATCCGACCGTGATCGCCAAGGCGCTGGAGCAATTGCGACTTGAAGGCGTCGACGGCCCGTACAGCGTGCTGCTGGGCGCGGACGCTTACACCGCCGTGATGGAAGCGAACGATCAGGGCTATCCGATTCTCGAGCACATCGGTCACATCGTGAGCGGTGAGATCATCTGGGCGCCGGCCATCGACGGCGGGTGCATCCTCTCCACCCGTGGCGGCGACTACGAGATGCACATCGGTCAAGACGTCTCGATCGGCTACCTCGACCATACGGCGACGACCGTTCGTCTGTACCTCGAAGAGACCTTCACGTTCCTGATGCTGAGCGCCGAGGCCGGTGTTTCAGTCGGTTCGGCCAAGTCAGCGGAGCGTAGAAAGAAGTCGAAGTAACGCGCATAAGCATTTGATTGTAAAGAAAAAGCGGCTGAGTGCGACGTATCGCTCTCAGCCGCTTTTTTCGTGAGATTTGCGCGATCAGTCGGCGGCGGCAGGCTGTCCGCTCTCCGGCTTCTCGATGATGACGCGACGGTTGTCGCGCGCGATGACCTTCATCGGGAGGCCGAGCGTTTCGAGCACCGTGAATTTCTGAGGATCGACCAACGCAAGTGCCTTGGGCGCTGCCATCCATACGTCGGCGAACTTGTCGAGGGTCGGAATCCAGCTATCGGGCGCTTGCGAGATGCCGAACTCGAGTTCGTCCTGCACCGCCACCATGATCATCGTATGACGCAGGTAGAACGGCATCGTGTGATCGAGCGTGCCGACGGAGTAGAACGGCGTATCCGGTCCGAGGCGATTGATTTCCGCACGCACGGCCGGCACCAGATCGATGCCCGAACTGCTGCGCCCGAACGCTTCGTGTCCCGTGCCGCCAATCATCGTAAACGCCAGCCAGGTGCCCGCAAACGCGACGAGCGCCTGCTTGGTGCTGCGCGCGCTCAGCCAGCGCGCGATGCCCAGGCCGATCAAACCGGCGAAGCTTGCCGCGTACAGGTAGTACGAGAACTTGCGGTACGCCTCCACCGGATTGCGGTTGTCCGAGTGATGCGAGAGGAAGACCAGGCATGTGACGATCGTTGCGACGAACAGCACGGCGGAGACGACGAGATGCTTGCGCAGCGACTCGCGCGAGATTCCCGCGAGGCCCAGCCCGATCAGCAGGGCGATGGCGGGTGCGACCGGCAGTACATACGAGAGCAGCTTCGAGTGCGACACCGAGAAGAAGCAGAAGATGAACACGGCCCAGACCGTGAGCATCAGCACCGGCCGGAAGCCGTTGGCTTGACGCGGGAGCGCCCGCGAAGCCGAGAAGGTGCGCGGGATCATCGACAGCCAGGGCAGGAAGCCGATGATCAGTACCGGCACGAAATACCAAAGTGCGCCCGGACGATGGTGATCCGGCTTCAGGAAGCGGTTGAAATGCTCGTTGATGAAGAAGAAGTCGAAGAACGACGGGTTACGCGCCATGACGGCCGCGAACCAGGGCACCGTCACGGCGAGCATCACGATCAGACCGCTCACGAGGTACAGGCGTTTCCACAAGGCCCAGTCGCGCGAGATCAGTGTGTAGATCACGAGGACAGCGCCCGGCAACACCACACCGATCAGCCCCTTGCTCAGGATCGACAGTCCCATCGCCGCCCAGCACAGCCACATCCAGTTGCGCGTCTGCGTCTCGGAGAGTCCGGGGCGTTGCGCGAGCAGTAGCGAGCACAGCACCAGCGCCATCATGAACGACACGCCCATATCGAGCACGTTGAAGTGCCCGAGCAGGCTCCAGAGCGGGGCGCTCGCCAGCGTGAGGGCGGCGAAGAAGCCTACGCGCGCACCGAACACACGACGCCCGGTGTAGCCGACGAGCAATACCCCGCCGAAACCGGTCAGTGCCGTCCACAGACGGGCCTGCCAGTCGCCAAGGCCGAAGATCATGAACGTCAGCGCGTTCATCCAGGTCTGGAGCGGTGGCTTCTCGAAGTACAGGTAACCGTTGTAGCGGGGTGTGACCCAGTCGCCTGTGACGAGCATTTCGCGTGCCATCTCGGCGTAGCGGCCTTCGTCGCTCGGCACCAGGTGGCGCAGGTTCAATACACCGAACCAGACCAGCGCGAACACGGCGAGTAGCCAGAGCAGGGCGGTGGTAGAGATCGGCCAGGGTTCCAACTCGGCGTCACGTTGAGGGCGTGTGGACATGAATGGGAGGCTTCCAGTCTTGATGAAGGAGGTGAAATCGTGAATCGGTTGGATGACAATCAGGCGTCGGCGCCCACGTCGGGGTTGGGCAATGTTACGCGCACGTGAAGGCCGCGCGGTGTTGTCGGGCGAGCGTCGTTCAGGCTCACCTGGCCGCCGAGACGGTCGACGATCGCCCGCACGATGGCGAGGCCCAAGCCAGTGCCTTCGCTGCCGTGATCGCGCGACTCGCGTTGGTCGCCGGCACGGTAAAACGCGTCGAATACCCGTTCGCGCTTGTCGGCGTCGATGCCCGGGCCTGAGTCGATCACGTCGATGGCCACATCGGTCCCCGTGGCCGACAGGCGCACGCAGACGGTGCCGCCCGCTGGCGTGTAGCGTACGGCATTGCCGACAAGATTGCTCAGCAGCGTGACAATATCGCGTCTCGATCCCGTCACCCGCAAGCCCGTTCGGCCGGACACGCCCGAGAGCGTATCCATCAGATCGAGCACGATCTGCTTGCGGTCGGCCAGGACGAATACGTCCTCCAGCGCTTCGTGCACGGCGGGCAGCAGCATGAGCGGGGTCGCCGCGACCGTCGGTGCACTCTGGACCCGTGCAAGCGTGAGCAGTTGTTCGAGCAGTGCGCGCGTGCGATGCAGACCGCTCTTGAGCTTGGTCAGGCGGTTGCGCGTCTCGAGATCGAGGGCCGCCGGGGCGAGCGCCCGGCCGAGGTTTTCGGACTGAATCACCAACGCGGTGACCGGCGAGCGCAATTCGTGCGCCGCATCGGCGACGAACCGGCGTTGCTCGTCGAGCGCCTTGGCCAGCCGCGCCAGCAGACGGTTGATCGACACGACGAAAGGCTCGATTTCCGTAGGCGCGCCTTGCGTGTCGAGGGCGCGCAAATCGGTATCGCGCCGAATGTCGACGTCGTCGGCCAGCCGCTGTACCGGTCGCCACGCACGGCGCACCGTCCACACGATGGCGCCGATGAGCAGCGGCACGAAGACCACGAAGGGCAGCGCGGTCCGCAGACCGCTGTTCCGGGCGATCTCGTTACGGCCTTCCGTCGGCTGCGCGACGACGATGCGCAATGTCGGCGCGATGGTGCGCACGAACGCACGCCATGTGTGGTCGCCCGTGTTGACCGTGTGAAAGCCGTCGGCCAGGGTGATCGGGAAGGTGCCGCCTAGCCGCTGCACCGTGAGGCGGTAGTCGTGGTCCTCGATCGGCAGGCCGTGCATGGCGCTGTCGGCGGCCGAGAGATTGCGGGTGTCGACGAGTGCGGCGAGTTGCAGCAGTTGGTCGTCCTGAAAGCGATAGGCCTCGCGAAAGGCGGCCGCATACGACACGAAACCCGCGACGAAGGCCAGTCCCAGCGCACAGGCCGAGAGCGTGACCACCAGTCGCGACTGCAGCGAACGCATCATGTTTTGGGCACCAGCCAGCCGGCCCCTCGGATATTGCGGATGACATCGGCGCCGAGCTTCTTGCGAATCGAGTGGATCAGAAAGTCGATCATGTTGCTCTCGATCTCTTCACCCCAGCCGTACAGACGGTGTTCCAGCGCGTCGCGCGAGAGGATCGTGCCCGGGCGCAGCATCAGTGCGTGCAGCAACGCGTATTCGCGTGCCGAGAGCACGCAACGGTTCTCGCCGTAACTCGCCTGATGGGTCGCGGGGTCGAGCGCAAGCGCGCCGTTGGTGAGCACCGGCGCGGCCACGCCCGCCTGCCGCCGGATCACGGCGCGCATGCGGGCGAGCAGCTCGCCCACTTCGAAGGGCTTCACCACGAAGTCGTCGGCGCCGAGGTCAAGGCCTTGAATGATGTCTTCTGCGCCGTCGCGCGCCGTCACGACGATGATCGGTGTGCGTCCACCCGCGCCTCGGTGCGCACGCAGCACCTCCCAGCCGTCGCGACCGGGCAGACCGAGGTCGAGCAGCATGAGGTCGTAGGCGTGCGCGGCCAAGGCCGCCAGCGCGGCGTCGCCGTCACGACACCAGTCGGCCGCGTACGAGGCGTCTTTGAGCGCCTGCATCATGGCTTCACCGATCATGGTGTCGTCTTCTACGAGCAATATCCGCATGGTTCCCCGAACGCTTTTCGGTGCGGCCGCCAAGGCGCGCACCCAGACCCTGCCAGTCACGGAGGACGGCACGGGCGCACGATAGCGCGTGAGAATTAGGAGAAACTTAGCTCGCGATAGCGTACGCCCGCGCGACTATGCCATGAAATAAGGCATTTAATCAATGACTTGGCAGGGTTTTTTAACGTAATGCCGTCGCGCGCACGCTATGGCCAGCCTCTTTGGGGAAAATGGCAAACACAAATTGAAGCCGCCGTTACGCGGCGCGGAGCGTCTTTGCGGCGGCCACCATGTTTTGCAGGGCGGGGATGACCTCCGCCCACTGGCGTGTCTTCAGACCGCAGTCCGGATTGACCCACAGTCGCTCGGCCGGAATACGCTCAGCCGCCTTGCGCATGAGCGCAACGATGTGCGCTTGCGTCGGAATATTCGGCGAGTGGATGTCGTACACTCCCGGTCCGATTTCGTTCGGGTATTGGAAGGCATCGAACGCGTCGAGCAGTTCCATCGCCGAGCGAGACGTCTCGATGGTGATGACGTCGGCATCCATCTCCGCGATGGCCGCGATGATGTCGTTGAACTCCGAATAGCACATGTGCGTGTGGATCTGCGTATCGTCCTGCACGCCGTTCGCGGTGATACGGAACGACTCGACGGCCCAGTCCAGGTAGCTCTGCCATTGCGCGCGGCGCAGCGGCAGACCTTCGCGCAGGGCCGCTTCGTCGATCTGAATGACGCGCACACCGGCGCGTTCCAGGTCCAGCACTTCGTCACGGATCGCCAGTGCCAGTTGGAAGCACGACACCGAGCGCGGCTGATCGTCGCGCACGAACGACCAGTTCAGGATCGTGACCGGGCCGGTCAGCATGCCCTTCATCGGCTTGCGGGTCAGAGACTGTGCGTACTTGATCCAATCGACGGTCATCGCATTCGGGCGGCGGATGTCGCCGAACATGATGGGCGGCTTCACACAACGCGAACCATACGACTGCACCCAGCCGAACTGGCTGAAGGCATAGCCTTCGAGCTGCTCGCCGAAATACTCCACCATGTCGTTGCGCTCGGCTTCGCCGTGCACCAGCACGTCCAGCCCCAACGCCTCCTGCTCGCGCACGCTGCGGGCGATTTCGGCTTGCATCGCGGCGACATAGCCCGCCCGATCCAGTTCGCCCGCCTTGAATTGGCTGCGGGCAGTACGGATTTCGGGTGTTTGCGGGAACGACCCGATGGTCGTGGTCGGGTAGCGCGGCAGGTTCAGCCTGACGGCTTGCTTCTCGGCGCGCGTTGCGTAGGGATTCTGCCGGCGGCCCATCGAGGCGTCGATCGCGGCAACTGCGGCTTTGACCGCCGGGTTGTGCACGCGCGGTGACGCACGACGGCTGGCGATGGCGGCGGCATTGGCGGCCAACTCGGCGCGCACGGCTTCCCGGCCTTCGTTGATGGCGCGCGCCACGACATCTACCTCCGCCAGTTTTTGCTTGGCGAAGGCCAGCCACGACTTGACTTCGGCATCGAGCTTCTGTTCGCTATCGAGATCGACCGGCACGTGCAGCAGCGAGCACGACGGTGCGACCCACAGGCGATCGCCCAGCGTCTCGGCAAGCGGCGCCAGCCAGTCGAGCAGGGCGACCAGATCCGACTTCCAAATGTTGCGGCCGTTGACCACGCCCAGCGATACGACTTTGTCGACCGGCAGTGCGTCGATCACCTTGGCGACTTCGCTGCGCGCGTTCACCGCGTCGAGATGCAGGCCGTCGACGGGCAGTCGGCAAGCCAGCGGCAGGTTCTCTTGCAACTCGCCGAAGTAGGTGGCGAGCAAACGCTTGACCGGCACGGCGGCGAGCGCGGCGTAGGCCGTCTCAAAGGCATTCTGCCATTCGGCGCTCAGTTCGGTGACGAGGATCGGCTCGTCGATCTGTACCCATTCCACGCCTTGCGCGGCGAGCGTCTCGAGAAGCTTCACGTAAACCGGCAACAGGCGCGGCAGCAGCGCCAGCTTGTCGCTGTCGTCCTTGGCCTTGCCCAGCCACAGATACGTGAGCGGACCGATGATGACCGCCTTGGCCTTCACCCCGGCGGCGCGGGCTTGGCCGAGCTGTTCGACCAGACGCGATGGGTCGAGCGCGAAGTGCGTCGCGGCGGTGAATTCCGGCACGATGTAGTGGTAGTTGGTGTCGAACCACTTGGTCATTTCCCCTGCCGCGACCCCGCCGCAGCAGCCGTCGTGTGCTTCGGCGCTCTGGGCCGACCGGCCTCGCGCAACGCGGAAGTAGTTGTCCAGCACGTCGCCGTGAAAGCCCTGCACGCGCTCGGGAAGATTGCCCAGCGTGAAGCTCATGTCCAGGACCTGGTCGTAGAACGCGAAGTCCCCGACCGGCACAAGATCCAATGCGGCTTGGTCTTGCCAGTGACGCAGCCGCAGCGAAGCACCCAGCGCCTTCAGTTCTTCGCGTGACGATTGCCCCTTCCAATACGCCTCCTGACCGAACTTCAGTTCTCGCTTCGCGCCGATGCGCGGAAATCCCAAGTTATGTGTCTTTGCCATGTTCGCTAATGACGCTCGCCGCCAGATGAATGAAAACAGTGACGACGATCATAGAGAGAACGCTTCATGAATGAAAATGGTCTTATTTTCGATTAACGATAATTTTATTCATGATCGGGCGGTGGCACACGCCGAACTTCGGTGGGTAGGGGCGGGACTACGCAGCCTTCGTGATACGCTCGTGCGACGCTGCGGTGTCTGCGTCCGCATGTGCAACTGTTTTTGTCCTGCAGAGTTATGAAAAAAAGAGAATTCCTTGCCGGTGCGGCGGCACTTGGTGCGTCGATGCCGGTGTTCGCCAAGGCGGGTGCGATGTCGGCATCGCCGGTCACAACACCGCTGGTGACGATCAGCGGCGACATCCGGCGTCACAATCGCGGCCCGGTCGACCCCGCGCTCGATCAACTCTTTCACAAGCAACTGGTGCGGTTCGACGCCGCGTATGCATTCGACTTCGGCATGCTCACGCGTATGCCCGCGCAGTCCATTCGTCCGACGCTGGAATACGATGCCAGGCCGCACACGCTGCGTGGCCCAAGCCTGAGCGACGTGCTCGCCCAGACGGGCGCTCCGACCGATGCGTTGACGCAGGTGTTGTTGCGTGCCATTGACGGGTATGTCGTCGCGACCACCCTCGGGCAATTGCGTGAGTACCGCTTCCTGCTTGCCACGCATCTGGACGACAAGCCGCTCGCGCTCGGCGGCCTCGGGCCGCTCTGGGCGGTCTACGATCCGGCAGCGATCCCTGCGCTGGCCGGCAAATCGCTCAAGGAGCGCTTCACCCTCTGCCCGTGGGGCGTTTATCACATTCAGGTCAACGCGGTATCGTGAGTCGGTCAGCCATCGGTGCGACGTCGCCCGACTGAGGGCGAGCGCGCTACTGCATCGTCAGCCGCTCGGCCCATCCGGCGCGGCGTACCGCCCATTTTTCAAGCTCGGCGCCGATGAATACCAGCAGCCCCGCCGCGAGCACCTCCAACCACTCGCGCAGGTTCAACGGGGCGGAACCGAAGGTGCGTTGCATGAACGGCGTGTAGGTGAAGATCATCTGGAGAAGGAAGCACACGCCAATGGTCAGCAACGCAATGCGATTGCCGAATAGCCCCTGCCGGCTGAGCGCGGTGCGAAAGATCGACCGGCTATTGAGCAGATAGAACATTTCTGCCGCGACCAGCGCGTTGACTGCCATCGTGCGCGCAGACGCCAGGCTCGCGCCGTTTCGCCATTCGAGATAAAACAGTCCGAGCGTGCCGATCATCATCAGCACCGAGACGAACGCGACCCGCCATGCGAAGTACCATGACAGCAGCGGCGCCCCGGACGGTCGGGGCATGCGCTCCATGATGCCCGGTTCGGCGCGCTCGAATGCCAGCGCAATGCCCAGCGTGCTGGACGTCACCATGTTGATCCACAGGACTTGCGCGGGCGTGAGTGGCGCGACACCGAGGGCAAGCACGACCCCTGCGACAACCACCAGCGCCTCGCCGCCGTCGGCCGGCAGCATGAAGAGAATGAACTTCTTGAGGTTGTCGTAGACGCCGCGCCCCTGTCGCACAGCCTTCGCAATGCTGGCAAAGTTATCGTCCGTCAGCACGATGTCGGCGGCCTCCTTGGCGGCCTCGGTGCCCTTGAATCCCATGGCTACGCCCACGTCGGCGCGCTTGAGGGCGGGGGCGTCGTTCACGCCGTCGCCGGTCATGGCCACGACCTGCCCGTCATCCTGCAACGCCTGCACGAGACGCAGTTTATGCTCGGGACTTGCGCGGGCGAAGACATCGATCTCCAGCGCCACGCGCCGCAATTCGGCCTCGCCCATGAGCGCGAGTTCGGCGCCGGTCACCGCAGGTTTGCCAACGCCGATATCGAGCTTTGCGCCGATGGCCTTGGCCGTCTCAGCGTGGTCGCCGGTAATCATCTTCACGCGAATACCCGCCCGGTGGCACTCGGCGACGGCGGCAATCGCCTCGGTGCGTGGCGGATCGATCATCCCGACCAGGGCCAACAGCGTGAAGCCGCGCTCGACGTCACTGAATTCGAGCCGCGCGCCAGACGGAGCGGCCTGTCTGAACGCAAGCGCAAGCACGCGCAGGCCTTGCGCGGCTGCGTCGGTGACCTTGCGCCGCCAGCCATCGATGTCGACGGCGGCGACCGCTTGGTCGCCCGCTTGGCCGCCCGGTTCGGCGATCTGATCGCTGCACATCTCGAAAATGCGCTCTGGAGCGCCTTTGACGAAGAGCCAGGGCGTGCCGGCAGGGTCGACGTGATAGGTCGACATGAAGCGATGCTGCGATTCGAACGGGATCGCATCTTTGCGCGGCCATTGGGCGTGCAGCGCTTCTTGCGAGAGCCCGGCCTTGGCACCGAGCACCAACAACGCCCCTTCGGTCGGGTCGCCTTCGACGCGCCACCCCCCATTGTCGTCCTGCAACACGCGTGCGTCGTTGCAAAGCGCGCCCGCCCGCACCGCCAGCAGCAATTCGGGATCGGTGTGCGGGTCGACACCGGTCCCGTCGAGCGAGAATTTCCCCCCGGGCGAGTAGCCCGCGCCGCTGACGTCGTACCGGCGGCCGGCTGTAACGACGCGCAGCACAGTCATTTCGTTACGGGTGAGCGTGCCGGTCTTGTCGGTGCAGATGACGGTCACGGCACCGAGCGTTTCGACGGCGGGCAAGCGTCGCACAATGGCCTTTTCCCGCGCCATGCGCTGTACTCCGCGGGCCAGAATGACCGTCATGATCGCGGGCAGCCCTTCGGGAATGGCCGACGCCACGAGCGCGACGACCACCATGAACATGTCGCCCGCCGGTTCGCCGCGCCATAGCCAACCGAGGATGAACGTCAGCACGGACACGACGGCGATAACGCCCGCCAGGCCATGTCCGAAGCGTTCGATCTGCCGCAGCAGCGGGGTCGTGCCGTTCTCCACGCCGGTGAGCAGGCGGTTGATCCGGCCGAGTTCGGTGCGCGTGCCGGTGGCGACCACGATGCCCTCGGCCTGTCCGTGGACCACCACCGTGCCCGCATAGGCCATACACCAGCGCTCGCCGAGCACGGCGTCTTGCGCGACCGTCTCCAGCGTTTTTTGCACCGGCTCGGATTCCCCGGTGAGGGCCGATTCGTCGACACGCAGTTCGCGCGAGGCCATGAGGCGAACGTCGGCGGGTACCCGATCGCCAGACGCGAGCACGACGACGTCGCCGGGCACGAGTGTGGCCGCATCGATCTCGCTTCGCGTGCCGCCGCGCACGACGGTGGCGTGGGGCGCGAGCATGGCGCGAATGGCGGCCAGCGCCGATTCGGCCTTGCCTTCCTGCACGAAGCCGATGAGCGCGTTGACGAGCACGGCGGTCATGAGCACGGCGGTATCGAGCCAGTGACCGAGCAGCGCGGTAATGGCGGCCGCGCCCATCATGGCGTAGAGCAGGACGTTGTGGAATTGGTGGAGCAGGCGCGTGAGCGGACCTCGCCGGGCCGGTTCGGCCAGACGGTTCGGACCGTACCGGGAGATGCGCGATTGCGCTTCGGTGAGTGTCAGCCCGTTGGCGCGGGTCACGAGCTCACGCTGCGTCTGTTCAACGGAAAAGGTGTGCCAGTCGCTCTGTGGGGGCGTGTTGTCGTCGCGATGCATCATGGGCCCTCGGTGCGGCGACAGCCACGAACGGGATCACGGCATGGCGCGTGGCTCGACCAGTCGATGGTGATTCTCGGGCAGCATAGCGCAAGTCAGGCCTGCGAGGGGGCGCCGTGCCGGTCATCGTTGTCCGATGTCAAGCGGACCGCGCATGCTGCCCGGCAACGGGGGCCGCGGGTCCCCATGCGCAGGCCAGCGCCGACCCGCTTTACGACGCGTCGGAGCGAAGTCGCTGGCGCGGGCGCGGCACGGCGAGGCGCCGGGCGATGCGCCCAAATGCGCGGATTTGCTGCGCAACCACACCCGTGCCATAACGGCGCGCGCGGCCTTCCGGCGCGGGAAGCTGGTCGCGAATGCCGGTCGGCTCCACTGCGCGCACCCACGACGCGGTGCGGAACAGTACATCCCACCACGGAAAGAGCACGCCGAAGTTGCAGCCGTACCGGGTGCCTTCGTGTCCGTAGCCAATGGCATGATGACGACGGTGAAACGTCGGGCTCACGATCAGGCGTTCGAGTACCGGACCGAAGGGCAGACGCGCATTGACGTGCTGTACGCTTTGCAGGAAGTTGCCGACCGCCACGAGAACGACATACTGCGCCGGTTGCACGCCGATGAAGAGGGCAATGGCGGCAAAAAAAGCGGCTTGCAGGAGGGTGTCGAGGAAGTGGTTGCGGTCATCGCACCACATCGACATCTGCTGCTGGCTGTGATGCACTGCGTGAAGCTCCCACCACACCCCGAAGCGATGCTGCCAGCGGTGATACCAATAGCCGGCGAAGTCGAGCACGATCAGATAGAGCAGGAACGACACCAGCGGTTGGTCCGTCACGCCCGGGTACAGGCCGTCGAGTTCGAAGCTCGGCAGCCCGTGAATCACCATCTGACTCTGCAACGCGTTGAAGACCGGTTGCAGTACCAGGAAGAAGAACAGGTTCAGAAGGCCGAGCTTGGCGATCCATGTATAGATCACATCCGCGCGCACCTGCCGGCGATCCTGCCACTGCTCGATCGGTCGTAGCGCTTCGAGCGGGCGCAACAGCGCGTACGTCACGCCGATCTGGAAGACACCGACGAGCACCCAGTACAGCGCGTCATAGATGTCGTCGTCATAGCCCATCAGGTTGAAGTGGAACAGCAGCGGCTGTACCACGTCGACGTAGACGAGTGTCTGTGCGGCGGAGATGCCGCTGTCTACGACGTTGATGGCTTCCTGGATCATCGGGCGGCCTTTTCAGTCCGGATTCGGCGAGAGTACGGGCGCACGGTCGGCAAAGAAAATACCGTGCGGCGACCGGTTGACGGCAATCCGGTCAACCAGTTGGCGCGTCGTCAGGTCGATCACACCCACGTGGCGCGCGAACCGGAACGTAACCCAAAGATAGCGCTTGTCGGCGGAAAGTTCCATATCGTCCGGTCCGGGCATCAGGCCGGTGATGTCGGCGACCTTGGTGAGCGAATCGTAATCGAGAATGCTGATCGTGCTATCGACGCGATTGCTCACCGCGACGTGACGGCCGTCGGCGAGCGAGCGGAAGTTGTGTGCGCCGCGCCCGGTCGGGATACGCTTGACGACCTTCTGCGCGCGCCAGTCCACCACGGCCACGTCGTCTTCGCCCGTCATGCCGACGAGCAGGTACTTGTCGCCCGGCGTCATCCACAGACCGGCGGGCGTCTTGCCAACCGGCATGCGCCATTTCACCGTCTGCGTCGCGAGGTCGATGGCAGCCAGTTCGCCCGAGTTCTGCAGCGTGACGAACACCGTCTTGCTGTCGGACGTAAAGGTCATATGGCTGGGCGTTTTGGCCAGCGGAATGCGCTTGGCGACCGAGACGTTCTCACCGTCGTAATGATAGACGTCGACGCGGTCGAGCCGCAGCGCCGCCGTCACGAACCATTTGTGGTCGGGCGAGAAGCCGAGCTGATACGGATCGTCGATGTGCGCGACCTCGCGTTGCAGCTTGCCGGTGCGCGGGTCGAGGAACATCAGACTGTTCGAGACCGAGTTCGCGACGATCAGCGAGCGCTTGTCCGGCGTAATCATCAGGTGATGCGGCTCTTTGCCGGTCGGCATCGTGCCCACGACCTTGTGCGTGGCTTGATCGATCAGAGAAAGCTGCGCGGCGCCGGAATCGAGCACGATGACCGTGCCGGCATGGGCGGGCGAGAGCGGGAGTCCGGCGGCGGCCAGTACCGAAAGTGTCGCGAGAGCGCGCACACGACGGCTCAGCCAGAAAAGCTTGGAGGGCTTGATAGAAAACACCATGAATGCCTAGGGTGGGGCGAAAAACGGCGACGCATGCCGGTAAGCCGTACGTCGATTCCTTCGTTAAACGCGCCACCTGCCCCGCCCGTTGACAAGAAAATGGGACGCCAGGGCCGCCATTCGCCGTGGTTTGAATACTCAGGGCGCTTGACGGCGACGCGGGCGCTCAGACCGGCGGTCCATGCGCTACGTCGACGCCATCGACGCCATCGACGCCATCCCACTGTTCCAGCAGGGCCAGCGCCTCGTGCGTCCAGTCGAGCCAGCCTTGCTCATAACGCACGCCAAGCCGGAGGATGTGCCGTTGCAGTGCGGCTTCGCGTGTCGGTACGTCGCCGGACGGAAAATCGCGCGCTTCGATCGCCCGGTACGCCGCGAGCTTCTGGGCGTGGAGCGCGGCGCGGCGGCGAAATTCGGGCCGCAGGCCGAGCGGACCGATGGCCGCATCGGCGCGCAGCCTGACCATCAGGTCGTCACGCAGATCGGACGGTGCCGTAGGCGTGGCCGCCCACGCGAGCAGTTCGTCGCGCCCCGCGTCGAGTACCTCGTAGACGCGTTTGCGCGTGCGTCCGCCGTCGGGCGCGGCCTTGGAGTCGATCCAGCCGGACGCCTCCATACGGGCCAGTTCGCGGTAGATCTGTTGATGCGTGGCGTGCCAGAAGTAGCCGATCGACTTGTCGAAACGGCGGGCAAGGTCATACCCGGAAGAGGATTTCTCCAGCAACGAGGTCATCAAGGCGTGGGCGAGCGGCATGACCGGCAGTGTAGGCACTCTAATTCCACTATGCAACCCGTTGCATAGTCGGCGACGGCCGCTTAGAATCGCCAACAAACTATGCAACCGGTTGCATTGCCCGGTGACACGCACGCAGCGGGTCCCGTGCCGACTGGAAAATGCCCCCGAAACCCGAAGGTCCACGCCGGACAATGAGAGAGACAACGATGAGCGGCTATCCCCACTTGATGCAGCCCCTGGACTTGGGCTTCACGACGTTGCGCAACCGTGTGCTGATGGGTTCGATGCATGTCGGGCTCGAAGAGGCCCGCAATGGTTTTGCTCGCATGGCCGAGTTTTACGCGGAACGTGCGCGCGGCGGTGTGGCGTTGATGGTCACGGGCGGCATCGCGCCGAACGACGCTGGCCGGCCCTACGCGGGCGGTGCGAAGCTCAGCACCGAGGAGGAGGCCGACAAGCACCGGGGCGTGACGCAGGCCGTGCATGCGGCAGGCGGCAAAATCGCCATGCAGATTCTCCATTTCGGGCGCTACGCCTACCATCCCGATCTGGTCGCCCCCAGCGCCTTGCAGGCGCCCATCACGCCCGCCAAGCCGCGCGAACTCACGAGCGACGAGGTCGAGGCCACCATCGACGACTTCGTGAACTGTGCCGCGCTGGCGCAGCGCGCCGGCTACGACGGCGTTGAAATCATGGGTTCCGAGGGCTACCTGATCAACGAATTCGTCGCTGCGCGCACCAACCACCGCACCGACGCCTGGGGCGGCCGCTACGAGAACCGCATGCGTTTCCCGGTCGAGATCGTGCGGCGCGTGCGCCAGCGCGTGGGGCGCGAGTTCATCATCATCTACCGGCTTTCGATGCTCGATCTGGTCGAAGGCGGCTCGACATTCGAGGAAGTGGTGCAACTGGCGCGCGCCGTCGAGGCGGCCGGTGCCACGCTGATCAATACGGGGATCGGCTGGCACGAAGCACGGATCCCGACGATCGCCACCAGTGTGCCGCGAGCGGCATTCACCTGGGTCACCGGCAAACTCAAGGGGCATGTGAGCATTCCGCTCATCACGACGAACCGCATCAACATGCCGGATGTGGCCGAACGCATTCTCGCCGAGGGCGAGGCCGACATGGTGTCGATGGCGCGGCCGCTGCTGGCCGACCCCGAGTTCGTCAACAAGGCGGCGGCCGGCCGTGCCGAGTCCATCAACACCTGTATCGGCTGCAATCAGGCGTGTCTCGATCACACGTTCAGCGGCAAGATCACCTCGTGTCTCGTCAATCCGCGCGCGTGCCACGAGACGGAACTGCGCGTCGAACCGGCGGGACGCACGCGTCGCGTGGCCGTCGTCGGCGCCGGGCCGGCGGGTCTGGCAGCGGCAACCGTTGCGGCGCGGCGCGGTCACGACGTCACGCTCATCGAAGCCGATGCCGAGATTGGCGGCCAGTTCAACATGGCCAAGCGGATTCCCGGCAAAGAAGAGTTCTTCGAGACCCTGCGCTACTTCCGCCACGAGTTGGAAGCCTCGGGCGTCAACGTGCAACTGAACACGCGAGCCACAGCGACATCGCTGGTCGACGGCGGGTACGACGACATTGTGCTGGCGACCGGCGTGGTGCCGCGCACGCCGGCCATCGACGGTGTCGATCATCCCAAGGTACTCAGCTACATCGACGTGCTGCGTGGCGGTGCCGCAGTGGGCAAGACCGTCGCCGTGATCGGGGCGGGCGGCATCGGCTTCGATGTGGCCGAGTTCATCACGCAAGCCGGAGAAAGCGCCACGCGAGTGCCCGCGAAGTTCTACGCGGAATGGGGCATCGATCGGGAATACGCTCACGCGGGAGGCCTCTGCGCGCCGACGCCCGAGACATCTCCCCGCAAGGTGTACCTGTTGCAGCGCAAGGCCTCGAAGGTCGGCGACGGCCTGGGCAAGACTACCGGGTGGATTCACCGCACGTCGCTCAAACATCGTGGCGTGGAGATGATTCCCGGGGTGACGTATCGCAGGATCGACGACGAAGGCCTGCACGTCACCATCGACGACAAGCCGCTCGTGCTGCCCGTCGATAACGTCGTTTTGTGCGCCGGACAGGAGCCGTTGCGCGAATTGGCCGAGGCCCTTCGCACGGCGGGGGCGCGCGTGCATGTGATCGGCGGGGCCGATGTGGCGGCCGAACTCGACGCCAAGCGTGCGATCAAGCAGGGCACGGAACTGGCCATCGACCTGTGACGCGGCGCGGGGGCGCAGGCGGTGGCAAATCTGTGTGCGACAATGGCGCCTCGTCGATTTTCGCCGTCTGCCGGCGTCGTCGCGATGCCAACGCGTGTGTGCCATGTGCCGGGCGCAACATGTCCGAGGCTCGCCGCGGATTGCTGCCGTCATGGCGAGCGCCGCAGCGACCTCCGTGGGAGCCCGTACCGTGTGGCCGACGGTGTCATCGTCAATGAAGCGCAAGTTACAAACTGCCGTTTCGCTCACCGGCCGCCTTCGGTTGCAAAATCTTGCCGTCGTCTGCGTGGTCGTCGTCCTTTGCGGCAGCCTGCTCGTCTGGGCCTGGGGAACCTATCAGCGCGCCAGCGACGCTTCGCTCGCGCTTGAGTCCCTGCGCGCCACGCTACTCGCCATGGAAAAGGCGTCCGCTGAACGGGGGCCGGCCAATGCGGTGCTGGGTGCGGATCTCCCGCTTCCCAACGCGTCCGTGATCGCACTGCGCAACGCCCGCGAAGCGACCAATGCGCGTTTGCAGGACCTGCTCTCGTCGCTCTCGGCCGACGGGTGCGAGCACTGTGGCGCCAGTCTGCGCACAGTCGAGCGCGCGCGCCTCGATCTCGCGGCGGCGAGCGCCAACGTCGATCTGCTGGCGCAGCGCCCGCGCGACATGCGCAGCGACGCAGCGGTGCGCGATGCCGTCGATCGCATGATCCGTGTCATTGCAAATTTCACTTCCGTGGCGTCTTCGCGTATCGACGTGATTTCGCGGGGCGCGCCCGACGCGCTTCACTACGTCGTGCTCGCTCGTTTGGCGGGCGACCTGCGCGAGTATGCCGGTCAGCTTGGCTCGCAGTTCACTGCGTCGCTCACCACCGGAAAGACGCTCACCGAGGCGGATCAGCACAACATTGAGCGAACGCTGGGGCGTATCGACCAACTGCGCGACATGATCGCCTCGCGCGTGGCCGAACCCCCTGAACTCGGTCTCAAGACGCTCGATGCCTTGAATTCACAGTACTTCGCGGCGGGATTGCGTTACGTGGCGACGGTACGCGCGCTCGCGAGCCAGCCACATCCCGCCTCGCTCACGACGGCGGAATTTGCGCGCCGCTACGTGCCCACCATGCGCCCGATCACCGAGTTTCGCGACAGCATGCTCACACTGGCGCAGCGTCAGGTCGACGCGCAATCGTCGCGCGCGCTCAAGGTGTTGATCTTTACCGCAATTGCCGAAATCGCGCTGGTGCTCGCGATCGTCTTTGCATTGCGAAATTTCCGACGCAGTGTGGTTCAGCCGTTCGAGGTGGCGACGCGTCTCGTCGAGGCGCTCGCGCACGGAAACCTCGACGCGTCCGTGCCGGGCGAAGGCATGCCGATACGTCGCCCGCAGGTGCGCGCCGTGTTCGATGCGCTGGGCGTGCTCAGGCAGAACGCGCTCGAGTTGACGCATCTGCGTCGCGAGCACGCACGGTTGCTGGGCGAGCTTGAGATGAGCGCGGAGACCGACCCGCTGACGCGCCTGAGCAACTGGCGTGCGTTCGAGCGACAGGCACAGGTCTTGTGCGCGATACCGTCGCCGGGGCATGTGGCGTTGATCAAGCTCGATATCGATCACTTCACGCAGATCAACGCGACGTGGGGACATGGGGTCGGCGATGAGGTGCTGCGCCGCGTCGGTGCGGTGTGCCTCAATACGTGTCAGCCCGGCGATGTGGTGGCGCGGCTGGGGGCGGATGCGTTTGTCATTCTGGCCCGCGTGCTCGATCGGTCGCGCGCGCAGCAATTCGCCGAACTGCTGCGCGGGCGTATCGAAGCCACCGCATTGACGCTGCCGCATGGCAAAGTCCTGCCCCTGACGGCGAGCTTCGGCCTTGCGATGGACGACCGCGAAACGTTCGATGCGAACGGCCTGTCCTCCGGCGGGCCCACGCACGTCTCGGCGCTGTTGAGCCAGGCGGAGCGACAGCTCCATGCCGCGCGGCAAGCCCGACGCCACACCATGGAGTAGGGCGCCGAACGGCCACACAGCCCGCTGCGATTCAAGGACGTTCGCGTGTCATGGCCATACTGGCATGGCGGTGCCCAGCGCCATCGCCGGCAACGCCCAGTCGACGGGCGTACCCGTCAGTGACATTGGCGTCGCCACACGCCGCACCGGACCCCACGACGTATCCTCGATCCGCTCGCTCAGATCGTCCGGCGTCTCCGCGGCGAGCGGCATGGGCGCCGGTTCGGTCGTGCGATGTGTCGCGAGCAGCCGCGCAGTGCGGGCCAGCGAGGCGCGCACCGAGGTGCCCACGCGCTGCGTCTGGCGAAGCGCCAGCGCATGCACGGCCGCCGCCGCCATCAAATACCCCGTCGCATAGTCGATACCTTGCCCGGGCAGCGGCACCGGCCGGTCCACGCCCGCCGCCCGCATGCCCGCATCGGCGATCCCGGCGCTCATCTGCACGAGACTGTCGAAGCCACGTCGGGCCTGCCAGGGCCCTTGCCATCCATAGGCGTCGAGCGACACATCGATCAGCATGGGGTTGAGTTCACGGCGACGTGCGGCGCCGAGGCCGAGATGCTCGAGTGCGTCGGGGCGATAGCCATGCACGACGATGTCGGCATCGCGCAGGAGCGATTCGAGTACCGCGCGTCCGTCTGCATGTTTCAAGTCGAGGCGTGCACAGCGCTTGCCGAGAACGACTTCCGGCACGGTGCCGGGTTCGTCCCAGCCGGGCGGGTCGATGCGCAACACTTGTGCGCCGAAGCCCGCCAGAAATCGCGTCGCGGTGGGGCCCGCGAGAATGCGGGTCAAATCCAGCACGCGAATCCCACCGAGCGGCCGCTCCCGCAAGGGGCGCCACGTCGAGACGCCACACGGTGCGCTCGCCGCCGATCCAACGTCGAACGTCTCCCAATGCAGCAAGGGCTCCTCGGCTACGGCCGCGCCCTGCGGGTGGGCATCCCACTGCGCGGCGGTACGCATGGCGCCCGCGCATCCGCCCTGGGCGACAACGGCGGCCTCCAGCGCGTCGGCTTGCCAGGTTGCGACGACCCGCGCGACGGCTTCGCGATCGGCGGGGACGCCGAGCACCGCCAGCGCGGCGGCGCGGTGATGCGGCGCGTTGGTGTGCAGGCGAATCCAGCCGTCGGCCGTGCGATAGTCGCCCGCGATGGGGTCCCACAACGGCGGCGACGACCACCCCTGCGCCCGCAACGACGTCTGGAACCAGAACGATGCGAGCCGCCGGTCGACGTTCACCGACGGTATTCCGGCGGTGCCGGCCAGGCCGTAATCGCCGTCGGGGCCGCTCGTGAGCCCGGCAACGGCGAGCGTTGCGCTGGCGATCGCCGCCGTGGCGAAATCGGTATAGGGGAACACGCATGGCAACGCGCCAGTGCCACTGATCGTCAGGTGGACGGGGGCGCCCGGCATGACGCCGTGGATGGCGCGACGCATGCTGTGCAGATAGGGGGCCACGAAGCCAGTGTCTTCGGCGAGCGCCACTGCGGGCCCTGAAACCGCGAAATGCATAGGAGTTCCTCGAACGATTCGATAGACGGCATCGCGTCGAGTTGCGATGCAGGACTGCCGGCGCATTGAAGCTTAAACCGATGGATTTTACTGTCAATATCGATTGACTTAGTCGATCTATCGGGCCACCGCGCCTTGTCTCAGGGGGCGATCACGATGAACGACTTCACTGCCAACCAGGCTGTCAACCAGGCTGCCAAACAGGCAGCCGAGCATCTCGGTGCGTCGCTGCAAACCCTGTAGGCCTACGTGAGTCGTGGATTACTGCATGCGCAGCCGGGGAAGACGCGCCGAGACCGCCGCTACCGTACGGCAGATGTCGGGGTGTGCCCGGCCGAGGGCGCGCAAGGTCGTTCGCGACGGGGGGCGCCCTGACACCGCGACGGGCCTCAGGGCGTCAGGGCGTTACACTCGCCCGCCATCGGCGGGCGAGTGTAAGCGGCTTGGCGAGACTTGATCGAACGGCGTCAACGTCAGTGCGTCACGACGAAATGCTTCACGTCGATGCGCTGCTCGGCGAACGCCGCTTCGCAATACTGGAGATAGAGCCGCCACGTTCGGATGAAGGTGTCGTCGAAGCCTTGCGCCCGTACACCATCGAGCTGCGATTCGAAGGCCTCGTGCCAGCAGTGCAACGTTCTGGCGTAATCGAGGCCGAAGCTGAGCGACACCGAGGCTTGCATGCCACACGCTTCCGACGTGCTGACGAAACGTTCTGCGCTCGGCAGCATGCCGCCAGGGAAGATGAACTCGCGGATGAAGTCGCTCGTTGTCCGGTAAGCGTCGTACGCGTTGTCTTCGATCGTGATCGATTGAATGAGGGCACGCCCCTCGGGGAGAAGGCGGGATTTGAGCATGGCGAAGAACGCCGGCCAATACGCTTCACCGACGGCCTCGAACATCTCGATGGAGACGATGGCGGCGAACTGGCCCTGCACGTCGCGGTAGTCCGTGAGCGATATCTCGGCGAGGCGCCCGAGTCCTTCTGCGTCAATGCGTTCTTTGGCGAGGGCGCACTGCGCCTGCGAGACGGTGATGCCGTGCACAGCGATTCCCTGTCGGGCCGCATGCAGCGCAAATCCGCCCCACCCGCATCCGACTTCCAGCACGCGGTCCCCGGAACGCAGCCCCAGGGTGTCGATGATCCGCTGGTATTTGGCGTGCTGCGCCTCGTCCAGCGAGCGCTGGCGTTCGCCCTCGAACCAGGCGCTCGAATAGGTCCATGTCGAATCGAGCCACAGACCGTAGAAGCGGTTGCCGAGATCGTAATGCGCGTGAATGTTGCGTCGGCTGCCTGAGCGGGTGTTGCGTCTGAGCCGGTGCCGGAGGTTATACCAGACGCGCGCGATCCGCGAGCCTGTCACGGTAGCGGAGATCGATGCGACATTGCGGATCGCGAGCCGGATCAGACCGACCATGTCGGGCGAGTCGATCCATCCGGCGCGATAGGCGTCTGCGAACCCGATATCGCCGGCCTGTAATATCCGGCGGCATGCACGCCAATCGCGTATATGGAGGGTGGCGCCCGGCAAACGGTGTGGATCGCCGAAGATGTGCGAGGTGCCGTCCGGGCAGACGAGTGTCAGATGGCCGGTATGAATGCGGCGCAACAGCCGGAAGAACAGGCGAGCCCAGATCGGCGCAGCGGGGTGCGGCCGGAGCAGACGGAGCGAAATCATGGACGGATCTCCGGATCGGCGGAAGCGGCGCGCTCCGGCGCCGTTGCGCAACGCGTGGACGGCGTCTTGCCGTAGAACGGCACGCGCTTGAGCCAGAGCCGCAGCGCTTGCCAATGAATTCTGATGATGACGTTGAGGGCATTGAGCGGCTGCGACAGCACGGCGAGCAGAACCCGTCTTCCCGTGAACGGTTCAGCCCGCATGGCGATCGCCGTGCGCAGCAGTAAATCGCCGCCGACGCGATAATCGATGGCGACCGACCACCATGCCCCTTTGCGACGGACGCGGAATTCGTACTCACCTTCCACGTTGCAAAACGGGGAGACGTGAAGCGCTTTGCGGCAAACGAGGCGCGTGTCGTCGCGAATGGCCGCGTGCCCGGCCGCACTGAGCAGGTACCCGTGATGTTGCCCGAAGGTGTTGCGCACATCCGCGTATAGCGCACGCAGGTTCCCCTGACGATCGTGGCAATACCAGAAGCTCACGGGGTTGAAGGCATAGCCCGCCATGCGGGGGATCGTCTGCAGCCAGATGGCGCCGTCCGCCGGAATGCCGGCTTCGGCCAGACGCGCTCGCATCCACGGCATGAGCGCACTGCCGTCGCGCGGGCCATAGTCGCGCGATTGCACGCCGAGCAAACGCCAGCGGTCCACCGCGAACCAACGGCTGCGTAACGCGTCGGTTCGCCCGACGTCGCAGGCGATTTGAAACATCGAATAGGCGAACGCATGCCGCGCGGGCCGCAGACGTTCATGCGTGACGCGACCGCGCAGCAGCCAGATGGCCGGCGTCGGCGGGGCGGAGGTCGCTGACGTCGCTGACGTGGAGTTCATAGGCGCGCCCATGCCGGCAAGACACCGAAGTCGCCCGCCACGCTCAGGGCGGACTTCAGGCCGTCTTCGTGGAACCCGTAACCGGTCCACGCACCGGCGAACCATGTGCGCCGGTGGCCCTGTATATCGGGCAGGCACGACTGGGCGTCGACCGCCGCCAGATCGAGGAGCGGATGTTGATACGTGTAGCGTCCCAACACTTTTCCCGGCGCGGGCTCGTCGCCCGGGTTGAGCGTGACGATCACCGGGGAGCGGAAGGGGAGCGCCTGGAGCTGGTTGATCAAGTAGCTCACGCACACCGGGCGATGCACGTCGGCCGCGGGTCCTGCCTGGCTGACATAGTTCCACGCCGACCAGACGCGACGGCGGCGCGGCAGCAGCTTGGGGTCGGTATGCAGCACGGCGATGTTCGGTTGATAGCGCACCGCGCCGAGTATCGCTTGCTCCGACGGATCGGCATCGGCGAGCAGGCGCAGGCTATCGGGCGCATGACCGGCAAGGACTACGGCGTCGAAGCGTTGCGATTGGCCGTCGCCGAACGAGAGTGTCACGCCGTCGCCATCGCGCACCACGCGCCGTACCGGCGTTCGCAGCCGTACATCGTCAAGCGTTGCCACGATACGGCGCACGTACTCGCGTCCACCACCCGCGACGGTTTTCCATTGCGGTCGATGCCGAATCTGGAGCAGCGCATGATTCAGGCAGAACCGGAGGAAGGTTGCGGCGGGAAAGTGAAGGATGTCGGCGGCCCGGCTCGACCAGATGGCGGCGGCCATCGGTAAGAGATAGTGTTGCTGGAACGGTTGCCCGTAGCCGTTCGCCACCAAGAGATCGCCCACGGATTGACGCTCGCGCATGGCGCTGTGCAAGTGTTGTTCCGCCGTGGCGTTGAAGCGCAGCACATCGCGCAGCATGCCCAGAAAGCTTGGGGAATAGAGATTGCGGCGCTGCGCAAAGACGGTATTGAGGTTCGTGCCCGCCCATTCGAGCGCGCCGCCGCCGACCGACACCGAGAACGACATGTCGCTCGCGATGGTGCGTACGCCAAGTTCCTCGAACAGGGCGATCAGATTGGGGTAGGTGCGGTCGTTGCAGACAAGAAAGCCGGTGTCGACGGGAGCACAGACCCCGTCGAGCGAGACATCGACGGTGTTCGTGTGCCCGCCCGCGTAATCGCCCGCCTCGAATAGCGTCACACGATGTTTCCGGGCAAGGAAATAGGCGCTGGCGAGTCCGGCAATGCCCGCGCCGACCACGGCGACGCGTTGTCCGGGGGGCAGGGCGGCGGTCGAAGCGTTCATTCGTGTCTCTCGTCGATACGATGTCGGTACGGTGTCGGTCAAGGTGCGGCTTACCAGGTGCGACTTACAGGGTGCGGCTTACAGGGTGCGGTTCAGGCACGCTGGATCGCTTGAAGTGTTTTCTCTATACGAATCGCAACCGCAAACGGATGCACGCCCGGCGAAAAAATCGGTGGGCAGCCCATCGACGTGAATCGCGCGGCCGAATTCGCAGCGCGCGCAAGGTCAACCCCGGGCGCCGGCGCATGTTCAGGTGGCCCGCTTATCGAACAGGTAATGCCCGACCCCCCATTCGCGACCATGTGCGTAGCCGAACAGCTCGGCGACAGCCATATAGAACATGCGCCATCGTTGAAACTGAATGCGGGCCTGTGCACCGTAGCCGGCCTCCAGCATCGGCAGTGTCTGCGCGCGCGATGCATCCAGCGCGGCCAGCCAATCGTTGGCCGTGCGCTCGTAATGGCGGCCGTCGACCCACCAGCGGTTGACGATGCGCAGGTCATCCTGGAAATGCAGCAGCAGATCTGCGCTGGGCATGGTGCCGCCGGTGAAGAAGTGCCGCGACATCCAGTCGCTGCCATCGTCGTTCTGGAAGTGGTAGGCAACGTGGCGATGCGCAAAGAGGTGAACGAACAACTTGCCGTCGTCGTCGAGCCAGCGGGCAATCTTGCCGAGCAATGCACCGTAGTTCTTCATGTGCTCGAACATTTCGATGGACAAAACACGGTCGAATTGCCCGGTGACGTTGTCATCGAACTCGAAGTCGGCCACGTTGCCGGTCACGATTCGCAGATTTCGAAGCCCGCGGCTCGCCGCCGCAGCCTCGATGAAACGCCGTTGACCGTGGGCGTTCGACAAACCGACAATCTGTGCGCCCGGAAAGCGTTCGGCGAGCCAGAGCGAGAGCGAGCCCCAGCCGCAGCCGAGATCGAGAATTCGCTGACCGTCGGCGATCTCGGCGCGCTGGGCGTAGAGCGCGAGCATGGCCTGTTCGGCTTGCGCCAACGTCTCGTTGCCGTTGGGGTAATAGCAGCAGGAGTACTTGATTGCCGGACCGAGGTGTTTGACGAAAAAGTCACTCGGCACCTCGTAGTGTTGAGCGTTGGCGGCCTGCGTTTCGACGGCAATCGGACTGGCATTCAATTCGCGTACCAACGCCGCGAGCGATTCGGCACTTCGTTCGGGATCGTGGGCATGTGCCTGGCGCAGGCGTTGGCGCATCAACATGCGCATGCCGGCACGCAGTGCGAGGTCCGGCACCAAGCCGCGCTCGCAGAGACGGATCAGTCCGCGCTCTTCGGGGGCGCAGGCATCGGCGGCGGGCGGTTGCGTGAGGGAGACGGTCATGGTGTGGGGCTCCTGACTTCGACGGGCTGAATCATGGCAATGGCGTTTCGCGCGGCTTCCGAGGCGGCCACGGAATGAGGGCGTTGGTGGTCTGCATGTAGGTTTTGTAAGCGGGGCGAGAGCGCATGAGGTGCGCTTCGAGCAGGGGAATGCCCGACACTTTGAGCAGCAGCCAGGCCATGAGCAATGGGGGCAGGAGCGTGGCCCAGGCCCAAGGCGCGCCAAACGAGAGGACGGGGTAGGCACACCAGTGCAAGCACTCGAAGAAGTAATTGGGATGACGCGAATAACGCCACCAGCCGACTTGACAGACTTGGCCGCGATGGAGGGCAACGGCGGTAAATCGTCGCAATTGACGGTCGGCCGATGCTTCGCCGGCAACGGCCGCCAGCCAGATGAGCGAGGCGAGGGCGAGGGCGACGGGTGACGGCGCATGCACGTTGAACGCAGGCACGAAGAACGCTGCGGCAAGCAGCATGGCGATTACGCCTTGCAACTGGAAGAACCAAAACATGTTGCGTCCGGCGTGGTCGCCCCACTGCTCGCGAAATTGCCGGTAACGCGCGTCTTCCGGCTGGGCGTAGTTGCGACGCCAGAGGTGCACGGCAAGACGCAGGCCCCACAGTCCTCCGGCGACGCCGACGAAGGCCCGGTTGACGACGTGACCCTGACCAAGCCCGGCCGCCAGCAGCGCCACGCTCGCCAGCGCGGCGGCCCAGATCGGGTCGACCATGCCAGCGTTGTGCGTGCGCCATTGGTAGAGCCAGGCGGCGATCAGGGCAAGGCTCACGACGGCGAACGAAATGACGACAGCAGATAGCATGCAGGCTCCGTGCGCGGATTGATGGCGCGATAACGTTCTATACGAACGTCACGCGTTACCGGATGCACGCGCCGGAGAAATATTTCCGGAGAAGCGCGGAGGGAGCGAGTCCAAAAACGAAGAAAGGGTTGTCCCACGTGTGGACAACCCCTTCAGACTTCGAGATGGCGGGCGGGCCGCCGGGCCTTCAGGCTGGCCGGATCGCGCCGGTCGCGACCACTGGACCGGTGGGCTGGCCGGTGGGCGATCCACCTGGCGGTTCGACGGACACGGCGAGCACGGCGTTGCTGTCCATCTGCGCGAGAATTTTCGGCGAGAGCGTCATCGACGCCGGCTGATCGGTCGCAATCACCCCCAGCGCAATGGGTTTGGCGTTATGCGGGATCAACCATAGTTCGGCGGCGCGTCCGGCAGCGATGACAGGTTTGTCGGCGGGCACGACGACCATGCTTGAGTGACGTGTGTCGACGGTGGCAGTCCAATGGGCGACGCCATCTTCGCGGGCGAGGGTCGCCACCATGTAGTCGCTTGCCGAAACGGCGGACGGGCCGCGTGGTTGCATCAGCGTGGTGACGTTCACGGCGAGCAATGCGAGTGCCGCGACGCTTGCACCGAGCCCGACCCATCGCCAGAGACGCAGGTTGTTCCACCAGGTGGCGGGTGCGGTGCGCTCGGCGCGCGCGGCGGGCGCCGTGATGCCGAGATCGTGCTGAATGCGCTGCCACACGCGCGGCGGCGGCTCGACCGGCGCGGCGTCCTCGACCAGCGGTGCGATGCGCGCTTGCCACTGGCGCAGGCTTTCCTGAATGAGCGGGTTTGCGTTGGCGGCCTGCTCGAGCGCGCGTCGCTCGGCAGCGCTCAGCACGCCGAGGGCATATTCTGCGCAGCGCAGATCGTCGTCTTGGTTGGCGGGCGTATTCATTGCTCGAGGCACACCTTCAGTTGCATCAGACTGCGACGTATCCAGCTTTTCATCGTGCCGAGCGGCACGCTCAGGCGATCGGCGAGTTCGCTGTAGGACGCACCGCTGAAGAAAGCTTCGCGCACGACGCCACGCTGTTGCGGCTCGAGACGTTGCATGCATCGCTCGAGACGCTGTCGTTCCTCGGAAGCTTCGGCAAGCGCGGCGGGCGTGGGGTCGTCTGACGGGATGACAAGCGCGTCCGCGTCATCGAGCGACGCCTCCCGATGCTCGCGCAAACGGTCGATGGTCCGGTTGCGAGCCAATGTCATGAGCCATGTCATGGCGTTGCCTCGCGCGGGGTCGAAGGCGTTTGCCCGTCGCCAGACGCTGACGAAAACCTCCTGAAGCAGATCTTCGGCTTCGGAGCGGTCGCGGACCATGCGCAGGATTACGCCGAACAGGCGTGCGGAGGTCATCCGGTAGAGCGTTGCAAAGGCATCGCGATCTTCCTTTCCGACGGCCGTGAGCGTTCGGTTCAACGTGTCGCGCCATGCGGCATCGGCGCTGTTGTCGCTCGGGCGCTGGGCGCTTGTCGGATCTGGCGGATCTGCTCGACGGGCACTCTCGGACGTGTCGTGCATGCGGACGAGGCCGGGGATTGGGCCATAGCGTTGACGATCCGTGGAATATAGCATCTTCAATGTCGCATGGCGCGTCGAGGTGGGCATGGGCGCGTGGTTATTCGACATGGCGTGACGTCGTAGAGGTGGGCGTATGGACTAATACGGATCACGCATGTGTTCGGATGCGAAATAAAACGCCGGGCGCTTCCATGGCGCACCGCACCGCAGCGCCGTCGGCCGGCGCCCCGCACCGCAGCGCCGTCGGCCGGCGCCCCCGGACGGGGGGAGGGGCGGCGGTCACGTCTTCGACCGGCCCTTCGTCGGCGCGGCCGGAGAGCCGTGGGGCCTGCGGGCCTGCGTCTTGCTGCGCGTCGCTTGCGCCGCTTCCGCCGCTTGCGCCGCTTGCGCCGCTTCCGCCGCTTGGCGTCGCGAGTGGCGTGCATCACGTCCCGGTCGGCTTGTTTCAGGGACTGAGCAGTGCCACGAGTCCAAAAAGCCGCGCGAGCGACGGAACGGTCATCAACAACAGCAGTGCCACGCTCGTCATGCCCAGCACCATCCAGAGGTAACGATTCTGCGGGCGCCGGATTCCGAGGCGTTTCGGCCGCGACATCATGGGGATCACGAGAATCAGCACGACGTTGACGATGACGAGCGCATCGAATGCCAGCGTGCGTGCCAAGGGCAGAGAGGCGGTGGATCGCAACAGACCGGCATAGATTCCGAGTACCAGCATGGCGCTCAGCGCGCCTGCTGCGCCCGCCTGCATGAAGACGCGATTCGAGAGGAGTCGTGCACCGGCGCGACGCGGGGGGACATGCATCAGACGGCTGTCTTCCGGCGCGTTCTCGAAGACGATCGAGCATGCGGGATCGATAACGAGTTGCAGGAATACGATGTGGACCGGTGCGAGCATGGGCGGCAAGCCGACAAGAATCGGAATGACGGCGGCCGCGATCATCGGAATATGGACTGCGACGAGGTAGCTGATCGCAAGCACGAGATTGGCATAAATGCGTCGGCCTAGCCGGATGGCGGACACGATGGGCGAAAAGTCGTCGCGCAACAGGACCAGCGCGGCCACTTCGCGAGCCACTTCGGCGCCGCGCAAGCCCATTGCAATGCCAATGTGGGCGGCCTTGAGGGCGGGCGCGTCGTTCACGCCGTCTCCCGTCATCGCGACCACCTCACCGTTTTCGCGCAAAGCGCCGACCAACTGAAGCTTCTGCTCGGGCCTGATACGGGCGAAAGTCTCGACGTCCTGAACAGCGGCGCGCACTTGCGTGGGGCTCAGTGTCGCCAGTTCCTGCCCGGTGATGACTCGCTGGCTGTCGATGCCCACTTCAGCGGCGATCGCTCGCGCTGTCGAGGGATAGTCCCCGGTCACCATGATCACGCGGATGCCCGCGGCGTGGCATTGGGCGATGGACGCTGCGACTTCGGGGCGGACGGGGTCCGACAAGCCGACCAGACCCAGGAAGGTGAACCCGAAGCCGTGCTGATCTTCGGGCCAGTCGCGGCGCGAATGCGAGGCTTTCGCCACCCCCAGCACCCGCAAGCCACCCGATGCCATTTCCGCAGCCTGGTCCAGAATCGTCCGGGCTTCCTTTTCGTCGAGACGACACAGCGTGCAAACGGCTTCGGGCGCCCCCTTGCAGGCGACGGCGTAACGTTCAGGTTCCGGCGTCAGCCAAACGTGTGACATCGCTGGCAACTGCGGCGTCAGCGCATATTCGTGGACGAGTGACCAATCCGCGTGCAGGCGCGCGGTGCCTGCGAGTCCGATTCGGCCGGTCTCGTGAAACGCTCGCTCCATCGGGTCGACGGGGTCGATCTCGCTCGCGAGCACGAGGTACTCGATCAACTCGTGATAGGCGGGACCGATGCGCTGGGTTGACGAATCGACATCGAACCGCCTGCCGTGGGCGGCGAGCGCGCTGACCGACATTCGATTCTGGGTCAGCGTGCCGGTCTTGTCGACGCACAGCACCGACGTCTGGCCGAGTGTTTCGATGGCACTCATTCTGCGCGTGAGCACGCCTTCCTTGGCGATGCGGCGCGCGCCCAGCGCGAAGAATACGGTGAGGATGACCGGGATCTCTTCGGGGAGTATGCCCATTGCCAGCGTGATGCCGGCAAGCACGCCGGGGAGCCACTCGCCGGAGCGCCAGCGATAGATGGCGGCGAGGAGAAAAACGGTGACCAGCGCAGCGGCGGCAAAGCGATTGACGAATGTTCTCGTCTCGATTTGCAGGGGCGAGAGCGCTTCCGAGATACCGCTCAGCGACTTGCCGATGCGACCGAGGGTCGTACTCGGCCCCGTCGCGGTCACAATCATGCGCGCTTGCCCTTGCACCACCATTGAGCCGAAAAAGAGCTGGCTATCGGCGTGGTCGCCTGGGCTGGCGTCGTGCTGGGCGACGCACTTGTTGACCGCCGCAGATTCCCCGGTGAGCAACGACTCGTCGACGCTGAGTTCGTGCAGCTCGACGGCGAGGCCATCGGCTGGCACGCGGTTGCCTTCGTCGACGAACACGATGTCGCCGGGCACGAGGTCGGCGGCTGAAACCAGTTGACGCTGGCCGTCCCGAAGCACCTTGGCGCGGGGCGCGGACAATTCGCGAAGGGAGTCGAGCACCTGCGCGGTGCGATGGCTCTGATAAACGGTGAGGAAGACGATGCCGATGACGAACGCGAGCAGCGTCAGTGCTTCCGATGTATCGCCGATGGCAAGGTAGATGGCGCTTGCGGCGAGGAGAAGCAGGAACATCGGCTCGCGGAGCACTTCCCACAATGTCGATAGCCAGGTTCGGCGCGGCGTGCAGTCCACGACGTTCCAACCGAACCGGGACCGCTGCGCCGTCACCTGCGCGCTGGTCAGTCCGCGCGTGGGGTCGGTTGCCCAAGGGCCATCGACGGTACCGTGGCTATCGAATCGGTCCGAGGCGTGCTGCGCTGGCGGTGCAGGCATGAGCGTTGGTGTGTGGGCGTCTCGCGCAGTTGCCGCGCCGCTCAGGGGCGCTTCGTCTTCGAACACTGCTTGCAGAGGTGCAGAACGCGCGGGTCGTCCCGATCATCCCAGGAGAAACGCATGTCGACGCTGCCGCGAGCGGGCACACGGATCGTTCGGGATTCCGATGTCTGGGATGTTTGCGCGGTGACGCGGTAGGTACCTGCAGGCATTCGCACAAAGAGGAATGGGCCTTCGGTTCGAACGGCGAGGAGGTGTCGTCCCGGTCCCGCGGTGATGGTGACATCCACGTCGGAGAGGTAGTTTCCTGCCTTCGATGCGAAGGTCATCCGGAGGTTGTATCGGGGGGCTGCGGCGCGGAATTCTTGCACTTCGTCTTCGCCGATACCGCCGGTGATGTACGAGATTCCGGTTTCAGCGTCGGAACGGGGGGGCGATGCCGCGAGCACGGTGCCGAGCGAGCCTATGTAGGCCAGGAGAAAAAGAAGCACTGAAAAGCGGGCATCCCTGAACATGGCAATTCTCCACATACGGACTTATTGGACGGTGAACGCGGACGATCCCGTCGTCGTGACGCACCGAAGATTGAGCCGTCTGAGGGCCGCCAATGGTCGTTTCGCGGAAATCGATCTTTCTTGTTTCCAAGCATGGCCGGTGACGCTCGTTTGAATATTGACCGATGTCAATGGGTTGCTTTCGACGACGCCGCGATCGGGCTTCGGTTGTCGGGGATCAAGCGGTGAGCGGCAATGTGGCAATGCGGCGCCGGCGATTGTCTGCCAATGGCGCTGATGAGGGATCGACCGCTTTCTCAAAGGAGATCGTTACGGTTTGATGCACCTCAAGGTAAGGCCTGCGGTGCCGCCTATCCTGAAAACGCATAGTTTGCCCGGCATGCATCCATGCGTGCCGACCTGCTTTACTTTGGGAAGCTTTGGGGAGATTAGCGAGATGCGAAACGGGACAATGAAGGGCGCCTTGTGCGTTGCGTCGTCGGTGGCCTTGATTTTCGCCGCGATGCCTGCGGTTGCGCAACCGAACGGCGGCGGGTGGGGGTGTGGGCGAGGTGATGGGCCGGGCATGATGGGCGAGGGCTACGGCTCGGGCATGATGGGGCGGGGCATGATGGAGTGGTCTGGCGATTGCCCGCCTTGCGGAGCCTCGGGCGCGGGGGCTCAGCGTGAAGACCTCAAGTTGAGCGTCGATCAGGTTCGCAACAACATGAATCTATGGTTGAAGCGTTCGGGCAACGCGCGCCTGAAACTCGGCAAAGTGGCGGAGCGGGACGCGGACACGATCACCGCCGACGTTGTGACGACGGAGAAAGATGTCCTGGTTCAGCGTTACGAGGTCAATCGTCATTCGGGGTTTTTCCGACCGGCGCGGTGAAGAAGCGATCTCGCATTTCTTCCAGACCCAGTGATTCCAGTACGTTTTCAAGCCGTTCGGCGGGGCGGCGGCGGGGCAGGTTTTTGTACTGCGCGACGATCAACTCGTTTTTCATCGAGTGTTCCCAGCCGACCAGTTCGGTCACGCTGACGTGATAGCCGTGGGCTTCCAACTGCAAGCAGCGGAGCACATTGGTGACCTGGCTGCCGAACTCGCGGGTATGGAGCGGATGGCGCCAGATTTCCGTGAGCGGATTGTTCGCCAGCAGCTTGCCTTTGTGCTTGCGCAGGACACCGGCGACTTCGGCCTGGCAGCAGGGCACCAGCACGATATGGCGCGCCTGCTTGGCCAGCGCGAAGCGGATGGCGTCGTCGGTGGCGGTATTGCAGGCGTGCAATGCGGTGACGACATCGACGGTTGGCGGCAGGGCTGGCGACGTGATTGAATCGGCCACGGACAGGTTCAGGAACGACATGCCAGGAAAGTCCAATCGAGCGGCGAGCGCTTGCGAGGTGTTGACCAGTTCCTCGCGGGTTTCGATGCCGAAGATATGCGAGTCGTCCGCCAGCGCCTTGAAAAACAGATCGTAAAGGATGAAGCCGAGGTATGACTTGCCGGCGCCGTGGTCCACGAGCGTAACGCGTTGGTTCTCGGCTTTGACTTCCTGGAGCAGCGGCTCGATGAACTGGAACAGGTGGTACACCTGCTTGAGCTTGCGGCGGCTGTCCTGGTTCATTTTGCCGTCGCGCGTCAGGATATGGAGTTCCTTGAGTAGCTCGATGGACTGGCCGGGACGAATTTCGTGGGTGTTTGACATGGGCTGACGGAGTAAGCGGCGGGAGATGACGCGTCCCGGAAATACCGGCAGTTTACCGAAAACGTCCGCGCGGGCTTCGAATGCTGACGATTTTCGGCTCGACGACCGGGATTGCGCAGTGCGAGCGGAATTGAGCTTTTACTTGCGCGAAGACCTGTGGGCGCGGCCGGGATGCGTTTCTTGCGCCTGAAGCAGCACCCAAATGTCCGATACGGCCAGCCAGGAAGCCGTGAACCAGAACGCCGGAACGATATCGCCACGCGACTGCGCAATCACGCCGAGGACGAGCGCGCCGATTGCGTAACCCGTGTCGCGCCAGTATCGATAGGTACCGAGCGCGGAACTTCGCCAGGTTGGATAGGCGATGTCGGCCACCGAGGCGATCAAGTTCGGGTACAGAAGGGCCATGCCCACCCCCATGAGCGCCGCGCTCGCGAGCCACGCGCCGAAACTGTCGACGATCACCGCGCTGGCGACACCTAAGGCCAGTAACCACAACCCAGCCACTACCGGCGTACGCCGGCCGATGTGGTCCGACAGCGGTCCGGTCAGGAGTTGCGAGGCACCCCAGACCATGCCGTACACGCCCGTCACCCATCCGGTCTGCACCAAACTCAAACCTCGCTCGTGCAGATAGAGCGGAAACAGGACCCATAGCAAGGTGTCGGCCACCTTATTGGCTACACCGGCCTGGCATAGCGCAGAGAAGGTGCGGTGCTGGAACGACACGTACATGAACACCTGGCGCGAGCTCGGATATTCGGGCAACCCATCGGCGAAGTGCGGCTGTGCGCCGGCATGGGTGCCGCTAGCGTGTCGTTGGCGCTCGGCGTGAGCCCACGGGAGCGTCTCGCGCACGAACAGGAGCGCGGTGAGTAATGCCACGGAAACGACTGCGGTAGCGAAACCCAGCAATGCTGCCCGCGGGCCGTAGAGATCGCTCAGATAGGCAGTCGCCACGCCCGCGAGGCCAACCGCCGCGTAACCCGCGAACTCGTTGATACCTGTGGCGAGGCCTCGCTGTTCGGCACGGGTGATATCCATTTTGCTGGTGACCGCCATGCTCCATGCGAACCCCTGGTTGATCCCCAGAAAGACATTGGCCGCCACGATCCACCACCACGACCGTGCATAAAAAATCAAAATCGCCACGGGAATGGCCGCCACCCAGCCGAGGACGAGCACTCGCTTGCGTCCGACGCGCTCGGACAGTCGTCCCGCAACGAAGTTGAGTGCGCCTTTGACCAGCCCGAATGAAATAACAAAGGATAGAAGGTACAGAAACGACGATCTGGGTACGCCGAAGTCCTGGTCCGCCACCACCGGTAGCACCGTGCGCTCCATGCCGATAACGAGGCCGACGAAGAACACCTGAATCGCTTGCCAGATGAACTGGTGCAGGTTGGCGCGGATGCCTTGAACGTACGTATCGTGTACCGGTCGCTGCTTCCGGTGGTTGACGCTGTGGTCGACGTTGGGCTTCATGGGCGGGCGTTGGCGACGATGATGCTGTCCGTTTCCACCGATCGCACCGATCGCACCGATCGTATCGGTCGCGGCGGTATGGCGAGATCTGCGCGATCGGCCCAGTACGTCCCGCTATTCCGGAGCGCGCTGCGGCGTCGTTCATCCATATCACGCGTACCCGCTTGCTGGCGCTGGGCGACCGGAATGACGGCCAGACGCAGTGCGATGCCCGGCGGTTTCCCTGCGTGCCACGCACCACTGAGACTCGGCAGCATTTCGCTCATGCCGGACTCCGGGGATTAGGCCTTGGCAACGGCCAGCGGCAAGCCGGCCGCCTGCCATTCCGCCACGCCTTCCGCGATCTTTCGAGCGCGCAAGCCGTGCCGGGTCAGCAGCGCTACCGCCGTATCCGACATGATGCAAAACGGGCCACGGCAGTAGGCAATGATTTCCTTGTCGTCCGGCAGATCCTTGATTCGTCCTAAAAGCTCGTCCAGCGGGACCGACCGTGCGCCAGGCAAATGCGCGGTGCTGAACTCCGGCTCAGGGCGCACATCGATCAATATCGCGTCGCCGGCACGAACCTTCTCCAGCAATGAGCGGCTGCTTTCCAGGGTGAGTCGTTCCGCACCCGTGAACAAATCGTTCATGGCGACCTGCAATTCGGCCAGGCGCGATTCGGCAACGCTGCGCAACGCCACCCAAAGTGCGGAGACGTCGCTTCCGCCGAGCCGGTAGATGCGACTCTTGCCTTCGCGTCGAACATCGACAAGACACGCTTCTCGCAGCACTCGCAAATGGGCGCTGGCCAACCGGATGTCTATTGCAGCCTCGCGTGCCAGAGCCTCCACGGACTTCTCGCCTTGGGCAAGCAGTTCGAGCAGTTCCAATCGCTTTGGGCTGGCTACGGCCGCGCCGATTCGCGCAACTTGGCCGTAGAGGTGGTTCTTGAGTGCTTGTGCGTTCATGCCAACATTCTAACGCATATTGGATTGAAGGGAATGCCTTACGTGATCGTCGATGGCTTGCCAACGATGGGGCGGTCGCTCAAAGTCCTAATGGCCACTGGATACAGTCGAATCTCTGCCGTCGGTGGATGCATTGTGTCGTTCACTTGCGCTCGATGCCCGGATGGTTCGTCGAGTCGCCATGCCGGGAATGTTCGGCTCGCCCGGTAATCGATGCGCGCAGTTTGTCCAGCGGTTCATTCCGATCTTTCGTGCTGCATGTCGCGTCGAGGCAAGACCATGGCGGACGTGCGCCGGATGCTGTAGTGTGGTATCCGAGCCATACAGGAGAACTCCGTGACTCCAGACGAGGTGAAGGGGGCGGCTTTGGCGACCGGTGCGGCGAGTTCACCGGAAGCACCGCCGGCGGGCGGTCTGAGCAGTGCTGAGGCGCGTCGCAGGCTGGCGGAGTCCGGTCCGAACTCGATGCCGGACACCTCGGCGCACCCGGTGCGCAGGGCGCTGGGGAAGTTCTGGGCACCTGTGCCATGGATGCTTGAAGCCGCCATCGTGCTGGAGTGTGTCCTCGGGAAATTTGTCGAAGCGGGAATCATCGCGGGGCTTCTCGTGTTCAACGCGTTACTCGGGCTATTTCAGGAGAGCCGAGCGCAGGCGACGCTGACTGCGCTGAAGTCGCGACTTGCACTTAACGCGTCGGTACAGCGAGACGGAACATGGTCGATTGTCCCGGCTGCGGATCTGGTGCCGGGCGATGTAGTCAAGCTGTCGCTGGGCGGCGTGGTGGCGGCCGACATGAAGCTCGTTTCGGGCAACGTACTCCTCGACCACTCGATGCTTACCGGCGAATCGGTGCCGATCGATGCAGCGCCCGGCGCGCAGACATTTGCCGGTGCGCTGGTACGGCGCGGTGAAGCGGTGGCGGTTGTCACCGCGACGGGCGCGCGTACCCGCTTTGGCCGCACGGCGGAGCTCGTTCGCACGGCACATGTGGTGAGTTCGCAGCAGAAGGCGGTATTGCTTGTCGTGCGCAATCTGGCGATATTCAGCGGCGTTGTTATTGCGATCTTGCTTGCCTTCGCGTTGTATCGTCACATGCCGCTGGCTGAAATCGTGCCGCTCGTGCTGACGGCCGTGCTCGCGTCGATTCCGGTGGCGTTGCCGGCCACCTTCACGCTATCGGCCGCGCTGGGCGCGCGCGCGCTGGCGGGCCGCGGCGTGTTGTCGACGCGTCTGACGGCCGTGGATGAGGCTGGCACCATGGACGTATTGTGTGTCGACAAGACGGGCACGTTGACGCGCAACGCGCTGACCGTCGTGACGGTGCAGCCGATGTCTGGCTTTGATATCCCTCATGTGCTGATGCTCGCGGCGCTGGCGAGCGCCGAGGGGGGGCAGGATCCGATCGACACGGCGATACGCGCGGCCGCTGCCGGCAATGTCGCATCCGATGCGCTGGTGCTGGACAAGTTCACGGCCTTTGATCCGGCGAAGAAGATGGCCGAAGCAAGCGCAACCGATTCGACAGGGCGGACGCAGCGGATTGTGAAGGGCGCCTTCGCGGTCATTGCGGGGTTTTCAGAGCCGTCGCCGACGTCAGCAGCGCAGGCCGCTGAACTTGAGGCGAAAGGCTATCGGGTGCTCGCCGTGGCGGCTGGCGCACCTGGGGCACTGAAGTTGGTTGGAATGCTTGGGATCAGTGACCCGCCGCGCGACGATTCGGCCGCGCTCATTACGGAGTTGCACAGTCTCGGGGTGCGTGCCGTGATGGTCACTGGGGACGCGCCGGCGACGGCTGCGGTGGTTGCTCGCGCGGTCGGTCTCGATGGCGAAATCTGCCCGCCGGGCCCCATTCCAGACGGCGTAAAGCCGGCAGCATTCGCGGTGTTTGCCGGCGTGCTTCCGGAGGACAAATACAAGCTCGTGAAGGCATTCCAGCAGGGCGGGCATGTCGTGGGCATGTGCGGTGACGGTGCCAACGACGCGCCCGCGCTACGTCAGGCGCAAATGGGCATCGCGGTGTCGACGGCGACCGACGTCGCCAAGTCTGCTGCGGGGATGGTGCTGACCGAACCGGGGCTTGGCGGCATTGTGGCTGCGGTGAGGGAGGGCCGCGTGACGTTTCAGCGCATGTTGACCTACACGCTGAATTCGATCACCAAGAAGATCGTGACTGCGCTTTTATTGGTGTTTGGGCTGGTCACGACGGGCCAGGCGATTCTGACGCCGTTGCTAATGGTGATTCTGATGATCGCGGGCGATTTTCTCGCCATGTCGCTCACGACAGACAATGTGGATCCTTCGCCGTCGCCGAATACCTGGCGAATCGGCCATTTGACGATTGCGGGCGTTGTCATTGGCGCCGCTTTGCTGGTTTTCTGCGCGGGTACGCTGGTCGTTGGCCGGTTCGCGATGCATCTGAGCGCAGGTGCACTTCAAACCTTGACCTTTGTGGTGCTCGTCTTCGGCAGTCAGGCGACGCTCTACGCGATTCGTCAGCGCCGGCGTATGTGGGGTTCCCGTCCCAGCCTTTGGCTGCTTGCGTCGTCGGTTGCCGATATTGTGATCGCGGTGATCCTGGCTGTCGGTGGAATTGCGATGACGTCGTTGCCAGTCGGGGTGATCGCGGGGGTATTTGGGGCAGCAGTAATTTTTGCCGTCGTGCTCGACGCGCTGAAGATTCCCGTTTTCGCTGCGCTTGGGATCAAGTAGCAAGCGGTGTTTCGATTCGTAGAGACGGGGGACTTGCGATGGGTTGGGGCGCGCGGAGTGGCTGTGATCATGAATGGGGGGCGAAATGAAAACTTTGTCGGAAGATTTTCGTGTGCAAGAGGGCAGCGAGGTCAGGCTTGGCAAATGGCCGACCAAGGTGGATCCCCTGTACACCTCAAAGGAACACTACCAGGAGCTACTTGCTGCGCACGTCTCGCGATTGAGTTCGCTGCAGCAATTATTTTACGCATCGAACGGCCATGCACTTCTGCTGATCTTCCAGGCCATGGATGCGGCAGGGAAGGACGGTGCGATAAAACATGTGATGTCCGGCGTGAATCCGCAGGGGTGTCAGGTTTTCAGTTTCAAGCATCCCACGCCCACTGAGCTGGAACATGATTTTCTCTGGCGTACCACACGCGATTTGCCAGCGCGTGGGCAAATTGGCATCTTCAACCGGTCGTACTATGAGGAAGTTCTGATCGTCCGTGTTCATCCGGACATTCTGCTTGCCGAAGGGCTGGCGGATGCATCGCTGGACAGGCAAACGATCTGGGACGAGCGGTATCGGTCGATCGTGGATCTGGAGCGCCACCTCGACCACAATGGCACGCGTATCGTCAAATTCTTCCTGCACCTATCGAAGGCGGAACAACGCAGGCGCTTTCTGGACCGCATTGACGATCCGGACAAGAACTGGAAATTCAGCGAAGCGGATATTGAGGAGCGCAAGTTCTGGCGTCGGTACATGAAGGCGTACGAGCAATGCCTTGCCGCAACGAGTACCCGATGCGCCCCGTGGTATGTCGTGCCTGCCGATGACAAGAAGAACACGCGATTGATCGTCTCTCAGATCATATTGGACGCCCTTGAGTCGCTGAAGATGACGTACCCGAAATCGACCGCAAGCCGGCGACGAGAACTACAGGCAATTCGCCGGCGCCTCGAGGTTTGATGTTTTTTGGGTTTCTAGAGTCGATCTGACCTGCCCGGGAAATTTCGTACCAAAGGAATCTGGAGATAATGGCTCCTCAGCTCAGACGAGGAGTTGGTATGAAGAAAAGCCGGTACAGTGACGAGCAGATCGTGCGAATTCTGCGCGAAGCGGATCGAGATACGATCCCCGAGGTGGCCAAGCG
>NZ_JAYRUC010000017.1:0-132027 GCF_041919235.1 Pandoraea sp.
TGCTCTTTGCCATGCAGGAACTGGCCGATCTTGAGCGCGTGGCGGCGCTTCCCGGCTTCGAGGACGCCGGGCTAGATTGCGCCCAGGCCGTGCTCGACGAGGCGGCCCGCTTTAACGCCAACGTCATCGCGCCGCTGAACGTCGAGGGTGATATCAACCCCAGTCGTTTCAAGGACGGCGTTGTCACCGCGACGCCCGGCTTCAAGGAAGCCTTTTCTCAGTTCGTGAACGGCGGCTGGCAGGGCGTTGTCCACCCGGCCGAGTACGGCGGTCAGGGACTGCCCAAACTGATCGCGACCGCCTGCGTTGAAATGCTCAATGCCGCGAACCTGTCGCTAGCGTTGTGCCCGGTGCTGACCGACGGGGCCATTGAGGCGTTGCTCATTGCCGGCAGCCAGGCGCAGAAGGAACGCTACGTGCCGAAGCTGATTTCGGGTGAATGGACCGGCACGATGAACCTGACGGAGCCGCAGGCAGGTTCGGACCTCGCGCTGGTGCGCACGCGTGCCGAACCGATCGGCGACGGCAACTACCATATCTTCGGCACGAAGATCTTCATCTCGTGGGGCGAGCACGACATGGCCAGCAACATCGTGCATCTCGTACTCGCTCGCCTGCCCGGCGCCCCCGAGGGCGTAAAAGGCCTGTCGCTTTTCATTGTGCCGAAATACGTCGTCAATGAAGACGGCTCGCTGGGCGCCCGTAACGACGTGCATTGCGTGTCCATCGAGCACAAGATGGGCATCAAGGCGAGTCCGACGGCGGTGCTCCAGTTTGGCGATCACGGCGGAGCCACCGGCGCTCTGGTCGGGGAAGCCAACCGCGGCCTCGAATACATGTTCATCATGATGAATGCGGCACGTTTCGGTGTCGGTGTGCAGGGCATCGCCGTGGCCGACCGCGCATATCAGCGGGCCGTTGCCTATGCGAAAGACCGCGTGCAAGGACGCGCCGTAGACGGCTCGTCGAAAGCGCCACTGAGCATCATCAAACACCCTGACGTGCGCCGGATGCTCGCGACCATGCGCGCGCTCACGGAAGGCGCCCGGGCGCTCGCCTACGTTGCGGCAGCGCACAGTGACATCGGCCACCATCATGCCGATGCATCGGTGCGTGCCGACCATCAGGCAATCTACGAATACCTCGTGCCGGTGGTGAAGGGGTGGAGCACCGAGTTGGCAAACGAGGTCGCCAGCCTTGGCGTGCAGGTGCATGGCGGCATGGGCTATATCGAGGAAACGGGCGCCGCGCAGCATCTTCGCGACGCGCGAATCCTCGCCATTTATGAAGGCACAACGGCGATTCAGGCCAATGACCTCGTCGGCCGGAAGACGTTGCGTGACGGCGGTACTGTCGTCAAGGTGCTGCTCGCGAAAATCGACGAGACCCTCGCGGCATTGTGGGAGCACAAGTCGTACGAATCGAGCGCGGCGTTCCAGGCGCTCCACAAGCGGCTTGGGGCCGGGCGCGAATCGCTCGCAAACGTGGTCGACTACGTACTCACGCACGCCAAGGACGACCCCAACGCCGTGTTCGCAGGCAGCGTCGCGTATCTGAAGCTGGCTGGCATCGTGCTATCCGGATGGCAGTTTGCCCGCGCGTTGCTCGTCGCCACGGACAAGCGCAACGACGATCCCTCGTTCTATGACGCCAAGGCGGCAACCGCCCATTGCTTCGCGACGCAGATCCTGCCGCTCGCAACTGCACTGGAAGCCGCCATCGTTGGCGCCCACGACGGCAACGAAGGTGCGTTGGCGTTGACCGACGACCAGTTCTGACACAGGGGTTGGACATGCTCAGCACAGCAAGCCCGATCGAACAGGCTGGCGCACGCGAGTCGATGGATTATGACGTCGTGATTGTCGGCGGTGGCCCGGCCGGACTATCCGCAGCGATCCGCCTCAAGCAGTTGTCTGCCGAGAACGGCGTCGAGTTGTCCGTGTGCGTTCTGGAGAAGGGCTCGGAGATCGGGGCGCACATCCTGTCCGGCGCCGTCATGGACCCACGCGCCATGACCGAACTCATCCCCGACTGGAAGGAGAAAGGGGCGCCGCTATCGGTGGAGGTCACCGAGGACAAGTTCCTGTTTCTCACCGAAGCCGGTTCGACGGGGGTGCCCGCCTGGGCACTTCCGGACAACTTCAAGAATCACGGCAACTATGTCGTTTCGTTGGCGAACGTGACGCGGTGGCTGGGGCAACAGGCGGAAGGGCTCGGTGTCGAGATCTTCGCCGGCTTTGCGGCCGCCGAAGTGCTGTTCGATGACGACGGCGCAGTCAAAGGCGTTGCGACCGGCAATCTGGGCATCGGCAAGGACGGCAGGCCGACGGAGAACTTCCAGCTCGGCATGGAGTTACACGCGAAATACACGCTCTTCTGTGAGGGCGCGCGCGGGCAGTTGGGCCGTCAACTGAACGAGAAGTTCAAGCTGAGCGATAACGCTGATCCTCAGGTCTACGGCATCGGCATCAAGGAAGTGTGGGAGATCGAACCGTCGAAGCATACGCCGGGCCTGGTCATGCACACGGCCGGCTGGCCACTCGAGAACGACACGTACGGCGGCTCGTTTCTCTACCACATGGACGATCGTCAGGTGGTCGTCGGCTTCGTCGTGGGCCTGGGGTATTCGAATCCGTATCTGTCGCCATTCGAGGAGTTCCAGCGGTACAAGACGCATCCGGAAATCCGCAAGGTGCTCGAAGGCGGGAAGCGTCTGTCTTACGGCGCGCGCGCGATGACTGCGGGCGGCCTGATGTCCTTGCCGAAGCTGGTGTTCTCCGGGGGCGCACTGGTCGGTGACGACGCGGGCTTCCTGAACGCATCGCGTATCAAGGGTTCGCATGCGGCGATCAAGACGGGCATGTTGGCTGCCGAAGCGGCATTTGAAGCGTTGCAGGCGGGGCGTGAGGGCGATGAGCTTACGGCTTATCCCGAGGCGTTCAAGGATTCCTGGCTGTACGCCGAGTTGCACCGCGCCCGGAATTTCAAGCAATGGATGAGCAAGGGTTTATACGTGGGCACGCTAATGGTCGGCATCGAGCAAAAGGTGTTGCGCGGCAACGTCCCGTGGACGCTGCACCACCAGCATTCGGATCACGAGACGCTGAAACCGGCCTCGCAGTGCAAGCCGATCGAATACCCGAAACCTGACGGCAAGCTCACCTTCGACAGATTGTCCTCGGTGTTCATCTCCAACACCAATCACGAAGAGAATCAGCCGGCGCATCTGACGCTGAAGGATCCGGCGGTTGCACTGAACGTGAATTGGCGGACTTATGCGGGGCCCGAATCGCGCTACTGCCCTGCTGGCGTCTACGAGTATGTGAAGCAGGACAGCGGTGGCGAGCAGCTCGTCATCAACGCGCAGAACTGCCTCCACTGCAAAACATGCGACATCAAGGATCCAAGCCAGAACATCGTCTGGGTCGCACCTGAGGGGGGCGGTGGCCCCAACTATTCCAACATGTAATTGAACCCCGAGCGTGCTTCATAGCGTGAGGCACGTCCGGCGTCCATTGGGAGACACAAGAAATGCAAAGAGAAGTCGTTGTCGTCGGTGGCGTTCGCACGGCTATCGGTAAGTTCGGCGGTAGTCTGAAAGACCTCCCACCGACCGAACTGGGTGCGATCGTGGTGCGCGAGGTACTCGCGCGATCGAAAGTGGCGGGCGCCGACGTCGGCCACGTCGTGTTCGGCAACGTTGTCGCCACTGAGCCGAGAGACCTGTATCTGGCGCGCGTCGCGGCACTCGATGGCGGCGTTTCGGAAGCGACGCCTGCCTTCAATGTCAACCGCCTCTGCGGGTCCGGGCTGCAAGCCGTCGTCTGCGCTGCGCAGTCCATTCTGCTGGGTGACGCCGACATCGCAATCGGTGGCGGCGCCGAGAACATGAGCCGGGCGCCATACATTACGCCCGACACTCGCTTCGGCGCGCGCATGGGCAACGTGCAACTGATCGACATGATGTTGGGCGCGTTGCACGATCCGTTCCAACGGGTGCATATGGGAGTCACGGCGGAGAACGTCGCGCGAAAGTACAGCATCACGCGAGAGCAACAGGATGCCCTTGCGATCGAATCGCACCGCCGCGCCTCGCGTGCCATCGCCGAGGGCCGCTTCAAGGAGCAGATTGTTCCGGTGACCCGACGCGTGCGAGGCAAGGAAGTCGTATTCGATACCGATGAACACGTGCGCCAGGACGTCGAACAGACCGAGCTTGCGGAGCTGCGCCCGATATTCCAGAAGGAAAACGGGACGGTGACGGCTGGCAACGCCTCCGGCATCAACGACGCCGCTGCCGCCGTCCTGTTGATGGAGCGCAAAACGGCGGAGGCGCGAGGTCTGAAGCCGCTGGCGCGCCTGGTGTCCTACGCGCATGCCGGCGTCGACCCGCTCTACATGGGCATCGGCCCCGTACCCGCGACGCGCATCGCGCTCGAGCGTGCAGGACTCACCGTAGGCGATCTCGACGTGATCGAAGCCAACGAAGCCTTTGCTGCACAGGCCTGCGCGGTGGCACAGGCGCTTGGGTTCGACCCGGCGAAAGTGAATCCGAACGGCTCGGGCATCTCGCTGGGCCATCCGATCGGTGCGACGGGCGCGCTGATTACTGTCAAGGCACTGCATGAACTCAGGCGCGTGAGCGGACGCTATGCACTCGTCACGATGTGTATTGGCGGAGGCCAGGGCATCGCCGCAATCTTTGAGAATCTTCAATAAGTTGCGCACGAAACCGCAACCCCAGCCACTGAGAGCAATTATGGAAATTGGGACGATAGGAATTGTGGGTGCGGGTACGATGGGCAATGGCATCGCGCAGACCGCCGCTACCGCCGGATGGAATGTCATCGTGATCGATGTCGCCGAGGCGGCCTTGACGAACGGGCTCGCACTGCTGAAAAGCAATCTCGATCGGCTCGTCGCGAAAGACAAACTCAACTCGGAAGCACGGTGCGCTGCACTCGCGCGAGTCAGGTTCTCGACGGACTATCAGCAACTGTCGGATGCCGATCTCGTCATCGAAGCCGCAACGGAAAATGTCGCCCTGAAGCACCGAATTCTGGGGCAGATCGAATCGGTGGCGCGTCCGGGCGCCATCATCGCGACGAATACCTCGTCCATCTCGGTCACGGCGTTGGCGGCGAGTCTGAGCGACGCTTCGCGTTTCATCGGCATGCACTTCTTCAACCCGGCGCCGCTGATGCCGCTCGTCGAGATCATTCGCGGGCTGCAGACGAGCGACGCCACCGCAGACGCGATTAGCGAGTTGACAAAGCGTCTCGGAAAGACGCCGATTGTCGTCAGGAATTCACCGGGGTTCGTGGTGAACCGTATCCTGGTGCCGATGATCAACGAGGCCTTCTTCGTCCTTGCCGAAGGTGTTGCGAGCGCCGATGAAATCGACGCGGGAATGAAACTTGGCGCGAATCAGCCGATCGGCCCGCTCGCGCTCGCGGATCTGGTCGGACTCGACGTCTGCCTGTCCGTCATGGAAGTGTTTCTGAACGACTTCGGAGACCCGAAGTATCGGCCGGCGCCGCTGCTGCGCGAGTTCGTGGCGGCGGGACGGCTCGGGCGCAAGACAGGTCAGGGTGTCTATCGTTACGACTGAATATCGAGCGGGCCTCAGGAGGGTGCCCGCTCGATGGCAGGTCTGACGCCTTTGCCAAATGGGCAGCCAGGCGCGAATCGATCATCGCTGGCTTGGTAGACTGGGACGTGATGGGATAAAACCAACATCAGATTCAGGAGACAATGATGCAGGACGAGTTGACGAACGGCACCCCCTCGGCATACGCCTATCCCTTGCTGATCAAGCAGCTTTTGCATACGCCGCTGGCTCACGCACCGGAGCAGGAGATTGTTTACCGGGGGCAATTGCGAATGACGTACCGGACGATGAACGAGCGCATCTCCAGGCTCGCTAACGCGCTTGCCAGGCTTGGCGTGCGGCATGGCAGCACGGTCGGCGTCATGGACTGGGATAGCCATCGCTACCTGGAATGTTATTTTGCTATCCCGATGATGGGAGCGGTGCTGCAGACGGTCAATATACGACTGGCCAACGCGGAAATCGCCTTCACGATCAATCACGCGGGCGCCGAAGTGCTTCTGGTGCATACCGATTTCCTGCCGGTGATCAATGCGATCAGAGATCAATTGAAATCCGTCCACACATTCGTTCTCATCGACGAAGATGGCGCCGCCCCGACGACGCACACGATTCCGTTTGCGGCGGAGTACGAGCGCATGCTCGCGGCAAGCGATAGGCATTATTCGTTCCCGGATTTCGACGAAAACACGCGCGCCACCACGTTTTACACGACCGGAACCACAGGGCAGCCCAAGGGGGTGCATTTTTCTCATCGGCAACTGGTACTTCACACGATCAGCGTGATGGCCGGGTTGGCGAGTCCGGCCTCCGGTCAACGGCTTCATCGTGGCGATGTCTACATGCCGATCACTCCCATGTTCCATGTTCATGCGTGGGGCATTCCCTACATCGCAACGGTCATGGGGTTGAAGCAGGTCTACCCGGGGCGCTATGCGCCCGACCGGCTGGTGGGGCTTATCCGTGATGAGGGCGTGACTTTTTCGCACTGCGTCGGCACGATTCTGCACATGCTGCTGAACTGCCCCGAAGCGAAGGCGGTCGACTTCAGCCGCTGGAAAGTTATCATTGGCGGGAGTGCATTGACACAAGGTTTGGCGAGGGCCGCTTTCGAGCGTGGCATCGATGTCTTTACGGGCTACGGTATGTCGGAGACCGGCCCGATCCTCACGCTGGCGCAGATCAAGCCCGACCTTGGCGCGCTCGATGTTGACGAGGAGATACGCCTGCGCTGCAAAACGGGGCTTCCCGTTCCTCTGGTCGAGCTGCGGATTGTCGATGACGCGATGGCAGACGTTCCACACGATGGCAAAGCCTTCGGCGAAGTGGTTGTACGCGCGCCATGGCTGACGCAAAGTTACCTTCACAATCCGGAAGCATCGGAGCAGCTATGGGAGGGCGGGTATCTGCATACCCAGGATATCGCCAGCATCGACCCGGCTGGGTACCTGCAGATTACCGATCGACTGAAGGACGTGATCAAGTCAGGCGGTGAATGGGTGTCGTCGCTCGAAATCGAAAACCTGATCTCTCGACACCCTGCGGTCTCCGAGGTAGCGGTGTTCGGCATCAAGGACGAGAAGTGGGGCGAGCGGCCGGTCGCCCTGGTCGTATTGAAGAAGGACGCGGACCCCGTCGACGACGAAGCGATCAGGCGGCACCTGCTTGCGATTGCCGCGACTGGCGAAATTTCAAAATACGCGGTGCCGCAGATCGTCAGGTTCGTCGACTCGCTACAAAGAACCAGTGTCGGCAAGTTGAACAAGAAGGCGATGCGTGAACAGTTCGTCTGAACGATCATTGTGAGGTGAACGCCAGCCGGTCTCTGTATTCACGAGGCGAGCGCGTGATGATCCGCTTGCAAGGGTGGCTAACGCATTCTCCGAGTAAAAGCTGGGCTGCTGCCGGTCGGGCGGACACCGCCGTTCAAGTGCGAAGGTGAAATGAGGCTATCCTAAACTCGGTACCGATCCGAACTAGAAATTCCGACGCTTCGGGGCGGGCCGAATTGGTCCGGATGACGCACTGACAAGCGCGGTGAACAAGATAGGGCAAAAAATTCCCCACCGCACAAACAAAAATGCCCGCTAGGTTAGCGGGCACTTCTTTGCAAAGCCAGATGCTTGGCGGAGAGGGTGTCCGCCGATCATGTCCGTCTGACATGGTTTTCCGGCCTGCCTTCGCATCCCACCCACCAAACAACCCGCCATAGATTGGGCTGCCGAACATTTGATGCGGTCGAGGCAGTCGCCCATAAGGTCCGCAGAGCGTTTCTCTTGTCGACACGTTCGCTTCAAGCGATGAGTTGTGCACCTTGTAGCGGCGAGGGATGGCAGCGTGAGAAACGGTTGCGTGCCTACCCGTGCCGAAGCGCATATTCCATCAGCCTCCGATAGCGTGCGTCATCGACGGCATTAGGGAACGTTTGACTAATGGCATCCAAACAGACTTGCAACTCGGTTGGAGGCCAAGGTTGAGACTCTATGATGGCATCCAGAAACGCCAAGGCATCTTGTGGGTAGAGGACGCACAGGCGTGATTCCCTCAGGAGTTGGATCACGTAGTATGGATGCTCCAAGGGCTGAAGCCAATCGCCGACAGTGGTGAGGGCTTGCGGGAAGGCGTCGCCAGCGGCGATGGTTAGTCGCGCGACCTGCTCGGCTACCGCTTTCGAAGCGAATGCTAGGGACTTTGGCCATATCTTTTGCCAATAGGGGCGTACGCGGTTGGACCAGTACACTTCGCGCTGCTCGCCGGCACCTTCAAGGGCTTGGACAAGGGCCTGCGCCACTTCCTGTAAGCCCTCTCGTGGCAAGGCGTGCGTGGCTGCGCGCAGCTCGATGACCGTGAAGGTGTCAGCAGGATCAAGCGCGACGTAGGTGAGAACCGCAGCGTACTGGCTTCGGTGCTCGCCCAATTCGACGTAATGTCGAGCCGTCTCGAGAAACTCCGCTTTGAAAGCAGCAAATAGCGGCAGGTACAAACGCGGCGACCATAGGAAACCTTCCCAGGCACCACGCGCTTCATTGAGTGAACGATGCCAGTCGAACAGTGGTAACAGGTATTTCGTAGCCCAGTCGCGGTCTACGCGAAAAAGCGCGATCACATTGGCTGCCAGCAGAACGCGGGCATGGCGATAGTGAGCCACGTCTGGATCGCAAAGCGCAGTCAGGGTGGGCTTCAGGTCGTCGGGAAGCCCTTGGTTGTCTTCCGGGTTACGTCGGAACCACCAGTTCAACAAGGCCTGTGCGACTTGCCCGACTGGGTGATTGATCGCGTTGGTCACCGGTTGATCGCCCAGGGGGTCGGCCTGATAGTCCATTGCAAGAAACCGGCGACAGAGATCGAGGAACGCGGCTTCGTGCTCTTCGTACACCTTGGACGATGCCTGTAGCCACCAGGCGGCACTATGTGCGATCGCATTCAGTATGTCGTCGGGCATACGCTGGAGCGTGGGAGCCAAGTAGTGCCACGATCGGCGCAGGAGTCTTTCCCCACTCCAGGCTTGCAAAGCCTCCCGCCATCGCTCGGCAGGCCATATGCCGTCACTAGCGAGCGCATACAAAGCGCAAGCAGCAGTCGGAAATCTCTCAAGGCACATCTCGCGCCAATCATCTTCGTGCAGAGGGTGCGTGGAGGGCGAGCGCTGGAGCCAATTCATCAGATCGCGCCGCCGACGGGGCGCTCTGTCGAATTGACGCGGCGCTTGATAGTCCGGGTCGCCCGTGCCACTCATCCAGTGCGAGAACTCGTCGCGTTGGTTATTCGCGACCTGCCACTCCGGATGAGCAATAGAGAGCGCTTCCAGTCGTGCCCTTGCTTCCATGTCGAGAGCAGTATTACCGAAGGCAAGTTTGGCTAGGCGCAACCACACAGTGTGATCGACCAGATACTCCCAGCGCTCAGGCTCAATGTCATCCCGAAACATCCTCCGTGGTGGGCCTGCCAGAATGGCCGCTTCCAAGCGCACACGCGTATTGGACGGGAGGCTAGCGCCGCGCAATACTAAGAGGCGCATCGTCTCGCGCTGCGTCTCAACCGACCATAGCCACCAGCCGTCATCGGCCAGCAGCCAATCGACCCACTGGTCATCAGTGACCACGCCATCATGGGTCGCGGCGAATAGCGCCAGCCGCTTGAAGGTGGGGTAGCGTTGAACCACCCATCCCTCAACCACTCGGCGCGCTCGAGTCGGTTCGCTCTCCAGGGTGGCAAGCCACGCGTCGCGTAGGATTTCGATCAGCGACACCCAATCGCGAAAGCCGCGGTTTTGCCAGTGCGGGCTGATGGAAGGCAGATGCCAGTGGGCAAGATCACTCCGGTCGTCAGCCCCGCCCAACTCACGCATCAAGTCGAGTGCATCGCGCAGCAGGCTTTGCATGTCATCGAGGAGATCAGGTAGCGCCGCACGCCACCCTGGCGACTTCGCCAGATCGTTCAGCGTCGAATGAACGTAATCGGTGGATAGCACGATCTCCCAGTCGATCAGATCCTTGAGCTCCTGCGGCTCGCCCGCGTCTTCGCGTTCTTCTCCCCAGCGGAAGGGCTGGCGCAGCGAGACTCGCGGCGAGAGCATCTCACGGAGTTCCAGTCGCAGACTGGACGTCATACCCTCGCGAGTGAAGCGATCGCGCCAGCGAAAAAGGTTGAAGTCCTGCCGTGATGACTTCACTCGCCCCGTGAGTATCTGTCGCCAAAGGGTACGCATCATTGGGCGTGGAATTCCATTGGGTGCGCTGGCCCGAATGCGGTTCAACTCCTCGACGTTCCCTTCGCGTTCAAGCTTGGCGAGTTCGTCTAGTCGGTGTTCCACCAACAACACGAAACGGTCGTACAGTTGCGCACCTCGCTTAATTAGCCACCATACGAGAGCAGGGTCATCCAGATGACGTGTCAGCCACCGCGCCAGATGGAACATCACATCGTCCCACTGACTACCCACTTCACCCGCATAAGCCAGCATCATCCATGGCGCGTGTGTATATGGGCTGGGCCTGCGCGTCAGGCTGAATCTCAGCTTGTCGTCGTACTCCCGGCGGGGCGGCACGCCAAAGCGGGTCAAGTCGGCATGGTCGTAGCGGTCCTCGCATAGGGGGCCCAGCCAGTCCAGCGATGGTGCCGGGTCAAAGTCGGCGAAGCGCTTGGCGGCTAGTCCCATAGGGTCGCCCAGTGCCCAGAGCAAGCGACCCACGAAATCATCCTGCTTAGTACTTGCCAGGGGGCGGGCCATCGCACACTCGACGACAATGCGCTCCTTGCCGCGCACACCGTCGCGGTAGGTATCCGCCCACGCCCGCAAGGTCTTGTGCAGGTAACTGTGACGGTTGTGTTCGCGATAGAGAATAGGCGTGACGTTCTTCGCTCGCCATTCGTTGGCGCGTTCGCCCTCCTTGCCTGCTGAATGGCTGCCGAAAGCAAACATCTCCGGCGGCGATTCTCCTAGCAGACGATCGGCGGCCAGCGCATCCATCATGTAGCGCAGCACCGGATCGTTAATGCTGTAACCGACGAAGCAGACGGTGTAGTTGCGGAACAGTTCGCTGACGAAGCGTGCGGCCCAGCGTTCGGTCAGGTATGCGAGGCCGAAGTCACCACTGGAGACAACCAAGCGGTCCAACTCGCTCCCGGTTGGCGCGGACGACAAGAGGCCGTGCAGATACACAAGACCGTTCCATCGGTTTTTCGGGACGGGAAGTAAAGGTGCTTGAAATAGCTCGACGGCAAGCCGCGTGTTGGCGATCACCTCCTCGAACAAACGGTCGAAGTTGGTTGTAATGAGCCTGATTCGTCCATCGCGGCTCTTGCCGAGTGTCAGCAATGCCTCATGGGTGGTGGTCGCATTCTGCTTGCTAAGGTCGGGCGTAAGGACGCCTGCCATAGCCCTGCGCACCCTTTCCCGCCCCCCGACGATCTCGGCTTCCAGCAAGCCAATGGCTGTGTCGAACTGCCCTGCCTTAATCGCCGCCTGCTGCACGGCATTTGGGGTTTCGCCTAGTGCTTCAAAGAGCCGCCGCACCAAACCGGAAAAGCCGGGCAGACGGGCGGGATACGAAATGCCTGCTCCGCAGAAGAACACCACCCGGCCTTCTTCGTGCGCCTGTAGCAGGCGTTCCGGGATATCGGGACCGTTCTTGATGAACTGCATGGCTAAAGGGAAAAATGGTGGGCATGGCGTTCCTTGTGGATGCGTGAGCATCGCGCCTGGACTAAGACGTCCCTTGGCAGGTCCGTATCCTTGTCGCCAGTCGAGAGTTGCGCATTGCCGATACGTTGATTCATTGACGATTGCGAGGCGCTGAAAAATGAACCTGAATTTTAACAGGAGGGGATGGACGGGCGTGGTCGCCTTGCTCGGTTGTACCTGAGACGCTAGGGGAGGTCTCGATTCCGAAAATATCGATTGCCCGCCTGTGTTTTCACCTACCGCAGGCCAAGACTCGCATTGCCGGTGATTAACGTTCCGCAAAGTCGGCCTGAGGCTCGCCCAAGTCGGTCACTTGCTTGTGGACGTAAGCAGAGAGGGCCGTCGTGACTTTGTCTGCGTCGATGCCCAGGACGGCGGCGAGCATGGGGCCAATCCGGGTGGGCCAATCCAGCCACGCGTCGCGGGCGGCCCGGAACTCCTCAAAAAGGATCGTGCTGGCGGTTTCCATGTCGACGAGGGCGCCGGACTTTTGCTCGAACTCGAGGCGATTGAGACACACCAGATATACCTCCTTCAGGCGCCTCGCTTCGTCAAACGGCATGTCCATGTCGATGTCCCCGACCAGACGCTGGGCGGCGTCTTCAATGGTTTCCCCAGGTAGGATGGTGACCTCTCCAGCGCTCGTCTCTGAGCATCGCCCTGGAATCAACTTTGGGCTGGATTTGTTACCCTGACGGTTACCTGAGTCTGCGAGGGTAACAGTGGGGGTAACAGCCGCGGAGGAGCTTGGAGCACCTCCTTTGCGGTGCCGATCCATAAGCGAAAGCGACGCCTTGACATCGACTCGGTCGCCTTGCATGACAAGCCTTCCAGCCTTTTTCCATTTCGCTAACCGTCTTGCGAGATACGTTGCAACGCCGCGCGAAATCTGCCTGCGATTCGACGGTCATAGATTTCTCCTATCTGGCAACTTTGTTACCTTGTTACCCAAATTTGAAAAGTTTGTACCTAGACGAACATCGCGGCGCGCAGTGCCCGTGTGAATTAGTAGGGGGGAAGGACCCGCGATGGCATCACGGTGGCCGACCGCGGCGACCAAGTTCCCATTTTGCCTGCACGAAGGGGGCAACTTCCTTCCCGCGCGGCCTCTGGACAGCACTCAACTCGGCATAACCCCTGATAATGCAGCGGCCTAGCAATGGCGTGGGTTTATCCGGTGGTGTTCGCCACTTGCTCGCCACTCGCAAATAGGTGCAACCGGTGGATGGCGGCGGGGAATGTCAGGACGTTAGGTTAGGCCGTATTGCAAAGCGATCTTGTCTTGGGCTGCGGCGACACGCTGCATGTCCGGCTCCAGGTAGCCGATCGTAGTGAGTGGGCTCTTGTGTCGCATCACCTTCTGTATCGCCTGAATCGGCGTGCCGTTCTCGCTCAAGAGCGTGGCGAATGTGCCGCGAAGTCTATGAGGCGTAATATGCCCGATTCCGATGGCCTGACTGGCCGACATGATCGGCTGGCGGGTGAATCCGCGACCGTATGCCCGGCCGTCTGCCCGCGAGGCAATAAGCCCGGTGGCGCGTCGGAAGGGACGAAGGTAATCAACCAACCACGGCGGCATCGGGATTGGCTCTGCCTCACGCCCTTTGGTGATGCCAGGTGTATAGGTTTGTCGAGCCGCGTCGATCCACTCCCACCGCGCCGAGGCGGCTTCCGATTCGCGCAGTCCCATGGCCAGCATCAGCCGCACCGCGATTCGGACGGGCTCTGCGGCCTGGCGGTCTATCGCCTGGAGCCACGCAGCAGTGAGTGCAACTGGCAAGGTCGCGCGCACCTTTCTTTGTACCGTCAGCATTTTGACCTTAAACGGCACAGCGGGGATCGTGCCGCGATGCACAGCCCAATGACAGAGCAACCGCATGGTGCGCAGCCAATGATTCGCTGAAATAGGGGCATGAGTCGCCAGGTATTGGTTTCGCGCGGCCTCCACCGACGCGGTACTCAACTGATCGACCGGTACATCACAAAGCGCGAATAGATGCAGGCGCCCGAATGCCTCGACGCCTCGAAGGTGGGAGCGACTCGCGGTCAACTGATGTGCACGCAGCCACAACGCGACAAGCTCACGCAGGGTGGGTACGAGTCGGCCGCCTCGTGACCACAGCAACTGCTCGCGATAGGCATCTTCGGCCACACGACGCGCTCGAGTGCGCACGCGCTCCCCCGTCGTGCGCTGGACGCGCTTGCCGTCGATTTGGAAGCGGTAATGCAAAATACTGCCAACGCGGAAAAGGCTAATGGACATAAATGGGGCGGCAATGGAATTGATATGAGATACATCTTCGAGACATAACGCAAGCCGTGGTGACGACAGTGGGTTACTTCGAATCGGCTTTGAACGTCGATGGCATGAACGCAGGGTGAACGGGGTTGACCTGCGCTGTTAACTCGTCTGCGCGCGATGCGTCTCTATACAGGCGATGTGCCAGCGCCAGTACGGGCAAGCTGCCAGGGAGCGTATAAGTCTTGATTGAGGCCAATGCTGCGCCGCGTTGATTCAGGTCAACAATCACCGCGGCGCGCAACGAACACAGGGCTCCGTATGCGTCGTCTTCGCCTTGATCGCCGGCGACCGAGAGTTCGGCGTCTATCAGCGTCGTTACCCGATCGCGCATGCTCACCGCATCGTCGTGCGAGGATGGCAGATAACTCGCAGATGCGCGTGATATCGATCCAATCGCGGCGCGACGGAACAGCCTTCTCATTGCTTGACCCAAAGTCGCGGATGCTGCGCCGACGACAGAATCATCCGTCTGGCCATCGGCAGTGAAATCCACCATCGTCGAAAGCAGTCGCACTGCGTCAGCTGGTGTTGTAGTTGCCGCCAATACGCTTGCGCTCAGCGATTGGGTTGCGGTTGCAAAGGCTGCTACATTCGATTGATCGAGCGACTGCGCAGCGCTAACGAGTGTGGCTGCCGCAGATGCGACGGCAACTCGATTGTTCGTCGCACTTTCAGTAAGGCTGGCAGACGTAGCGGATACAGACGTTTTGTCAGAACCTGCAAACTTGCTAAACGATGGCGTTGCAGAGCTACCCAGAAACCGGCCGAAATCTCCCGGCAGATTCGTCAACACGTTAAACAAATTGCGTGCGTCGGTGACGACACCCGTAGCTGTGTTAGCCCATTCGAGTGCGGCGTTGAGCTTCTTCGTTGCATCGGAGGCGCTTGAGGCTAGCGCCGAAACCGCGTCCTTCGTGAATGACAGCTCCGCAGACAAATCGAGAGCGTCTGCCGCTCGCTCCACGAGTGACTTGGTCGCGGCAGCCACCGAAGGAAATACCTGCGATCCATTTTCGACGAAGACGAACTGAAACTCGAAATATCTGCCTTTCTCCCACCGTTCGACGCTGTGGAAATTCATCAGACTCACTCTACGCCGGCCAAGCGTCGGATGCACGAGTTCGCCGTCGCCAGCCGTCTCGCACGCTGCAATTAGTGCATCCCTTTGAGCGATCACATCATCGCCGACAACGAAACCAAACATCCTAAACTCGCGAAGTCCTCTTCCCAGATCCTCCACCCACTGCGTGTCTCGCTGAGGGTACTCGTGCACCTGCTTGCGTCGTCCGAATGAGTTGTCACTCCCCAGCGAGACGAAGTGGACACCCCGAAAAGAGGCATTGCGCAACTGGGAAAAATAGGAGGGCGCGGTACCGCCCAGGCGTGTGGCGAGAGAATTTGCGAGATTGGTGATGCCCGTTGACGCGCCCAGCAAGGCGCCAGCTCCACTACCGATGTCCATGTTCATTCCTCAAGATTCGAAAAAATTAGCAGGTAATTCCGAAGGGGCACCCAATCAACCCCGCGCCACAGGCCCACACACATCTCGTCTTCGCCGTGGATCAGAATCATGCGGCTGGCGCTCAGTAAGAGCTCATGTCGAGCGAGAAAAAGTTGCCGGCATACTCGCGCGTCACAGGTCCGACTCGATACCCTGCGCGCTTATCCTCCGGCGGAGCCGACGCATCGATTACGCGCGCAGAGGTGATACCCGGTTTGGGTTCGGGCATCTCGTCCTCGCCATGCACTGCTACCACACGTTTAGCCTGCAGATTCCGAGCGGTCGACTCGTCGAGATAGATGTCCTCGTCCGGGCCGAAGGTTTCGGCTAGCTTCGACGAGATGACCGTGTCCGTCCTGGCATCGCGCAGGACCTTGATTCCAGTGCTCACGGTTCCTCGCAAAATGCGAACTTTCAATTGCCGCTCAGCGACTCTCGCCAGCAGCGGGTCGGTGCATTCCACACCCGCCGTGCGCAGCATCTTCACGAAGTCACAGGTCTGCTGGTCAGAAAATCCTTCGGTTTTCGGGTCTGCCCATGTGGGCAAATACCAATAGTTCGGATAGTCGGGTGTGTACTCGGACGCGACCTTGGGGTCAGCGAGACGAGACGCCGTATGCGGCACCCGCAACCCTTTTTCGCGGATGTCGCTAAGGACTTGGATTCCTCGCGCGGGAAAATCCACCGCACCGATCGCTGGCCGGGCACAGTGCCATGCCCTCTCAGCGGCTACCATCCCGGCTACAGCCTCTTCGAGAGCCACGACAGCCGCTACATAACGGTCGCGCGCCGCATCGTGCTGTGCGACGATCTCATCGCAGATCGTGTCGCGCAGGCGCGTCTTCAGGTCCTCTAGTTCCACCTCAGCAATGCGTTGCCCTTCGGCGATTACCTCGAGCGTGTCGCGCGCAGTTGCTGCGGACTTCTGCGCGGACTCGTGCAGAGCCTCCTCGTTCGAGATCCGTGCATCGATCGTGCTGGTGTTCGCCGTTTTCTTGCTGATCAGCGCTTCGGCGAGCGCGCGGCGTCGCTGCTTCTTCAGTTCTTCGACAGCGGCGGCATGCGCGTTTGCGTTGTCGATCACCTGTTGAGTGGTTTCGTAGTCTTGCGCCAGGCGTTGAACCGACTTCCCTTGCGCCTCGATCTGGTCCTGCAGCTTCTTAATGGTCTTCACTCACAAACTCCTGGTTAGCGAACCGACGTGCGCCGGTTGTTGCCGTTGCCGGCGTCAGCATGCACAGCCGTCAGGACCGTCATCGCGCTCGCCGCGGATAAGCCGGTCTCGAAGGCAAGGGTATAAGCCAGACTCACGTGACCGAGTTCAACGCCGTGCGTCATGATTTGTTTGCAGCGCGTGCGCTCGGAGGCGGCGACTTCCTTGTCGTCGCGTCGCGCTTCGTAACTGTGGGGCTGCTCAATAGCGGAAATGGCAGTCATGAACGGCGTCGAGTCAGCGACGACTTGTTTGCGCTTCGGACTCGCCAGCTTTTTTATGACTTCCATCGATCGGGCGCTTGAAATTCGATGGACCGCATTGACCGCGTGTGACTTGATCGTCGGCAGGCCGAGAAAATGCGCGAATGACGCTATCGCGTGTCCTTTCTGCTTCATCGTGCTCTCACTGGTTTGATGGGGCTCAGGATGTCGAGCCGATGAGGAAAGTTTCAGTGAGCAATCCGGGCAGAACAATCAGCCAGTCGCACGCGGCATAAAGAAAGGCGGCGAAGGCCGCAATCCCTTGCCGCTTCAAGGGATTGCGGCCGAGACGCTTAGGTTTGTTGGGGCGTCGCTACACCGTTCCGTCTTGCGCAATTTGCGCAGACTGCGCCAGCACTGAAAAACGCCACTCTCTGAGGGAATGCCGGCGGATCGTGCGTGGAGACCAGTCCTGCGTGAATGTCGCGTTGAGGTCGCGCGCGATCCCTTTCGATACCGCATCTTCGGACGGAATCGAACCTGTCATATCGAAGCGCTCGCGGGCCCACGCATCGGCGAGACGCGACGCCGTCTCGCGGACCGCCGCATCGCCGGCCGCCTGACGCCGCGCGGGGGTCTCCGGTCGAAAGTCATCGGCGCAGACCTGAACGTCCGTACCGATGGACGAAAGCCACCGGTTTAGCTCCGTAACGGTGACGTCTCCGACGACGAGAGCAGTCATGACCGCGCCAGGCTGGTCCGGATAGATCGGGCGCCGATCGTCGGATCGGCGCAGCCGCAGATCACCTCGAATGAATCCTTGCAGAATTTCTTGCCGCCAGCGCGCGGAAACAACATCCCGCCGCGCTCGGCAGGTCGGCTCGATGACGCGCGCAATCGCAAGCGCAGCGTTCGACAGTCCATTCATGAAAGCCTCCCGCTAGACGTGGCACGTGCTTTGTCTAGGCGCTCGCGAAAGTGATAGAGATCCGGCTGCAGGGTGCTGACCGGCTGGCGCTCAACCAGGAACAGCACGCTCTCGAGCATCTGGTCTGGCCACTGCTCCAGCGCCGCCAGGTCCACGATGGAGGCATCCAGTTCGGCTTGCCATTGCTGCACCTGCTCCAGTGTTGCCGGCGGTATGTAAGGCGTAAACGGGCCGTCCTCGACCGGCAGGCCCACCAATTGGGACACGCAAGCAAACAGAGCATCCCGGTTCGCCCTCATGGCCGGCAGCATGGCCGCGATCGACTCCTCGGGGCCGGTGTACCGCAACTTGTCGCCGTTCATGGTCAACGTCAACGAGCGCCGCCGGCACTCATGCCACAGATTCAGGGCACTCATGGCGCCTCCCTTGCTGAGAGACTGGCGGCTCGGGCGATAGCGAGCATTCCCGTAAATGCCGAGACGAACAGGCGTCTCAGGCGGTGCGTAAGCGGGCATCCAAGTTCGATCAGCAAAAGATTGATCGCTTGGCGCAGCGCAGTTGCATCAGAGTTGATGCCAGGATCCGTGAGGTGCCCAATTGCCTCCAGTACCGCACGCTCGACCAAAATTTTCTCGACTCGATTATTGACAGAAATGGAGCCAATTACTGTCTCAGCGAGGTTGTCGATATATTCAGGGGAGATCACAGGTCGCCTCCCGTGTCGCTCGTCGCATTTTCCGGAAGTCCGCCAGTCTCTGTACGGTGGCGGTCTTCGCGGTCTTCGCGAAATTCCGCGTCAGAAACCTCCTCGGAAACCCCCGTATCTACCGAAGACCGCCAAGCATCCCGAAGGCCGCCACGGTATAGAGTCTGGCGTTCTTCGGTTTCTTCGTGGCGGACTTCGGCGGGGAGTGCCCATACCCAGCCTTCTTTCATGCTGACTTTGCGGGCCTCGACGCTGAGCTCACGCTTGGCTCTCTCCATCGTCCGCCACGAGTATCCCGCGCCAGTCGCGTCTGATCGGATCAACTTCACCGATAAAGGACCGGACGAGAGCAAAGCGCGCAGGAAATCGACCGCCTCACTACGGGCTGAGCGCTCGTCGTCGTCCGGCACGATTTCAACGTCGCCGATGATGTCGCGGGATGTGCCGTCGATGCGCTCCCCCCAGACAACCCGACTTGCCTCGATGCCGTTCGCATCAGCCTGTTCCAACGTATAGCTAATCCCGCCATCGTCGGGCGCGATGTTGCACTTAGCGCGAGCGAGAACGCGGCGTTCCTCGGACTCGTCTTTCGCAGCCACCAGCGTCATGCGGGCTAGGGCGACAAACGCCTGAGAGCCAATCACTCGCTCCGCAGGCGAACTGCCTTTGCTACCCTTGCTGAAGTGCGAGATGCCCAAGACCGCGCATCGATGCGCACTAGCGGTGTCGACGAGCGCCTGAAGGTCGCGTCGTACATCGTTCGCCTTATTGGAATCGCCAGCCACTGCCGACACGATTGGATCGATGATGAGCAGCGCGGCATTGCGGATTTCACCAATGCGCTCGGCGAGTAGAGGGACGTCGCGAGCCGGATCAAACGGCTGGATCGTGCCGTCTTCGTCAGTACGCCCGCTGATAATGTGGATCCTGTCTAGATCAGCACCCGCCGCCATCAGGCGCGGGACGATCGTGTCGGCCGGATTGTCTTCGCCGCTCCAGATCAATACATCACCCTTGCGGCTACAGGCCGTGCCATCCGGCCACTTTCCGCCGTGGGAGATCGTTGCAGCGAGTGCGAGAGCCAAAGTCGTCTTGCCAGTACCGGGCGAACCTGCAAGCAGGCTCAATTTGCCTTCCGGGAGCCAGTGCAGCCAGAGCCAGCGGATAGCCTCAGGGACAATGTCCGATGCGCGCGTGAGCAAGACGGTCGGACGTACTCCCTGTGCCGGCTTGGTGCTGCCGTGCGGTGCCGCTGTACGGTCGACACAGGCCCGCACGGCCGCCAGACCGTCCAGAGCGTGCAGGTCGTTAAAGTCGGTGGCACCCTCCGGCCGGCTTCCGCCGAAGCGAGGCACGGCGACGCCTGCGCCAATCGACTTGGCGGCTTCCGTCGCCTTGGTCAGGCCTGGATTACCGTCGGTCAGGTGGTCGTCGTCCGCGCAGATCACGAGCGGCACACCGGGCAACTTGGCGCGCAGCGATTTCGCCACCGCGAGCAGATTGCCTGCGTTCATCGCCGCAGCCACCGGATAGTCCGTGGCCTCATGCAGGCTGCATGCCGTCGCCCAGCCTTCGCAGATCAGCAGCGGCACAGTGGAACTCGGTTTGCCACCGATCGAGCAGTAATTGCCGGCGACCGTCGCCCCGCTCTTGAATCGCTTGGTGCCGTCTGGCTGGATGAATTGCAGGTTGCGCAACTCGCCCGAGGCATCACGCAGCGGAACCAGGAGCCCGTCGCGCATCTGCTTGGCGGCCGCCGGTTTTATCCGCTTCCGTTTTAGGTAGGCATGTTCGGCGTGGACCGTTCCTGCTCGATCCCAAAGGCGCTGACAGACAGCTTGAGCTTGAGCTGCAACCTCCGCTCGAGCCTTGGCCTCAGACTCCTTTGCCGCCAGGATCGTGGCACGGTGAGCCTGGCGTTCCTCCGGCGAGAGATTGCGCTCGGCCTTGGCGCACCACGTCTCGGACAGACCGGTGCGCCAATCACCAAACGAGCCGGCGGGCAGAGCATCACCATGCAGCACGTACCAGGCAGAGCGCTTACCGCGCTTCTCGTCCGGACCGTCGAAGCGGTGCAGCTTGCCGTCAGCGACGATTTCTGCCGGACACAGGCCGTGTTCGGCAAGCGCCGCCGCGAACCGCTGTTCGAAATTGATGGGGGCGTTCATGCGTGCACACCTCCCTGTCGACGAATGGCGGGGTACTGTTTGGCGAAATAGTCTTTCGCCTGCATCCAGAGCCACAGCGGGACGATTTCCCATCCGGTTTCGCCAGGGCTGGATCGCTCGGCGATCATCTGTCGGGCTTCTTCGGTCGACACTGGTGGAAAATAGGCAGTGCCGGTCGGTGCGACGACAACGAAATCCCGAGGGGAGAGGGCTTTGCGATAGCGCGTGTTACGCATGGCGCACCCCCTCGAACCATTCGCTTTCACCTTCAAAGCGTTCGGAGTACGCCCTGGATAGATCCGCTCCGACCTGGGCCAATGCGGCGATGTCGACAGAAGCGCCGCCGGCCACAGCGTGCTCGATCGCAGCAAACAATGCGCGAGCTTGCGTGAGAACGTCAGATGCTGCGCTCAATTCACGGGATGCGCGCTCCAATGCTTGAGTCGGCTTATGCATGGCGGGCCTCCAACATGGCTTTCGAGCGACGCTCAAAACGCGAGTCGACGTAGGTGCACCCGACTCCTTCCGCATTGGAGCTGATGGCGTCCTCGACGCTCTCGCTAATGCCCCAGATGGCCTCGAAAGCTCGAGCAAGGGTTTCCACGCTGTCCTGCCCGGCTGGCGTCTCAAGGGCCATGAGCGCGAGTTTTGCGATGGCTCGGATTTCCTCAAAGCCATATCGAGCCAATTCGCCGTTGTCGATGACCGTGGTACGCAGTTCCTGGATGGTGACCTCAGCCATGGCGGACCTCCGCTTGGGCGAGTTCAGCCAGGATACGAAGGGCTTCGCCGGTTGCGTCGAGCGCGTCGAAGACGGTCGGAGCAATAGCGGCTTCGCGCAATGCTGCGCGGATGATTTCGATAGGGGATTGCGTTTGCTCAGGACGAGCGAGGTCTTGGCGCATGGTGCGGCCTCCGTTTGTTGCGTTTTCACTCCCGCTCCCCATCGCCAAATGGGGTGGGCGGGCACAAGGCAGGGTTGGCGAACCGGTACAAACGGAAACCGGCCGACCCGAAGGTCGCCCCACCAAGGCCCGCCCATTGATAGTGAAGGCGCGCGAAGGCATACGGACGTAAAAAAACCGCACTGAGGCGGTCGTCCGCCGTTTGATTATCAGGTCGCCAAACCCGTTCGCTGTTGTTTCAGCGACGGCCCAAGAATAAAGCCGGCGGTTTACGAGCGTCAAGGGGTTTTTCATCAGACAACCCCCTTCGGATCGATAGCGCGGCCGGCGAGCATCAGGCCCTGGACGATCTCCGTGAGTTGATCGGGGCGCAATGTGACGCCGGCGCGGCCAGGCTTGAACTCACCGAGTTCGGTTGAGTACCAGGTGCGCAGGTCGATGAACGTGCGTCCGCGGTACTCGCTGATGGTTATGCGCAAGCGTTCGCTATCGCTCTTGCGGATGTCGAGGTAGGTGTTCTCCGTGGGCATTAGGCATCTCCAGTGCGCTTGATGGCGACCTGAAATCCATCCTTGCCGAGACACCTATCAAGCTTTCTCGCCAGCTCGATTACCCGGTCGGACACTTCACGGCGGGCCAGCATTGTCTCGAAGAGGTCACGGTTCTTGAAACCTCGGTCGGAGGCGACGGACAGAATCGCATCGGTCAGCGCCGCCGCACGGCAGCGACCTTCGGGCGTGCTTTCTTCCGCCGGACCGTAGATTGCATCGGCCACGACCAGCAACGTCCCCCCAGCGCTCATGAGGTATTCGTCGCCGTTTTTGACGAAAAGGTCGTTCATGCTGCACCTCCCACCAGGCCGATGATGCCCAGTGCTTCGCGGTGCTGTGCTATCTGCTCGAAGTCGCCTTGCGTGGACTTGCCCACCAGTAAGCGGCTAGCGAAGCCTGACGATTCCACCACTTGGGCACACGTCATCTCGCGAGCGTGAACGACGCCGGCAAACGTGTTGAGGGCCTCGTAAACTTTGCTGTACGAAAGGCGATGTCGGGCAACGATAGCGGCCGCTGCCGTTAGCAGCATTTCCCGATCACAGGTGGTGCTGGGCTCAGAGGCTGCCTTGTCCCAGATCGTCAGGCCGCCTCGGAGAATGTGGTCGATCTGCTGATCGCACCAGACAGCAAAGCGCACGTCGCACCAACGTGCGAACGCCACGCCCAGTTTTGGATGCAACCAGGTGCCACCATTGCGACCTTCCTGCGTTCGAACTAACTCCCTCACATCTGAGGAAGTTTCTGCTTCGACGAGCGCCGCCATGTACTCCTTCGTTTCGGCCAAGCGAAGCCAGTTGTCCACGCGCTTGTTGAAACGCTTTGCAGCCGCCGTCGCGTTGAACCACCCATCTCCCGTGAAGGTGATGGCGATGCCTTCGTACTCGACGACGTGCGTGTTGACCAGGTTCGTTGCGCGGGCCGGTAGATCCGCAGTAAACTTGCTCTGCTTGAGGGCGCTCGATTCGGCTTTGCTGGGTCGGGCGTTTTTCTTTTTGGTCATGCTGCGACACCCCCGTTGAGGATGGCTCGCAGCTTCCCGACATTCCAGCGTGTCGAGCGGCCGTTGCGGATGGGTTGAGGGAGAATGCCGCGCTTCGTGCGCAGCCAGACAGTGCTTTCCGAGCAGCCGAGTAGCGCCGCCACAGTGATGGCATCAACGCCCGCCGCATCCGGCAAGGCATCGAAGTTCTTCAGTTGATCGACCTGCTTCATTCCTATCGCTCCATGTAGAACCTCTTGCGAGGTGGCGATAGGAAATTTATGCCTCAGGAGCGCCGACTTGTAGATCGTCGGCTGGATAACGGAACATGGCGAGCCGACGACGTTTAACGCCAAGCCGCCAACGTTATATGTCAGCCGGTTGACGAGGTATAGCCGCCATCTTTGAGCCAGCCTGAAATAGTTGTAACCGCCTGATCAGGGCTCATTTTGATGCCTTTCTTATTGGCAAATTCGAGCACCGAGTCTTTAATGCCCATTGCGGCATTTCTTCTGCTCTTGTACCTACCCAGATTGGCTAACTCGACCGCATGTTTTTGAATCGGTTCGAAGCGAGCAGCTTGCGCCAACCCCCCAAGCGAGCCGAACTCTTTGCGGATAGCCGCAGGAGATATATCGTTTCCGGCGTTCGCTATCAAGTCAATTGCCCCCGCAATCTCGGTAAGTGCGATGCCGATACAAAGGCTGTCGTGCGGCGTCGACTCTTTACCGCGCAGAATACCCAAAGCATCGTCCAGTGCGTGCAGGAGGATCAGAAGCAACACGTTGAGACTGACCGTTGCTTCGTCATTCTTCGTGGCTTGTAGCGCCATACTGCACAGTGCAGACAGCGACGGACGCTGCTCGTTGTCGATGTGGCTGAGTTCCTTCTCCAAGTCTTCCGCGGCACGACGAAGAACGTCATCGACGATTTGGCGATTCTTTGTCACGATGGTTTTTCGCTGCGCACTGCGAATTCCCCAGCCGGGGTCATACCCCTCGACGTCTGCGGATAAACGGTCTATCACTCCGAACGTAAGTGATATCGCTCCTTGAAGTGGCCGATGTCGCTTGCCAAGTGCTATGGACCAATAGGGGTCCGCCAAGCGCAACGGGGAGATATTCTTGAAAGCGTGGAATTCCATGTTGCCCTCACGTTATGCTTTCTGGATGAGGCAAAATTCAGCCCAATCGGTCATCAACTGCCGCCGCTTCTCCAGCACATCCCCACGCCAATAGGCTGCCTCAGTGGCATCCCCGCGCACGTGAGCCAAAGCGACTTCGGCCAACTCCTTCGGATAGGCTGTATGCTCTCCGACCCAGTCCCGGAACGTGGATCGGAAGCCATGCGGTGTGGCGTCAAGCTTCATGCGCCGCATGATGGCCAGAAGCGTCATGTCCGATAACTTTGCGCCGGCGCGTGGGCTCGGAAATATCAAGTCGACGCCAGCTCGCGTCGGGACGGAACGGAGTAGATCAAGCGCCGACGGCGACAATGGCACGCGGTGCTCCTTCTTCGCCTTCATCTTCTCGGCCGGCACCGTCCATACCGCCTTGTCCAGGTCGATTTCGTTCCAAGTGACCGCCCGTGCCTCGCCAGACCGTGCGGCCGTCAGGACCGTAAATTCCAAGCACCTCGCGCCAATGCCTTCGGTTGATCGCAGCGCCGCCATAAAGGCTGGTATTTCATCGATCGGCAATGCTGGGTGGTTGCGGACGCGCTTGGCCTTGTTGGGGGCCGCAAGTATCTTATCCAGATTCCCACGCCAGGCGGCCGGGTTCGTCCCTTCGTCCCGGTAGCCTTTCACCCGCGCCCAATCGAGGATTGCCTCGATCCGGCCACGCAAACGAGACGCCGTTTCTGTCTTGGTTGTCCAGATGGGCTCAAGAATCTCTGTAATGTGGCCGCGGCTGACGTGGCGGACCATCATCGAGCCGATCAGAGGGTATGCGTATTTGGCGAGGGTGCTTCCCCACTGCGCACTGTGTTTCGTGTTTTGCCATTCGACGGATTTGGCAGCGATAAAACGCCGTGCGGCATCGAGAAAAGTGACTTCGAGGATTTGGCTTGCCCGCAGCGCGCTCGCCGCTTCTAGGCGGGCCATCACAGGATCAATACCGGCCTGAATATCAGCCTTGAGTGCGCGTGCCTTCTCTTGCGCCTGCGACAGCGTGACGTCTGGATAGCCGCCCAGGCCAATCTCGCGGCGTCGAGCGCCCACGGTTGCCCGGAGAATCCATGAACGACTTCCGGAGGGAGATATTTGAAGCGCAAGGCCAGAGACACCGCCGACGGCGTGCGTGCCTGGCTTGGATAGTTTGGATACCGCGAGCGCCTTGAGCTCCTTCGCGACTTTGGGCATTTCCGGGGCCTCCTAAACAACCCACCAATCAACCCGCCAAAAAATTTACGATTTCGTCGGAGTATATCAGAGGCTGTCGGAGCGAACTTTCGGCCCAAAAAACAAAAAAGCCCTGAAAATTCAGGGCTCTTTGCAACTTCTTCGGTCTTTATCAGACCGCTTCAAAGCAGGCTGCTGGCGGAGAGGGTGGGATTCGAACCCACGGTACGGTATAACCGTACACCGGATTTCGAGTCCGGCGCATTCGACCACTCTGCCACCTCTCCAAGCGTTCTTCCTGCTTTGGTACGCCGCCTGAGTGGCCTCAGGCGGCGAGAAAGAGATTATAGCCGAATTTGTTCCGCTGCCAACCCCTTTCCCGAATTTTTTTACGCGGCCGGCTCAAGCAACTCAACGCCCCCCATATACGGACGCAACACATCAGGCACCGTCACCGAACCATCCGCATTTTGATAGTTCTCCAGCACCGCAACCAACGCTCGTCCCACCGCCAGCCCCGAACCGTTGAGCGTATGCACCAGCTCCGGCTTGCCCTGCGCGTTCCGGTAACGCGCCTGCATCCGGCGCGCCTGGAAACTCTCCATGTTCGAACACGACGAAATCTCGCGATACGTATTCTGCGCCGGAATCCAGACCTCCATATCGTACGTCTTCGCACTCCCAAAGCCCATGTCGCCCGTACACAGCACAATTGTGCGGAACGGCAACTCAAGCTTCTTCAAGATCGCTTCCGCATGACCGACCAACTTCTCCAGCGTGTCGTACGATTCCTCCGGACGCACCACATGCACCAACTCGACCTTGTCAAATTGATGCTGACGAATCATGCCGCGCGTGTCCTTGCCATAGCTGCCCGCCTCCGACCGGAAACACGGCGTGTGCGCCACCATGTGCATCGGCAACGCATCGTTCGCCAGCAACTCGTCACGCACCAAGTTCGTCAACGACACTTCCGCCGTCGGAATCAGATAAAAATTCTCGATGCGCTCGCCATCCTCTCCGCCCACCTTGCGCGGCACCTTGAACAGGTCGTCCTCGAATTTCGGAAGCTGCCCCGTACCCCGCATCGACGCCGCATTCACGATGTACGGCACGTACATTTCCGTATATCCGTGCTCGCTCGTGTGCGTATCGAGCATGAACTGCGCCAACGCACGATGCAGACGGGCAATGCCACCCTTCATCACCGAAAAACGCGCACCCGCAAGCTTCGCCGCCGCGTCAAAGTCCAAGCCCAACGCCCCGCCGAGATCAACGTGATCGCGCACCGCAAAGTCGAAAACGCGCGGCGTGCCCCAGCGGCGCACTTCGACATTCTGCGTTTCATCCGAACCGACCGGCACACTCTCATGCGGCAAATTCGGCACCCCCAGCAACAAATCCGACAGCCGTGCCTGAATTTCCTCCAGACGCACCGACGATGCCTTGAGCGTGTCCGCAATGCCACCCACTTCAGCAATCTCTGCCGACGCGTCCTCGCCCTTGCCCTTCTTCATGCCAACCTGCTTCGAGAGCGCATTGCGGCGTGCCTGCAACTCTTCGGTTTGCGTCTGAATCTGCTTGCGCTCCGCCTCGAGTGCAGCAAATGCCGCCACGTCCAGCGCATAGCCGCGCGCCTTGAGTCGCGCAGCAACGCCGTCGAGATCCTTGCGAAGAAGTTGAATGTCGAGCATGGTGGGATGTCTGTCGTTAGCGGTCCACCATCGTGGACCATGAAATTCGCGAAATTCGTTCTCGCCGCCCCGCGCCCTCATGGCGCAAGAGGCAGCAGCAAACCCAGGATTTTACCAAACGCGCCCCGCCATTTCGCCATTTGGCGCGTTCTCAGTCGCAACAAAGCCCGCGTCAGGTCGACTCGTCGTCAGACGGCTCGCCCGCCGACGCCTTGCCAGATGGCGGGCTGCCCGCCCCCGTCGGCTTCGGGGAAGCGTCGGACTTGCGCGTCTTGGCGTTCGCACGACGCCACTCGGCATCGAGCGATTTCAGCCAATTGAGCTTCTCCCCAATCTTGCCCTCCAAACCCCGCGGCACCGGACGATACCAATTCTGAGCCCGCAGGTCGTCGGGGAAATACGTCTCGCCCGCCGCGTAGGCATCCGGCTCGTCGTGCGCATAACGATACTCGTGCCCATAGCCCAGCGACTTCATCAGCTTCGTGGGCGCATTGCGCAGATGGACCGGTACCGAGCGCGACTTGTCCTTGGCGACAAACGCACGCGCCTGATTGTAGGCGTTGTACCCCGCGTTCGACTTCGGCGCCGCCGCAAGATACAAAATGGCTTGCGCAAGCGCGAGTTCGCCTTCCGGCGTACCCAGACGTTCGTATGTCTGCGCCGCATCCAGCGCAATGCGCGCCGCACGCGGATCGGCCAGGCCGATATCCTCCCACGCCATGCGCACAATTCGGCGCGCGAGATATCGCGGATCGGCCCCACCATCGAGCATGCGGCAGAACCAGTAAAGCGCACCGTCCGGCGAGCTGCCACGCACCGACTTGTGCAGCGCGCTGATCTGGTCGTAGAACGCGTCGCCGCCTTTGTCGAAACGTCGCAGGTTCTCGGCAAGCACGCTGGCGAGCAACGCTTCATCGATCGTCTTGAGCGCCTGCCCCATTGCCGCCTGCGAGACGATCTCCACGTTGTTGAGCAGGCGGCGACCGTCGCCATCCGCCGAATCGATCAGCCCCTGCCGTGCCTCGCCAGTAAACTCGATATCGCCCAGCGCGTGTGCCGCACGCGTGATCATCTCGCCAAGCTCGTCGTCGCTCAGGCTCTTGAGAACATACACGGCCGCGCGCGATAGCAATGCGCCGTTCACCTCGAACGACGGATTCTCCGTCGTCGCGCCCACGAAGATGAAGAGCCCCGATTCGACGTGCGGCAGGAACGCGTCCTGCTGCGCCTTGTTGAAGCGATGCACCTCATCGACGAACACCAACGTCTGCTTGCCCTGCGCACGCTGGATCTGCGCGGCCTCGACCGCGTCGCGAATATCCTTGACGCCCGAGAGCACCGCCGACAGCGCGATGAAGTACGCCTTGAAAGCGTCCGCCATCAAACGCGCAAGCGTCGTCTTGCCCACCCCCGGCGGACCCCACAGAATCATCGAGTGCGGACGGCCCGACTCAAACGCCACGCGCAGCGGCTTCCCCTTGCCCAGCAAGTGGCGCTGGCCAATCACGTCGTCGATGGTATGGGGGCGCAGGCGCTCGGCCAAAGGCACCGAAGCCGACAAGGGAGCGTCGTCTGGCATGGTCTCAAGCAGTACGGCCGGGGAATCCCCGGCCGTATTCGGTTAATCAGATGCCCTCATTATGCCAGCCCAGCGAACCGCCCGCCCGCAATGCTCGTCGGGAACGCACGGGAACCCTCCCCTCAACCCTTGATCACGTCGGCGCCCTTGGGCACCGTGAACTTGAAGGTGTCTGCCGGCATGGGCGGATTCGTCTGCATCTTGCTGAACGTCAGCAACGTGACGTTGCCGAACGCGTCGTAAAGCTCCATGGCCGCCAGATTGCCGTCGCGAAAACCGATGCCCACCCGCTGGAACTGCGTGTCCTTTGCCTTCGGTTTGAGCTCCACCCAGTCGATGCCGTTCTTCACGCCGGCATCCTTGAGCGAGAAATTCTTCTCGATGTCGTTGCTGCCGAACAGAATCGCCGCCGGACTCGCGCCCAACGAAGTGCCCAGCTTGCGCTCGGTCACCTGGTTCAGATCCTTGTCATAGACGTAAAGCGTCTCGCCATCGGCCTGAAGCAGTTGATCGTAAGGCTTCACGTAACGCCAGATGAAGCGGCCGGGCCGCGCAAACTCAAACGTTCCCGACGCCATGTTCGTCACCTTGATGGCGCCGTCCTGCTGCCCCTTGACCTGCTTCTGCTCGAACTCGCCCCGCGCGGACTTCACCTGCGCCGCGAACGCCTTGAGCTGTGCCGTGCCGCTTGCATAAGCAGGGGCGACCAGCGCCGCCAGCGTCACGCCGACGGCTCCCGCAATAAGCGGCAAACCCCGCTTGAATCCCAACATGTTTCCTATTCTCCTTCGCGATTCGGCACCAGAATCTCCCGGTTGCCGTTGCTCGCCATCGCCGACACGACGCCGGACTGTTCCATCTGTTCGAGCAGCCGCGCCGCACGGTTATAACCGATGCGCAAATGCCGCTGCACCAACGAAATCGACGCACGGCGCTGCTTGAGGACCACAGCGACGGCCTGATCGTACAGAGGATCGGACTCGCCCCCGCCCTCGCCAGTTCCGCCGCCCGCCCCCTCGATTCCGCCCTCTTCGCCCTCAAGCGCGCCGTCGAGAAGGCCCTCGACGTAATTCGCCTCGCCCTGTTCCTTGAGCCGCTCGACCACGCGGTGCACTTCGTCATCGGCCACGAACGCCCCGTGCACACGCAGCGGCAATCCGGTACCCGGCGGCATGTAGAGCATGTCGCCCATGCCCAGCAACGTCTCGGCACCCTGCTGATCGAGAATGGTGCGCGAGTCGATCTTCGACGACACCTGGAACGCCACACGCGTGGGCACGTTGGCCTTGATCAACCCCGTGATGACATCGACCGACGGCCGTTGCGTCGCCAGAATCAAGTGAATCCCCGCCGCACGCGCCTTCTGCGCAATTCGCGCGATAAGCTCTTCGACCTTCTTGCCGACGACCATCATCAGATCGGCCAACTCGTCGATCACCACGACGATGTAAGGCAGCCGCTGCAGCGGCTCCGGGGCATCCGGCGTGAGCGAGAACGGATTCGGGATGTGCGCCTCGCGCTTCGCCGCGTCGTCGATCTTGTTGTTGTACCCGGCAAGGTTGCGCACGCCCAACTTGCTCATCAGCTTGTAGCGGCGCTCCATTTCGGCCACGACCCAGTTCAGCGCATGCCCCGCCTGACGCATGTCGGTCACCACCGGGCACAGCAAATGCTGAATGCCCTCGTACATGCTCATTTCGAGCATCTTCGGATCGATCAGAATGAGCCGGACCTGCTCGGCCGTCGCCTTGTAGAGCAACGACAGAATCATCGCGTTGATCCCCACCGACTTGCCCGAGCCCGTGGTGCCGGCCACCAGCAGGTGAGGCATCTTCGACAGATCGGCCACCACCGGTTTGCCGCCAATGTCCTTGCCAAGCGCCAGCGTCAGCAGCGACGAGGAATCGTTGTAGATCTCGGAGCCCAGAATCTCCGTCAGACGCACCGTCTGACGACGCGGATTCGGCAACTCCAGTCCCATGAAATTCTTGCCGGGAATGGTCTCGACCACACGGATCGATACGAGCGAGAGCGAACGCGCCAGATCCTTTGCGAGATTGACGATCTGGCTGCCCTTCACGCCCGTCGCCGGTTCGATTTCGTAACGCGTGATCACCGGCCCCGGATAGGCCGCCACGACGCTCACATCCACGCCGAAGTCCTTGAGCTTCTTCTCGATGAGGCGCGACGTGAATTCCAGCGTCTCGGCCGAGACCGTCTCCTGCGCGGCCGGGGCAGCGTCGAGCAACGCCAGCGGCGGAAGAATGGAATCGGGAAGATCGGCAAAGAGCGGCGCCTGCTTTTCCTTCTCGACACGCTCGCTCTTGGGCACGACCTTGACCGGCGGCACGATCTGCACCGGTTCGTGCACTTCGGCACGCACGCGGTTCTGCACGATGGCCCCTTCACGCGCGATCGCGGCCTCCTCGCCCAACCGGCGATCCTGGCGCGCCTCGCGACGACGACGGATCACGGTGCCGGTATCGAGAATCAGCGCGCCGAACTTTTCGGCAACGGAAAGCCACGAGAAATGGAAGAGCAGCGACAGACCGAAGGCAAAGATGAGCAGCAATGTCAGCGTGCCCCCGGTAAACCCAAGCGCGTGCTGGAAGAAACCACCGACGGTCTCGCCAATCACGCCGCCCGAGGCGCGAGGCAATTGGGCCTTTAGCCTGTAAAGCCGCAGCGATTCGATGCCGGCGCTCGAGAGCAACACCATCAGCGACGAGACGATCTCCACCCACCCGCCGCTGGCAAGCCGCTCGCGCAGCGGGGGCGCTTCGCGTCTGGCCGAAATCCGGCGGTAGCCCGAGACCACCCGCCGGGCGATGAACACCACCAGCCAGTAGGCGGACAGCCCCAGAATGAGCAGCAGCATATCCGCCACCCACGCACCGACGCGCCCCGCCCAATTGGCGATGCGCTCCACATGCGCCGCATGCGTCCAGCTGGGATCCAGACGGCTATACGAGAACAACGCCATCAACAGGAATACCATCAGCGCGACTTGCGCCATCCAGCGGATTTCATGGAAGAGGTGCGTCACCCGATTGGGTAACGACGATCCGGCACCAGCAGAATAGGAAGATTTCGTCGTCATCAAGCCATGCGGTTGGGCGGGCAGACGGGTGGCCTGCCGCGAGGCAAGGCTCCATTGTAAACAACTATTACACGGCTTAATGCACGAAAAGGTGACAAGCAGTAACGCCGGGCCTCCCATGGGGGTTCCGGAACGCCGCTGACGGTCTGCCCTCTCGCTCCCCGGTCGCCATCGCCTCGCCCAACTTTGAGAGACATCCCGCCGCCCCGGCCCCCCGGCCGCCGTATGCCCGCCGCCGGCGGATCGCGCGCCCGGCCCGCGCCCGCGCGGGCTATCGCGCCGATTGCAAGGCTCGATCAACGAAACGACGTCGCCCCCTTATAATGTCGCTTTGCACCAATCCCCGCCGCGTTGTCGCGGTGCAGGATCCGGCGCCAGCCCCCATTCCCTCTCCGGTGAGTTCCCGTCCATGTCCGTTGCCAAGCACGCCAAAGTCCTCATTCTCGGTTCCGGCCCCGCCGGCTACAGTGCCGCCGTCTATGCCGCACGCGCCAACCTCAAGCCCGTGCTGATTACGGGCATCGCCCAGGGCGGTCAACTGATGACCACCACGGACGTGGAGAACTGGCCCGGCGACCCGACCGGCGTGCAAGGCCCCGAGCTGATGGCCCGCATGCAGGCCCACGCCGAGCACTTCAACACCGAGATGATCTTCGATCATATCCATACCGTGCATCTGAACGAGCGCCCGCTGCGCCTGATCGGCGACGCCGGCGAATACACGGCAGACGCCCTCATCGTCGCCACCGGCGCCTCGGCGCAATATCTCGGCCTGCCGTCTGAAGAGGCCTTCTCGGGCCGCGGCGTGTCGGCCTGCGCCACCTGCGATGGATTCTTCTACAAAGGCAAGGAAGTCTGCGTCGTCGGCGGCGGCAATACGGCCGTCGAAGAAGCGCTCTACCTTGCCAACATCGCAAGCAAGGTCACCGTGATCCACCGCCGCGACAAGTTCCGCGCCGAACCGATCCTGATCGACCGGTTGCTGGAGAAGGCCAAGCAAGGCGTGGTCGAGCTCAAGTACGACAGCGTCCTCGACGAAGTCACGGGCGACGACTCAGGCGTCACGGGGGTGCGTATCAAGAACGTGAAAACCGGCGCCCACGAAGACATCACGCTGCATGGCGTGTTCATCGCAATCGGCCACAAGCCGAATACCGACATCTTCGCCGGTCAGCTCGAAATGAAGAACGGCTACATCGTCACGCACAGCGGCCTGAACGGCAACGCCACGGCCACCAGCGTGCCGGGCGTGTTCGCCGCGGGCGACGTGCAGGATCACGTCTACCGTCAGGCCATCACCAGCGCCGGCACGGGCTGCATGGCCGCGCTCGATGCCCAGCGTTACCTCGAGAACCTCGACCAGTAAGCACCCGAACGCCCAGACGCCCAAGCGCCCTGCCGCCGCGCCCGCGCCGTGTGACCTGTCATCTGGCCCGGGCGCCGTCGTCGTCAGACATTCCACTGTCCTTGTTCGCACGACCATGAGCAAGAAGCCCCCCAAACTCAGCCTCGGCGATCTTGCCAGCCTGCGCGACGCGCTCGCCAAGGAAACGGCCGCACGAGAAGCCGAGCGCGTCGCCGCCGCCAAACGCGCCGCGCAAGCCAAGCGCGATGCCAACGTGTTTCGCGACAGCATCGGCGACATCGCCCCGATCACCAGCAAGGGCGCGACCAATCGCGTCGAGCATCCACGCCTGCCGCCCGAGCCTGTGCCGCATCAGACGCAGGAAGACGAAGCGGCCGTCCTGTTCGAATCGCTGTCGGACGAGTTCGACCCCGAGGCCCTGCTCGACACCGACGATCGCCTGTCCTACCGCCGCCCCGGCATCAGCCACGACACCCTGCTCAAGCTGCAACGCGGCGAATGGGTGGTGCAAGCGCAGATCGACCTCCACGGCTTGCGGCGCGACGAAGCCCGGGAAGCGCTCTCCGCCTTCCTGCATGACGCCGTGAAACGCGGTCTGCGCTGCGTGCGCGTGATCCATGGCAAAGGCCTCGGCTCCGTGAACCGCGAACCGGTACTCAAGGACAAGGTGCGTGGCTGGCTGGCGCAGAAGGCAGAAGTGCTGGCGTGGGCGCAAGCGCAAGGACACGACGGCGGAGGCGGTGCACTGTTAGTATTGCTCCAGCCCGCGCAAACGAGAGCGCCACGCCGATAATCGACGCCTGCGCCTGCGCCTCCCCGCGCTTCGTCGGCGCGCCTTCACAACGCCGATCACACCGCCGATTACACCACCGATCACGACGTCTCACCGACAGGATTCGCCGATGATTCACGAGATGAGCGCCCAACTGCGTACGATTCTGGCCGTGATGGAGGCCATTGCCGTATTGTCGAGCGCCATTTCCGGCTTCGCCGAAGCCCGCAAGCAACATCTCGACCCGGTCGGCGCGTTCGTGCTGGCCTTTGCCACCGCCTTCGGCGGCGGCACGTTGCGCGATGTGTTGCTCGATCATCGTCCGTTCTACTGGGTGCAGCATCAGTGGTACACGGTCATCATTCTCGTGTTCTCACTGTCGACGGCCGGCGTGTTGCGGCTCGTCTCGCGCGTGGCCACCGAACGCGTGCTGCTGATTGCGGACGCGATCGGCCTCGGATTCTTCAGCGCGTCGGGCACCTCGCTCGCGTTGCAGACCGATATGTCGGCGCTCATGTCCGTGATGATGGGGGTGATCACGGGCGTTGGCGGTGGCATGATTCGCGACATTCTCTGCAACGAAGTGCCGCTGGTGCTGCGGGACACGCGGCCCTATGCCGTGTGCGCTTTCATTGGCGGCTGGATCTATATCGCCCTCACCTACGTCGACCTCGATCCCTTGTATGCGCTGTCGATCGGCGCGCTTTCCGTGATCGTCGTACGCCTGACGACCCTCGCGTTCGACGTTCGCCTCAAGTCCTGAGGCCGTAAACGCCGAAAGGCGACGCCGCTTGCGCAGCCATCGCCCTTTGCGGCTTCACGCCTCACGTCTCGCATCGCACGCCGCCGCAACCGTCCAAACCGTCGAAACCGTCGCAATCGTCGGTAGTGCTCGTTGCGGCGCCCGCGCCGGCCTCAGACGGCCTGTTCGCCCTCTTCGCCCGTACGAATGCGGATCACGCGTTCGACATCGGTCACGAAAATCTTGCCGTCGCCGATCTTGCCGGTGCGCGCCGCGCCCAGCACCGCGTCGATGACCTGCTCAGCCTGTACAGCGCCCACCACGACTTCGATCTTGATCTTCGGCAGAAAGTCGACCACATACTCGGCGCCGCGATACAGCTCGGTGTGGCCCTTCTGACGGCCGAAGCCTTTGACTTCCGTGACGGTCAAACCCGTCACGCCGACTTCGGCCAGCGCTTCGCGGACTTCGTCGAGTTTGAACGGTTTGATGATGGCAGTTACGCGTTTCATTGTCGCCTCGATATCTTGGTTGGATTGTGCTTTGAATTCGCCGGGCTATTGTACCGGTCCGGGGGTAGAGCGCCGAAGACCGCCCGCCGCCCCACCGCCCCACCGCCGCAACACGCTCTCAGGCGTGCGGGTCGTCCGGCACCGTGTCCAGATCTGCGAGCCACACGACCGACTCCGAATCGCTCGGAGCGCGCCAGTCGCCGCGCGGCGAGAGCGAGCCGCCCGTGCCGACCTTCGGCGCATTCGGAATGCACGACCGCTTGAACTGACTGGTGCGGAAGAACCGGTCAAGGAAAATGCGCAGGTTGCGCTTGATCGAGACCAGATCGTACGCGTGACGCGCGAGATGTCCTTCGTCAGGCCAGCGCCCCTGCGATGCGTCGTGCCAGGCGCTCCACGAGAGGAACGCCACCTTGCGCGGGGCATAGCCGAAGCGCAGCGTGTAGTAGAGGTTGAAGTCCTGAAGCTCGTACGGCCCGATGAAATGCTCGGTGCGCTGCTCCGGCGCGCCATTGGCCTTGCCCGGCACCAGTTCGGGGCTGATTTCCGTCTCGAGAATCTCGATCAGCACGTTGCGGCGCTGTCCGGTGTCCTTGGTGGCCCTCGCAGGCTTCGCCGACACCGTGCCGTCCAACTGTCCCGTCTCGGCCACCCATCGCACCAGGTGCATGATGAGCGTCTTGGGCACGCTGGCGTTCACGTTGTAGTGCGACATGTGATCGCCCACGCCGTAGGTGCACCAGCCCAGCGCCAGTTCGCTCAGGTCGCCCGTGCCGATCACGATCGCCCCCAGATGATTCGCGAGCCGGAACAGATGATTGGTGCGCTCGCCCGCCTGCACGTTCTCGAACGTGACATCGTAGACTTCCTCGCCCTGCGCGAACGGATGGTCGAGGTCCTTGAGCATCTGCATGCAGCTCGGGCGAATGTCGATCTCGCGCGCCGTGCACCCGACCGCCGCCATCAGTTCGCGCGCCTGACGCAGTGTCCGCTCGCTCGTGGCGAAGCCCGGCATCGTGTACGCGAGAATGTTCGTGCGCGGCAGCCCCAGCCGGTCCATGACCTTCGCACACACGAGCAACGCATGCGTCGAGTCGAGACCGCCCGACACGCCGATCACGACCTTTTGAATCTTCGACGACGCGAGACGCTGCATCAGCGCCTGCACCTGAATGTTGTAGACCTCGTGGCAACGCTCGTCCCGACGGCGCGGATCGGCCGGTACGTAGGGGAAACGCTCGATCGCACGCGCGAGCGGCAGCTCGGCGGTGCGCGGCATCGCGACGTCGACCTTGATCGTGCGGAACCGGGCGACCTCGTCCGCATGGCGGCGCACGGACACGCCGAACGTGGTCTGATGCATGCGCTCGCGCGCGAGCCGCTCCAGATCGACGTCCGCATAGATCAGATGCGATTCGCCGACGAAACGCGCCGACTCGGCGAGCAGGTCGCCATTCTCATAGATCAGCGCCTGCCCGTCCCAGGCCAGATCGGTGGTCGACTCGCCCTGCCCGGCCGACGTGTACAGATACGCCGCGAGGCATCGCGCCGACTGTTGCCCAACCAGTTGATGACGATAGGCCGACTTGCCGACGACGACATTCGATGCCGACAGGTTGACGAGCACCGTCGCACCGGCAAGCGCCGCGAACGACGACGGCGGCACCGGCACCCAGACGTCCTCGCAAATCTCGCAGTGAAAGCGCAGCAACGGCTGGTCGGTCGCCTCGAAGACCAGCGAGCCGAACGGCACTTCCTCGCCGAGCAGCGTTACGGTATCGACGCCTGCGTCATCGGCGGCGTTGAACTGACGCGCCTCGTAGAATTCGCTGTAGTTCGGCAGGTAAGTCTTGGGCACGACACCATGCAGGCGGCCACGCGCAACGACTACCGCGCAGTTGAACAGGCGTTGTTGCAAACGTACCGGCATGCCGACGATCAGCACGGCGCCCAGCTCACGGCTCGCGGCCACGATATCGGCCAGCGCCGCGTCGCAGGCATCGAGCAAGGCGCGCTGCTGAAACAAGTCTTCGCAGCTATAGGCGGGAATGCCCAGTTCGGGGAAGGCCACGAGCACCGCACCGGCGGCATCGGCCTGCTTCGCGAGCGCGATGGTCTGCGCAGCGTTATGGGCAGGATCGGCGACACGGCACTGCGGCACGCCAACGGCCACACGCGCGAAATCGTGATTGTAGAGATTGAGAAATCGGTTGGTCATGTGGGCGGCTACCATGCATCGTCCGTGCGCCGGTACGTCGGCGAGCGCTGCCGCCGTGGGCGGGCGCGCGCCCGGCGCAAGCGCGCGGACGTGAGAATCGCCAGTATATTACGTGGGGCCTCGCCATGCCCGGCCGCCGCAGCCGCCGCAGCAGCTATGGCAGCTGTGGCATGGCACTGCGGCCTCAGGCCGCTGGGCGCTTGAACGGCGTATGCGCCTCCAGCTCGCCGATATGTTCGTCCATCGCCGAGGTCTCGGCGTCGAGAAATTCGGCAATGGCGTCGGCGAAGCGTGCATCGGCAATCCAATGGGCCGACCACGTGGGCGTCGGGAGCAGACCTCGCGACATCTTGTGCACGCCCTGTGCGCCGCCCTCGAAACTGCGCAGCCCATGCGCGATGCAGTACTCGATGCCCTGCGCGTAGCACGTCTCGAAGTGCATGCCGGAGACGAAATCGGTCGCGCCCCAATACCGTCCGTACATCGTGTCGCCGCTTACCACGTTCAGCGCGCAGGCCAGCGGCTTGCCCTCGCGCTCGGCCACAACGAGCAACAGCGCGTCCGGCATCGCCGCATGCACCTGACCAAAAAAGGCGCGGGTCAGATAGGGCGCGTTCCAGTGCTCGCGATAGGTGTTCTCATAGCACTGATAGAAGAAATCGAGCGCAGCGTCGTCGATATCGGCACCGCGCAGCCACCGGTAGCTCACCCCGGCATCGCGCACGCGTCGACGATCCTGTTTGAGCTTCTTGCGCTTTTCATGATTCATCTGCGCGAGGAAATCGTCGAACGTCGCGAGGCCCGGGTTCTCCCAATGGAACTGCACGCCTTCGCGTAACAGATAACCCGCTTCGGTCAGCGCGGCCAAATCGTCGTCGTGGGCGAACAGTACGTGAATCGACGACAACTCAAGCTGCTTCGCGAACGCGATCGCGCCACGGGCGAGTGCCACCCGGTCGGCGTGAGTGCGCGCAAGCAGACGCGGTCCCGTCACCGGCGAGAACGGCACCGCACACAGCAGCTTCGGGTAGTACGTCAGGCCGTGGCGCGCGAACGCATCGGCCCACGCGTGATCGAAGACATACTCGCCCCGCGAATGCGATTTGACATAGAGCGGCATCGCGCCGGTGAGCACCTCGCCGGCGTGCATGAGCAGATAGGCCGGCTGCCAGCCGGTGCGCTTCGACGCGCATCCGCTCGTATGCAAGGCATGCAGGAACGCGTGCTGAACGAAGGGATTGCCGTGCGCGAGCGCATTCCACGCGTCGGCCGGCACGTCTTCGATCGATGACACTACTCGGATGACTACCTCGCTGCTCACGGCTCACCTCGTCTGCCAGCTTGCGCGCCGATACGGCCGCCGCCAGCGTTGAACGACCCAACGGGCTCCCATTGTCGCCGAACCTGGCACGGCTTTCAGGCGGACAACAAAAACCCGGCACTCGGCCGGGCTTTTCTGGCGTCGACGCGCGGCGCCGCAGGCGAAAATCGCTTACTTCTTGGCGTTGGCCACGCCGTCGACGATTTCCTTGTGGGCGGCTTCGACGCCTTCCCAGCCTTCGATCTTGACCCACTTGCCCGCCTCGAGCGCCTTGTAGTTCTCGAAAAAGTGCTTGATCTGGTCCTTCAGGTAGCCCGGCACGTCGTCGATCGACTTCATGTGCGCCGTCATCGGGCAGATCTTGTCGACCGGCACGACCACCAGCTTGGCGTCCACACCCGACTCGTCGGTCATGTTGAGCAGACCCAGGGCGCGGCAGCGCACGACTGCGCCAGCGAGCAGCGGGAACGGGGTGACGACCAGCGCGTCGACGGGGTCGCCGTCACCGGACAGCGTTTGCGGAATGAAACCGTAATTGGCCGGGTAGCGCATGCCCGTGCCGATGAAACGGTCGACAACCAGCAGGCCCAGTTCCTTGTCGGCCTCGTACTTCACCGGGTCGCTTTGCGCCGGGATCTCGATGATGACGTTGAAATCGTTGGGGATGTCCTTGCCGGCAGGCACGTGGTTGAAGCTCATGATGGCATTCCTGTGTATGAAAAGGGGCGTGCCGTCGCACGGCCTGCACGCCCGCCAACCCGCCGGACGCCACGCCGCCCGACGGCAATCGGGCGCGAAACATTATAGCGGGTTTGCCTGTAACGCCGGCAGCCGGGCGAGCCGCTGCGCCGTGAGTTCGCCGACGCGGGCGCAGCCCAGGAGTTGCATCGTCGTGCGCAACTCGTCGAGCAGCAGCGTCAGCACCCCGGCCGCGCCCTCCCCGCCGCGCGCCGCCACGCCATACAGCGGCGCACGCCCGAGCAGCACGCCCTTGGCCCCCAGCGCGACCGCCTTGGCCACGTCGGCACCGCGCCTCACGCCTCCGTCGACAAAAACCGCCATCTCGGCGCCGCCAGCGCCCAATGCGTCGACGATCGGGAGCAGGGCTTCGAGCGGCGCGAGTGTGCTGCCCAGTTGCCGCCCGCCATGATTGGACACGACGACGCCGTGCGCGCCATGCGCGTGCGCCAGCCGGGCGTCGTCCACCGTCTGGATGCCCTTGATGAGCACTTCACCCGGCCAGTGGCGCCGCACCCAGGCCAGATCGCCCCAACCGAGCGACAGATCCATCTGACGACTCAACATCGCCGCATGCCGCGCCAGATCGGCTCGCTCGCCAACGCTTTCGGCGATGTTGCGCAGTTGCGGCGCGCCGTGGGCCAGCATCTGCCAAGTCCAGTGCGGATGCCGCATGCAGTCGGCAATGAGTCGCGGCGTAACGCGCAGCGGCAGCCTGAAGCCATTGCGCGTATCGTGATCGCGCTTGCCGTGCACGGGTGTGTCGACGGTCAACAACAACGTACGGAAGCCGGCCTCGCGCGCACGATGCATCATGCGCTCGGCAATGCGCCGGTCCTGCTGCACGTATAGCTGGAGCCACAGCTCGCCATCGGGCACCGCCGCACGCACGTCCTCCAGCAGCGATGTCGACGCCGTCGACAACACGAATGGCAGCCCGGCATCGGCGGCCGCGCGCGCGAGCAACTCGTCGGCACCCGGCCAGAACAAACCGTTGAGTCCGGTCGGCCCCACCGCCATCGGGGCGGCCGCGTCCCGCCCCCAGAAAGTCGTGGCGCTCGAACATTGCGACGTATCGGTGAGCACGCGCGGGGCGAAACCCCACTGCGCAAATGCGTCGCGATTGCGACGCAACGCGCCGCCGTCTTCCGCGCCACCCTCGAGATAATCGAACGCCAGCTTCGTCAGGCGACGCCGGGCAGCCCGGCGATAATCTTCCACGCTGGAAAACGCGTGCATGGCTCCTCCTGTTCCCAGATTTCCAGGTTCCCAGATCGACTCGCAGCGCTCGCCACGAGGTCTCAATCGCTTCGTCCCCTGCCGTCGGGACAACTCGTCACTTGCGCACAAACAATTGCATTACAATCACAATCGTTACAATCCGAACATACTGATACCCTCCATGCCGCGCTTGCCCGCCCGGTCGTCCCGCTCTGCCGAAGACGTGCCTGCCACCCCGTCAGCCAAATCCACAGGCGCGACGGATTCCGCGCAATCGGCGCCACGCTCGTCGCTCTTCGTCGGCTCGACCGAAAAGACGTTCCAAGTGCTGCACGCCTTCGACGGCCCGGCGCGCTATATGACGCTCGTCGACATCGCCAAGGCGGCAGGGCTCGATCGCAGTGCGACACAGCGGCTCGTACACACGCTTGAAGCGCTCGGGTACCTCTTTCGCGTTCCCGATACCCGCACCTACGGTCTCACGACCAAGGTGCTGCAGTTCTCGTACAACTACATCCGCGCAAACGATCTCGTCGAAAAGGCCGCACCGTACCTGCTCGACATCTTCCGCCGCGTGGGCGAGACGACCAACCTCCAAGAACTCGACGGCCACGAGATCGTGTATATCGCGCGCTTTCCCGGCCAGCACCTCGTGAATATCGGCATCGTCGTCGGCGCGCGACTGCCCGCGATGTTCACGGCGTCCGGCATCGCAATGCTCTCGCGCCTGCCCGAGGCCCGCGTACGAGAGATTCTGGCGAACACCTCGCTCGAACCGATGACGCCGTACACGGTGACGGACGAGAAAAAGCTGCTCGAGCGTGTCCAGACGGCCGCGCGACACGGCTACGCCATCGTCGAGAGCGAGACCGTGATGGGGGACATTTCGGTTGCCGCCCCCATCACCGATCACGACGGCTGCGCCGTGGCGGCCATCAACATCTCCGTGCCGACCTCGCGCTGGACGCGCGAGCGTGTCGAAGCCGAACTCGCCCCCCACGTTCAGGTCGCCGCAACGTCGATCTCGAAGTCGCGGCTCTCCACGTTCCGGCGCTGAGCAGCGTCCCGCCCAACGCTCAGCGCTCACTGCTCAGCGCTCAGCGCCCTTCGAAAATCGCCAGTTGCCGCGTCAGTTCCTCGCGCAGCGCGGCCGACAGGGCCGGCGCCGGTGGCACCAGCGGTGCGAGCATCGCCGGAGCGTGCACGCCGATCAGATCCATCACCGACTTCATCGGCCCCGGGTTCGTCTCGGCGAACGCCAGGTTCATGAGCGGCATGAGCGAGCGATGCAGCGCCAGTGCGTCGGCCGTCTTGCCTTGCGATGCGAGTGTGAAGAGGCGTTGCCACGCCGTGGGCAGCAGCGACGCCGTCACCACGATGCCGCCGCGCGCGCCCGCCGCCACATGCAGCGGGAACAGCGTATCTTCGCCGCTCAGCACGGCAAAGGAATCGTCGACGCCGGCGACCGTGCGCAGAAAATGCCACATGTCGGTGTTGCAGGCTTTCATGCCGACGATGTTCTCGTGGCGCGAGAGTTCGTGCAGCACTTCCGGGGTGATCGCGATGCGCGTGCGATACGGAATCTCGTAGATCAGAATCGGCACCGGCGACTCGTCGGCGTAGCGCAGGAAGTAGTCGCGAATACCGGCTTGCGTCGGGTTGGTGTAGTACGGCGTGAGCACGAGCAGACCGTCGGCACCTGCCGCGGCGAAGTCGCGGCCGGCTTCGATGGCGTCGTGATACCCCGGGTCGAGCACCCCCGCGATCACCGGCACGTCGCGGCCGTGCGCCTTGACTTCCTGCGCGGTGAGTTCGGCCATGCGCACGCGCTCGGCGCGCGACAGGGCACCGTACTCGCCAGTGCCCCCCAGCGGCACCACGCCGTCGATGCCCTGCCCCAGCAGGTAGCGCATCAGTGCACGCGCGGCATCGGTGTGAATCGTGTCGTCGGCGTTCACCGGCGTGGGAATCGCCGGCAGAATGCCCTTGAGTTGTTCAGAGCGAAGCATGAATTAGACGTCCGTGAATCGTGGTTTCGGAGAAATCGGAGACCGCATCAGGTGGCGAGACTGCGCCGGCGCAGCCGTTCGGCCACCCAGATCAGTGCGGCAATGAAAAGAAACAGGCAGGTGGAGACCGCGGCGATCACTGGCGAGATCTGCATCGTGATCTCATCCCAGAATTGCTTGGGCAGCGTGGTCGAGAGCCCACCCGATGTGAACAGCGCAATCGTGAGTTCGTCGAACGACGTGGCGAACGCGAACAGGAACGACGACAGCAGGCCCGCGCCGAGAATCGGGAACGTGACGCGGCGCAGCGTCGCCCACGGGCGCGCCCCCAGGCTGTACGCCGCCAAGTCGAGTCGCGTGTCGTAGTTGCGCAGCACCGCCATCATCGTGATGACGACGTACGGCACAGCCACGACCGTATGCGCGAGGGTCAGCCCCACACTGGAGCCCACCAGCCCGACCTTGGCGAAGAAATAGAACACGCCGACGGCGAGAATCATGCGCGGCACCACGATGGGGGCGAGCACGAAGGCGAGCATCGCCGACTTGCCGCGCATGCCACCGCGCACCAGCAGGAACGCGGCCGGCGTGCCGATCAGCATCGACAACAACCCCGCACCGATCCCAACGAGCATCGAGCGCGTGACCGCCTGCATCCACAACGGCGAGTCCCAGACCTGCTGATACCACTGCAACGAGAAGCCCTTCGGCGGCCACGCAAGGCCCGACGCTGCGTCGAACGACATCGGAATCATCAGCAGCGCCGGTGCCGCAAGGAACATCACCAGCAGCACAACGATCATGCGCAATACGCGCCCATCGCCCTGCCCGCCCCGGTGGCGCGGCAGCGCACGCAGCAACAGATCGGTGGCATGACCCAGCGCCGCGAGCACGTTCTCACCCAGCACCCGGCTCCAGCCGCCACGTCGCTTGCCCGCCTTCATACTCGCCGAATCGCCAGCACCGCCGGCCATCGTCGACAGTCCGACCATGCGGTCGTAGACGAAGAACACAGCCAGCACCACGGCAAGCAGCAACACCGAGATCGCACCCGCGAAACCCCAGTTCAACGCCTGCATCACCTGATCGATGATGAGCTGGGTAATCATCGTTTCATGGCGCCCGCCCAGCAGCGTTGGCGTGATGAAGAAGCCGATCGACGTGACGAACACCATCAGCGCACCGGCCGCCACGCCCGGCAACGACAGGGGGAAATACACCCGCCAGAACACCGTGCCGGGGCGCGCCCCCAGCGTGGCGGCCGCGCTCGGCAGACGCCGATCGATGTTCTCCATGACGGAGAGCATCGTGAGCACCGCCAGCGGCATGAGCGCATGCACCATGCCAAGCACCACCGCCGGGAAGCTATAGAGCAGCGAGAGCGGCGCGTCGATGAGGCCCAGATCGAGCAAGGTCCGATTGACCACACCGTTACGGCCCAGCAGTACCACCCAGGCAAACGTGCGCACGAGAAAACTTGTCCAGAACGAAAGCAGGAGCCAGAAGAGCAGCCGCTGCTTGCGCGCGCCACTGAGCGTCGAGAGCCGGTAGGCAATCGGATACCCCGTGAGCACCGCGAAGAAGGTCGTGTAGAGCGAGACCTTGAGCGTGATGAGCAGCACCTCGATATACACCGGCGAGGCGAACAGACGCTGATATTCGGCGAGCGTGAAGCCGCTCTCGCCGCGAATGCTCAGCAACAGCAATTGGCCGACCGGATAGATCAGCATGACCGCCAGCAGAATGACGATGGGCGCAGCCATGAGCACCGGACGCAGGCGCGCACGCCAGCGGGGCCGGCGCGACGGCGCCTGGACGGGATGGGATGACGAAGGACGAACCACGGCAGATGCACTCATCGCTTACCCCGCGATCGCCACGGCGTCGTCGGCACGCCAGGCCAGACCCAGCGTCTGCCCGATCTCGAAGCGATTGCCCCGGCGATGCGTCGGGAACGCCGCCACGAGCGCCTTGCCCACATTGCCAGCATTGTCCACTTCGCTCACCCCGCCGCCCGTGACCGGCGAGCGCAGATACAGCTTTGTCATGCCGCCCGTGACCACGATGTCGGTGAGCGTTGCCGAGATCGTCGCCTGGTCGTGGCTGCCGCTCCCATCGCCGTCATCGACCCCATCGCCCCCATCGCGAACGTGCAGGTTCTGCGGGCGCAACAACAGCTTGACCGGACGGCCGCGCTCAATCTTCGGGTCGTAGACCATGGCCCCCGCGCCATTCGTCCCCTCGACGCCCGGCATCGCCACGCGGACCTGGTCGCCCGAGCGCTCGAGCACCGTGGCGTCGAGCAGGTTGGACTCACCGAGGAAGTCGGCAACGAACACACTGTTCGGACGGAAATACAGGTCGTCCGGTGTGCCCAGTTGCGCGATCTCCCCGGCGTTCATCAGACAAATGCGATCCGACATCGTCATCGCTTCTTCCTGATCGTGGGTCACGTACACGATGGTGGTGCCGAGTTCTCGGTGAATGCGCTTGATCTCGAGCTGCATGTGATCGCGCAGCTTCTTGTCGAGCGCGCCCAGCGGCTCATCCATCAGAATGATCGACGGCCGATAGACCATGCAGCGCGCGAGCGCAATGCGCTGCTGCTGCCCGCCCGAGAGTTCGCGTGGATAGCGCTCTGCCACATGCGGCAGGTGCACCATCTCCAACGCGTTCATGACCATCTTGCGAGCCGTCTGCGCGTCGGTGCGGCGCATTTGCAACGGGAACGCGATGTTCTCCGCCACGGTCATGTGCGGGAACAGCGCGTAGTTCTGGAACACCATACCGATGTCGCGCTCGTACGGCGCGCCGTACGTGACATCGACCCCGTTGATGCGAATCGCGCCCGCGTCGGGCTGCGACAGACCCGCGATGAGCGAGAGCAACGTGGTCTTGCCCGAGCCGCTTGGGCCGAGCAAGGTCAGAAATTCGCCCTGGGCGACATCGAGATCGGTCGGTGCAAGCGCGACGAAATCGCCGTAGCGCTTGGACAGGCCCGAGACTTGGAGGTTGGCAACGGTCATGAGATCAGCACTCGAAAAAGCATGAAACGGAACCGCAGGCGAGGATCAGGTCAGGATCCAACGGTTGAATCGCTCAAGCGCCACGCTCTGGTTCTGCTGCCAGAACTTCGCGTTGATCTGCACGCCGCTCTTCATGTTCTCGGGGAACGTGGGGCATTGTTTGGCGATCTCGGGTTTCACGTAGTTGAACGCTTCGGGTTGCGTCAGACCGGCGGGGAAAAATTTGACCAGTTCCGCCTGACGTTTCGGATCGCTCGCGAACTTGATGAACTCGCGGCAAGCCGCAGCGTTCGGCGTGCCCTTGAGGATCGACCAGTTATCGCAGCCCCAGATGTTCTGGTTCCACACGATCTGCACCGGCACGCCGTTGGCCTGCGCCGACTGCGCGCGCGAGGCCCACGTGGCGACCATGTCGACTTCGCCAGAACCGAGCATCTGCTCGACCTGCGCCCCTGTGGTCCACCACACGTCGACATGCTTGGCGATCTTGTCCAGACTCTTGAACGCGCGGTCGAAGTCGCACGGATAAACCGACCCCGGTGCCACACCGTCGGCCAGCAGCGATTCTTCGACGGTGTCGAACGGGTATTTGCGGATCGAGCGGCGGCCCGGGAAATCTTTCACGTTCCACAGATCGGCCCAGGACGCCGGCGCCTTGCGGCCCTTGAACGCGTCGGTGCGATACGCGAGCACCGTCGAATAAATGTTGGTCCCCACGCCGAACGGCGACATGTATTGCGGCGGAATCTTCGCGATGACCGGATCCGACTCAAGACCGTGGCGCTCCAGATACTCCTTGCCGCCCCCCGTCAACAGCAGGATCGCGGGCTGGCTGATCTTGGCCATGTCCCACGTATAGCTGCCCGCCTCGACCATGCTCTTGATCTGAGCGGTCGGCTCCGCGTTAGCCTGCACGCCGACCACCTCGATGCCGGACGCCTTGGCGAACGGCTTGTAGAACACGGCGTCGTACGCCTTGGTGTAGATGCCGCCATCGTCGCGCACGACGATGCGCTTGGTCGCGGCCCGCGAAGGCGTCCACACGAACGGAAATGCCACGGCGGCGGCACCGGCGAGCGCCGTCTTCATGGCCGTGCGACGGCCCGGCTGCGCGAGCGGTGCCGCGTGGTTGTCGGTGGTGTCGAGCGGGCTTGCGAAGGTCTTGCGTTTCATCATGATCTCCGGTCTTGTCTGGGAGGGTGGGCGCGGCGACGGACGGCTACTTCGGTACACCCGCCGCGCACGCAGTTATGGCAAAACAAACAGCAACACGTGAAATGACTCAGGGAACGAGACGTCCCGGATTGAATAACTGGTTGGGGTCGAGCGCCGCCTTCACGGCACGCATGAGAGCCAGCTCCGCCGGCGCCTTATATCGCTGCATGAGCGGCAGGCCCGTCTGCCCGACGCCATGCTCTGCGCTGAACGTGCCACACAGACGCGCGGCGATGTCGTTGATGCAGGCGCGCATGGCGTCGCCCATCGCCGCACTGTCGGGCAGCGCCGCCCACGCGGCAAACGAAAACATCGGGATGAAATGCACGTTGCCGTCGCCCATATGGCCGACGACGGCGATGTCGAGCCCCGGCACGACGGCGTGCACGGCGCGCGTGGCGGCATCGATGAATTCGGACACGCGCGACACCGGCACGGCGCAGTCCGTCGTGAGCCCAACGGCGGCCTTCTTGTTCGCTTCGCTCACGCTGTGGCGCACTTCCCAGAGATCGGCGCGCTGGCCTTCGCTCGCTGCGACGACTGCGTCGTCGACCAGTCCGCGCTCGATGGCCTCGCCCAACGTTTGCGTGAGTACGGCTTCGAGTCCTTGCGCGTCACGCGTGTCGCCCAACTCGACAAGCACATGCCAGTCATGCGCGCCCGCGAGCGGATTGCGGCGATTCGGTACATTGCCCAATACCAGATCGAGCTGGTGACGATTCATGATCTCGAACGCCGACAGACGCGAGCCGCAGGCGTTCTGGAACATGCCGAGAATCTGCTGCGCGGCGGCCGGATCGCGCGGCGCAAACCACGCGAGCGCGTGATGCGTGGGCAGCGGATGCAGCTTGAGCGCTGCAGCGGTGATGATGCCCAGCGTGCCCTCCGCGCCAATGAACAGTTGCTTGAGATCGAGCCCGGTATTGTCCTTGCGCAGCGCGCGCAGGCCGTCCCAAACGGTGCCATCGGCGAGCACGACTTCGAGACCAAGCACGTTCTCGCGCGTGTTGCCGTAACGCAGCACGCTCGTGCCGCCCGCATTGGTCGACAGCGTGCCACCGATCTGACACGAGCCCTCGGCGCCAAGACTCACGGGATACAAACGTCCGACCTCCGCCGCCGTGTCCTGCACCGTTTTCAAAATGCACCCGGCCTCGACGATCATCGAGCCGTTGGCCGCGTCGACCTGCCGGACGCGTCGCATGCGCGCCAGGTTCAGAACGACGGGGGCCGGGCCGTCGGTGGGCGGCACCGCCCCGCCGCACAGGCTCGTGTTGCCCCCCTGCGGGAGGATCGGCACACCGGCGGCCGCACACAGCTTCACGATATCGCTCACCTGCGTAGTGGACGACGGCAGCACCACGCACAACGCCTCGCCCCGGTAGCGGCCTCGCCAATCTTCCGTATATCCGGCGGTATCGGACTCATCGCTGAGCACGGCACCGGTACCGGTACCGAGCGCCGCTTGCAAGCGGTGGATCAGCGTCTCGCGCGTCACTGCGTCTTTCATTGCCTGCCTGCTCCCGAATGCTTTGTTTCAACAACCAAACCGCAGTGCCCGCGACAGCGAGCAGCGCACGGTGGTGCCCGGCCAGACGCCCGTCTGGCGATTCATTACGATCAAGGATAGGCGATAAAAAATTGCAATAAAATCTCTTTAATTGCAATGCACTCATTTTAGGTGTTTATGCGGATGTGCCTCATAGGACGGCCAACGTCCTCGCGAGTTAAGTGATAATGAGGCCCACCCCCACACGAGGTGCCCTCGACATGCCCGAAGCGACACACTTCATCGGCAATCAATGGGTCGCTCCCGCGAAGAGCCCCGCCATTCCCGTCCTTGACCCTTCCGACGGGCAACCCTTCGCCCAGATCGCCCGAGGCGACGCCGAAGACATCGATCGCGCCGTGAAGGCAGCGCGTGCGGCCTTCGACGGTGACTGGGGACACACCAGCGCTGCGGCGCGCGGCCGCGCGCTCTATGCGCTGGCGAACACGCTGGCGAAACATCACGAGGAACTCGCGCAACTCGAGGCGCGCGACACCGGCAAGCCGCTCAAGCAGGCGCGTGCAGATGCGGCGGCCATCGTGCGCTACTTCGAGTTTTACGCGGGCGCCGCCGATAAGCTGCACGGCGAAACCATTCCCTATCAGCAGGGCTTCACTGTCTTCACGCTGCGCGAGCCGCACGGCGTGACTGGCCACATCATTCCCTGGAACTACCCGCTGCAGATCTTCGGACGCAGCGTGGCTGCCGCCCTCGCGACCGGCAACGCCTGCGTCGTCAAGCCGGCCGAAGACGCGTGCCTCTCGCTTCTGCGCGTGGCCGAGTTGTCGCTGGAAGCGGGGCTGCCGCCGGGAGCGCTCAATGTCGTGACCGGCTACGGCGCCGAAGCCGGCGCGGCACTCGCCCGGCATCCGGGCATCGATCACATCTCGTTTACCGGCTCGCCCGCGACCGGCACGCTGATCGCTCAGATGGCGGCCGACAACCATACGCCGGTCACGCTGGAACTCGGCGGCAAATCGCCGCAGATCGTGTTCGCCGACGCCGACATGGACGCCGTGCTACCCGTTGTGGTGAACGCCATCGTGCAGAACGCCGGGCAAACGTGTTCCGCTGGCAGCCGTCTGCTCGTCGAGCGCGATGCCTACGAGAGCGTGCTCGCGCATTTGGCGGAGGCGTTCGCGCACTTGCGCGTGGGACCGTCGCAAGCCGATCTCGATCTCGGCCCACTGATCAACGCCCGCCAGCAGCAACGCGTTTGGGACTTCCTGTCCGAAGCGCAGCATGACGGCATCGCCGTGATGTCGCAGGGCGAAGTCATCGGCAGCGCCCCGCAGGCGGGGTTTTATCAAGCCCCGACGCTTTTGCGCGACGTACCTGCCACGCATCGCCTCGCCCGCGAGGAAGTGTTCGGCCCGGTGCTCGCCGCCATGCCGTTTACCGACGAGGCTGACGCCGTGCGATTGGCCAACGGTACGCTCTATGGGCTTGCCGCCGGCGTTTGGACACGCGACGGCGCACGCCAGATGCGATTGGCTCGCGACATTCGCGCCGGACAGGTGTTCATCAACAACTACGGCGCAGGTGGCGGTGTAGAGCTGCCGTTCGGCGGAATGAAACACTCCGGTCACGGACGCGAGAAGGGCTTTGAAGCGCTCTACGGCTTCACCACCCTCAAGACCGTCGCCATCAGGCACGGGTGATTTGCAGCACCCCGCAGCACGCAACCTGACTTAGATCGAGGCGAAGCACGCAACGCACACCCTGCGTGCGGCGCTTTGCCATCACAAGGCAACTCAGGAGACAAGGCATGCGTTTGCAAGAGAAAGTCGCCATCGTCACGGGCGCCGGCTCCGGCTTCGGCGAGGGCATCGCCAAAACGTTCGCACGCGAAGGCGCGGCTGTCATCGTGAACGATCTGAACCGTGAGGCCGGCGAGCGCGTGGCCGGCGACATCGTCGCGGCGGGCGGACGCGCCGCGTTCGTGTATGGCGACGTATCGCGCGAAGACGACCACGTCACCTTGCTCGACGAAGCCGTCACGCGCTTCGGCCATCTCGACATCGTGGTCAACAACGCGGGCACCACGCATCGCAACAAGCCGCTGCTCGAAGTCACGGAGGCCGAGTTCGACCGCGTCTATGCGGTCAACGTCAAAGGCATCTTCTGGAGCGCACGCGCCGTCATGCCGTATTTCGTGCAACGTGGCGCTGGCGTGATGATCAACATCGCGTCGACGGCCGGCGTGCGTCCCCGCCCAGGGCTGGTCTGGTACAACGGCAGCAAAGGAGCCGTGATTACCGCGAGCAAGGCCATGGCCGCCGAGTTCGGCCCGCACAACATCCGCGTGAATTGCGTCAACCCGGTCATCGGCGACACGGGACTCACGGCCGAGTTCATGGGCGTGCCCAATACCCTCGAGAACCGCGCCAAGTTCGTCGCCGGAATTCCGCTCGGGCGCTTCTCCAAACCTCAGGACATCGCCAACGCCTGCCTCTATCTCGCCAGCGACGAAGCCGCCTTCATCACCGGCGTCTGCCTGGAGGTCGACGGCGGGCGCTGCATCTGATCGGCCCACGATTTTTCAGTCGGTAGCACCCCTAGTTGTCGCACTCACACCATAACGACAGACAACACAACGTCAAACCGGAGGAGATTCTGTATGAACAGCGTTCCGACGCCCCCCTCACACCTTTCCGACGCGCCGTCGGCGGACTTTGAAGCGGCCACCTATCGCAAGGTCGGCTGGCGGCTGATTCCTTTCCTGCTGCTGTGTTATGTGGTCGCGTATCTCGACCGCGTGAACATCGGCTTCGCCAAATTGCAGATGGTCGGCGACCTGAAATTCTCCGAGACCGTGTTCGGTCTCGGCGCTGGCATCTTCTTCCTCGGCTACTTCATCTTCGAGGTACCGAGCAACGTGATCCTGCACCGCGTGGGCGCGCGCGTGTGGATCGCGCGCATCATGATCACGTGGGGCATCATCTCTGGCGCGACGATGTTCGTCACCACGCCAGAGATGTTCTACATCATGCGATTCCTGCTCGGCGTGGCCGAAGCGGGCTTCTTCCCCGGCATCATTCTCTACATCACCTACTGGTACCCGGCGTCGCGGCGAGGACGCATGACCGCGTGGTTCATGACCGCCGTGGCATTGTCGGGCCTCATCGGCGGGCCGATCTCCGGCTGGATCCTCAAGGACATGAGCGGCGTGAACGGACTCGCCGGCTGGCAGTGGATGTTCCTGATCGAGGCTATTCCGTCGGTGGTGATCGGACTCGCCGTGCTGTTCGTGCTCGACGACCGGATTCGCGACGCCAAATGGCTCAGCGATGCCGAAAAGTCGATGCTCGAGCGCAATATCAGCGCCGATGTGCTGAACAAGGAAGATCTGCCGTTGCGCCAGGTGTTCTGCAGCCCGCGGGTGTGGATGTTGAGCCTGATCTATTTCTCGTTCGTGATCGGCCTGTACGGCGTGGGTTTCTGGCTGCCGACGATCATCAAGACCACGGGCGTGACCGATCCACTGCAGATCGGCCTGCTCACGGCGATTCCGTATTTCTTCTCGGTGATCGCGATGGTCCTGGTCGGGCGTCGCTCCGATCTGCGCGGCGAGCGCCGCTGGCATATCGCGATTCCCGCCTTCGTTGGCGCCATCGGCCTGTTCCTGTCCACGACGTGGAGCCACAACACACAACTCGCCATGTTCGCCCTGACCCTCGCCACGATGGGCATCATGATCGTGCTGCCCCTGTTCTGGAGCCTGCCCACGGCGTTTCTGGGCGGCACCGCCGCTGCGGCAGGTATCGCGATGATCAACGCACTGGGCAATCTGGCCGGCTTCGTGGGCCCTTACCTGATCGGCTTTCTCAAAGACGCCACCCAGAGCACCAATAGCGGCATGTTCCTGCTCACCGCTTTCATGATTCTTGGCGCGCTGCTCACGCTCGCCGTGCCCGCGCGGCTCGTCAACAAGTAACGGCCAGTCGGAGCGTGTGACGAAACTTCGTCGCGACCGCCCCGACTGCCCCGAGCGCCTCAACCGGCGCGCCACGCGGCCGCTGACTGGGTAGCCGCCCGAAAGTGACGGCTGAACATGAATAGGGCCTTCCTCATGAACTGACCCCAGAAAGTTGGACAGTTTTCGGCTAGGGCCGTAGGGGCTGTGTTCTGCACATCACAGGACTCAGCCCTTTTAGTTTTGACTTGATGCGTTCGTGTTTGTAAGTCCACATCCAGTCGGCCGCTGCCTGCCGAACCTGCTCCAGGTCTTCCCACAGATATTGCGAGAGCCATTCGTATCGAGCGCTCCGATTGAACCGTTCGATGTACGCGTTCTGCTGCGCTTACTTGCCCGGCTCGGTGTATTCCAGCCGGATGCCCTGCTTCTGCGTCCACGTCACAATGGCGGCACGCAGGTATTCCGGGCCGTTGTCACAGCGTATTGCCTTCGGTTTGCCGCGCCATTCGATATGCTGCTTCAGCGTGCGAATCACCCGCTCGGACGGCAACGAGAAATCCACCGCGATGCCCAGCGCCTCGCGGTTGAAATCATCAATCACGTTTAGCGTTCGGATACTACGACCGTCAACCAACGGGGCGAGTTAATGTCAAGTCTGGTGTATGCGAGCGGAGCATGATCAAGCAGCAAGCGGTTGCTGAGCCGGTGTGCTTTCGATCACCGGGATGCCGTCCTCGAAGGGAATGCCCGTCAGAAGCTGTTCGATTCTCTCGGCGCCGCGAATGCGATGCCACGACTGCTCGGCCGACTCGATGAGCTTAAACGCCACGCAGACGAACGTCGCGCGCGACAGGCAATTGCGTGCACGGCTGGTGCGATGACGCACGGTGGCGAACGTCGATTCGATCGGATTGGTTGTTCGCAGGGGCTGCCAGTGCTTTGCCGGGAAGTCGTAGAACGCAAGCAGTTCGTTGCGGTCCTTGGTAAGCTTCGCGACGGCCTTCGGATACTTGGCGCCATACGTCGCCACGAATCGCTCGAAGGCGGCGAGCGATTCGGCTCGCGTGGCAGCATTCCAATCTGTGCCAGGTCCGTCTTTACACGGCCATGCTGCGCCTTGGGCAACGCGTTAAGCAAGTTGCCTATCTTGCGAAACCAGCAGCGTTGTTGCTTGGTCTGCGGGACCACTTCCTCAAGCGCCGCCCACAAGCCCATCGCGCGTGCTTCAGATCGCGCTTGTTCCACTGCTCAAACTCTTCTGCCCATTGTGCCTTCAGCCGCACCACGACGTTCGGCGAAAGCCCTTTGGCATCGTCGCCCACACCAGCACGCTCAACGCTTCGCTCATGTCGCCTGCGGACACGCCGCGCAGGTACAGCCACGGCAACGCGGCCGACACCCGCGGCGAGCGGCGCACATATGGCGGCACGAGGTTCGAATTGAACTTCACGCCCGAACCCGGGCGATCGCGCACCTTCGGTACTTGAACCGGCACCGGGCCGATAGCCGTGACGATCTCGCGCTCGGGCAAGTAGCCGTTACGCATGACGGCGCGCCGACCCTCCGGCGTCGTCACGTTCGAATACCGTTCGAGCATTCCCGCCAATTCCGCCTCGATGGCCTGTTGGATAATTTGCCGCGCGCCTTGTTCGATCAGATCGTCCAGGCCCAGCAGCCCCTTCATTTCCGTTGCTGCTGTTTGACTGCTGCTCTCTTCCTGCGCACGTTTCGCCACCGTGGTGGAACTCGGTTGCGGGGTTTGTTACCGTGAGAAAGCAACATTCTCCGTCAACCGCCACCGCCCTCCTCATACTCCCCGCTTGCCGCTGTATACCAGTTCTGAGATTAGCCCCCGATACACTGAAGATACCCGACAGTGGGGAGCGAGAATGATCGAAGCACTACAGCAACTCGGTAGAGCGTAATGAAGGTTGTCTACTACACGGCAAACGCGCCTTGGGCCGGTTCAATGAAGTGTCCGTCACGCACACGATTGACGCCTGCATGGCAGTCCAGTGGCATGAGCGAGAGTTTCCCTCACTTTCATTGCGATACCTGCTCAACCGTTGTCCACCGCGAACAAGACAAGGCGCTCGTGTACCCATCAAAGCCTTCGCAAGAACTGCATGACCGCATTGCAGTCACTTTGCAGAAGTGCCCTTGCGGGGGAGATTTTGTCCGGGTGAAAATCCGAAGTGTCCGCACTGTCATGCCGAATTCACTCACCACTGGAATTCTGTTCAGCGCTTGGTAGCCAGCCAAATGGCTTTGCTTGATGGGGCTTGCCTTATTCGAGATCGACTGTATTCATATCAAATTTCTATCGGTTCCAGGCCGAAATGCTGGCTCCGGATACTGCGAAACACCGTGGCGTCTCATTGTGGCAGCCGGTGAATTCAATCATCGACTGGCCGTTTTTCGGCGAGCCCCAGGGCGGCGACCGACCGTTCAGGGTCGGAAGTCGTCGTCCCCACGTGGCGGAAATCTGGACCGGCCAACTACGGACGTTTGCGTCACGTTGGAGGAAAACGGTGTGAATCAGGCGCGAGCCAGATCGACCAGACGCTGCGCACGGCGCACCACCGGACGGTCGACCATTCTGCCGTCGATCGAGATCGCCGCTCCGTTGGCTTTCTCCGATGCATCGAGCACGCGCCTCGCCCACGCGAGCTCCGACTCGGACGGTGCATAGCATTGATTCACGGTGGCGACCTGCTTTGGATGAATGCACAACTTTCCGCCGAATCCTCGCCGCTTGCCATTCCTTGTCTCGGTGGCCAGGCGCTCGACATCGTCGATGGCGGGTGTAACCCCGTCGATGGGCGGATGGATGCCCGCGACTCGAGAAATCATGACGAGTTGGGCGCGGAAGGGATCGAGTTCACCGCCATCGGATTCGATCCCCATGTCTGCGATGAAATCCAGCGTGCCAAACATAAGCTGGTGAACAAAGGGCGCGTTTGCGATCGCCATCGCGTTCCACATCCCCTCGGCCGATTCGATCAACGGAAAGATCGGTAGCTTCGTTTTCGTCAGCGAGACCAAGGCGACCACGTCGGACGCACTCTCTGCCTTCGGCAGCACAATGCCCGTAACACCGCGCAGCCTGGCGAGTTGCGCATCCTCAGTGAACCACGGCGTTCCATTCGCGTTGACCCGTAACAAGACCTGCCGGTCAGGCGCGGCCCATGCAGCGACGGCGCGACGTGCGTCGTCCTTCGCGTCGGGCTTTACCGCATCCTCCAAATCGATAATTACGGTATCCGCGCCGCTGTTGAGCGCTTTATTGAAGCGATCCGGCTGACTGCCCGGGACAAACAGAAGCGATCGGGGCTGCGACATGCTGAGATGTGACATCTGAATTCTCAAGTGGCAAGTTAGGCCGACCGGGCGTCAGAGCGCCGCAATCAGTTCAGGCACAACCGCAAACAAGTCACCGACGACGCCGTAATCGGCGACGCCGAAGATCGGTGCTTCCGCGTCCTTATTTATTGCGACAATCACTTTGCTATCCTTCATACCGGCCAGATGCTGGATCGCTCCCGAGATGCCGACCGCCACGTACAACTGCGGCGCGACGATCTTGCCGGTCTGGCCGACTTGGTAATCGTTCGGGACGAAGCCCGCGTCGACGGCGGCGCGGGATGCACCCAGCGCTGCGCCGAGTTTGTCCGCCAGCGGCTCGAGAACTGTCGTGTAGTTCTCACCGCTGCCGAGCCCACGACCACCCGACACGATGATCGATGCCGACGTCAGTTCCGGACGATCCAGTTTCGTCAACTCGCGGCTCACGAATTGCGAGATACCGGCATCCGCAGCGGCCTCGATCGTCTCGACCGCCGCGCTGCCGCCTTCCGCTGCGACCGGGTCGAAGCCGGTTGAACGCACTGTGATCACCTTGATCGGATCCTGGGATTGCACGGTCGCGATCGCGTTGCCGGCGTAGATCGGGCGCTCGAACGTGTCGGCGGTGGCGACTGCGGTGATGTCGCTGATTTGCGCGACGTCCAGATGCGCGGCGAGACGCGGTGCTATGTTTTTGCCGTAAGCCGTCGCCGGCGCTAGAATGTGCGAGTAATTCTGCGCGATGTTCAGCACTGTTCTGTCGACGTTCTCCGCCAGTCCTTCGGCGAGTTGTGGCGCATCGGCGAGCAGCACCTTGGAAACGCACGGGATCTTCCCCGCAGCATCGGCAGCGCCTCGCGCGTTTGAACCTGCGACAAGTACGTGAATGTCTCCACCGACGAGTTTGCCGACTTCGTGCGCGGCCGCGACCGTATTCAGCGTCGCAGCCCTGATCGATGCGCTGTCATGTTCTGCAATCACCAAAATTGACATTTTCGTTCGTCTCCTTACAGAACCTTGGCTTCGTTTTTCAATTTTTCGACCAGCGTTTTCACGTCAGGCACCATCACGCCCGCGGACCGCTTCGGCGGCTCAGCCACTTTCAGCGTCTTCAGACGCGGCGTCACATCGACACCAAGGTCCGCCGGCTTTAACGTCTCGAGCGGCTTCTTCTTCGCCTTCATTAGGTTTGGCAACGTCACATAGCGCGGCTCGTTCAAGCGCAGATCGGTGGTGATCACGGCGGGCAATTTGAGTGACAGCTTTTCTGCGCCGCCATCGATTTCCCGCGACACCGTGGCTTTGCCGTCGGCTACAACGACCTTGTATGCAAACGTCGCCTGCGGCATGGCCGCCAAAGCAGCGAGCATCTGACCGGTTTGGTTGGAATCATCGTCAATGGCTTGCTTGCCGAGAATGACAAGCGAAGGCTGCTCCTTGTCTACCAGCGCCTTCAGGATCTTCGCCACCGCAAGCGGCTGCAATTCCTCTGTCGATTCAACGAGGATCGCGCGGTCCGCGCCAATTGCCATCGCTGTGCGTAGCGTCTCCTGACATTGCGTCACGCCGCACGACACCGCGATGACCTCAGTCGCAATCCCCGCCTCGCGCAAGCGTACTGCTTCCTCAACGGCAATTTCATCGAACGGGTTCACCGACATCTTCATGCTTGCGATATCGACGCCGCTGCCATTCGATTTCACGCGCACCTTAACGTTGTAGTCGGCGACGCGTTTGACAGGCACTAGAATTTTCAAGTCACTCTCCAGAATGATTCGCACAGAAAGACGGCCCTTTCAAAAACGTGATGTGAGACCGGTCCGGGCGTGGTAAGTCAGGCCCGCCGCCATGATCTGTGTACGGTCGCGTCATATGGGAAGATCGACGCGGCGGCCAATGACGGTCACATGCGTCATGCGGCGTGTTGAACAGCGCCGCAGCGATTGCCGGGGGCGGCAATGAATTTTCGATAGATGTCCGCACAATCTTGCGTGCCAGCAGAGAATTCCTGGATGAGCGTCGCGACCCACTTCGGGCTTTGTATCTGCATGAAGTGACCAGACGCGACGTGAATGGACTGGATATGGCATGCGAGTGCGGCTAGTCGGTCGATTTCTTGCGGCGGACGCAATCCATCGTATGTGCCGGCCACGAGCACGCTACGAGCCGGCAACTTGGGAATATCGTCATCAAGGTTCATCTTGGCGAGCATTGCGAATATGCCGGCAAAGCTTGCAGCGTCCGCTGTCAGCCATCTGCTGCGAAACGTCGCATAGCGCACCGCATCGGTTCGTAGCGGCGATGGCCAAGTTCGTTCGAGCAGCGCTGGTACGAGCTCACGCAAGCCTTGCTCTCGAAGTGCCTTGGCACGTGCGAGCGTGGCGTCCCGTGCGTCGGGCGCGACCCCGCACGCAGGCGCCATGGCAATGAGCGCCCGGACGCGATGCGGATAGCGGGCCGCGAACCGAATTGCGATGCCCGCGCCGACCGCAACGCCCACAAGGACTACGGGTTCAGTGAGGCCCAATGCATCCAGTAGAGCGGCGAGATCCTCCGCGTGGGAATCAATGCTGGGTGTGTCCAGTAACTTCTCCGACAAGCCCGAGCCGCGCGTATCGTAGCGCAGGAGGGTCTGATGGGCCGGCAGCAGCGACCAGACCATATCCCAGCTTTCGAGTGCACCGCCCATTTCATGAATCAGCACTGTTGGCGGGAGGTCGCCCTGGCGTAACTCATATCTGAGCACTGTTCCGTTGACTTCAAGCCATTCCAAGAAATTCCTCCTCGTTTCATTGACAGAATGATCGCGAGCGCTTGAAAGCGGGAATCACGAGAGGACATCATGCAAAACGTATCTGAAATAGACAATCGGCGTTTCGAAAAGGGGGCTTTTGGCAAACAGAATGCGCTTTGCTGAGAGCGACATGAGCCAAAGCGCGCGATTTGGGTTGCCCGGCCGACTGGCTGATTCGCGCCCAGCAAAATCGCGTGTTGCCCGAGGGCCAATGACTCTGGGATCACGCTACGCAAGGCGAGCCGCTTGGTGAAATCCGCTTCATGTTGCCGGGTCGCCAGCGACGGAGGGCGCGGGAGGTTAAGCGGCAAATTTGGAGTCGCCGGATCGACATGCCCGATGGCCAGGGCGGTGTTGTGTCGATCAATTGCGTCGTTGCGCGCGAGATTGACGCGCCCACCGGGGGCGACGCCGATCGAATGGCGCTTGCCGACCAATCGCAACGTGCCGGATATGGCCGAGGCCGCGCGGCTGATCGATTGGTACCGAGCCCGCTGGGAGGTGGAAACCGTCTTTCATGTGCTGAGGAACGGTTGCCGAGTCGGGGCGCTACAACTGAGCACGATCGAGCCCATCGAGCGGGCGCTGGCGGTGTTCATGGTGGTGGCGTGGCGCATTGCCCGTCTCATGCGGTCTGGTCGAACCGGCCCTGACCTCGATGCAGGACTGCCATTCGAGCCCGATGAATGGAAGGCCGCCTTCATCCTGAATAAGAAGGCCCCGCCTGACAACTCGCCGCGGCTAAACGAAGTAGTACGGCTCGTCGCCAGGCTCGGCGGCTTCCTCGCCCGCAAAGGTGACGGCGAGCCTGGCGTCAAAACCGTCTGGCTAGGCATGCAGCAAGTGGTGAATTTTGCCGCCGGCATCAGATACGCACGCGAGCTTGAGCTGCAGACTTGTGTGTAATGAAATGGGGTATGGGAGGATGGCGAGTGACGAATCCATCGTCATTAAAGTTATGGGAAAGATACCTTTCGAAAAGAAAAATTGGCTCGTCCGACACTCTCAGTCATGCTGCAACTCCCGGAGACATCAACCCACATTGGATTTCCCTCATGCGTGATGCATTGATCGTTTCTCCCCTTCGAACACCCATTGGGAAATTTGGAGGGTCGCTTGCACCGATGAGCGCCGATGCACTCGCCGCGGCAGTCATCAAAGCGTTGATGGCACGTACCGGCGTCGCCCCCAAAACGCTTGATGAGGTTGTCGTCTCGCAATCATACGCATCAAGCGAAGCGCCTTGCATGGGGCGGTATTCGGCACTACTCGCGGAATTACCCATCGAGGTGCCCGGTTATACGCTTGACCGCCGATGCGGATCGGGTGTGCAGGCGCTGGTCAACGGAGCCATGGCCGTCCAGACTGGCGCTGCGGATGCGGTGCTGGTGGTCGGCGTGGAGAGTATGAGCAACATCGAGTATTACACGACGGATATGCGCTGGGGCTCGCGCAGTGGAACGGTGAAGCTGCATGACCGGTTGGAGCGCGGCCGGGAGCGCTCGCAGCCTGAGTCGAGGTTTGGGCGCATTTCTGGAATGCCAGAAACCGCTGAAAATCTCGCCGTCGATTACGGAATTACGCGCGAGGCCTCGGACGAACTGGCCATGCTGAGCCACCAGCGCGCCGCAGCGGCATGGCGCGAGGGGCGATTTGATCCCGAGGTAATTCCGATCGACGTTCCCCAAAAAATCGGCGTCGAGCAGGTACGGGTGGACGAAGGCGTGCGGACCGACGTGTCGATGGAGCGTCTGGGCGCGCTGAGGCCTCTGTTGCCCGGTGGCGTGTCGACGGCTGGCAATGCCAGTCAGCAGAACGACGCGGCGGCCGGTTGCCTTGTCGTAAGCGAAGACTATGCGCGGCGATATGGGTTGAAGCCGCTTGCACGGCTGGTCGGCTGGGCGGCAGCGGGCTGCGATCCGGCACGCATGGGCATCGGGCCCGTGCCAGCCGTCGAGAAGTTACTGCGCAGGACGGGCTTGACGTTGCGTCAGATGGACCTGATCGAGGTCAACGAGGCGTTCGCGGCACAAGTGCTCGCGGTCCTCCGGCATTGGAAGATCGACGACCTGTCCAACATCAACGTCAACGGATCGGGAATTTCGCTCGGCCATCCGATCGGTGCGACGGGACTGCGTATCATGACCACGCTGCTGCACGAAATGGCTCGTCGCGGGAGCCGGTATGGTTTGGAGACAATGTGCGTCGGCGGTGGGCAAGGGATGGCTGCGCTGTTCGAACGCATTGAATGATTACCATGTGCTCCGGCTCATGGGCGTATCAAAACCACCGCGGTGCGGTGCATTAGATCGAGGAGACAAGACATGATGCAATCTCGCATGATTGGCGATTTGAAAGTGACCCGAATTCTTGAATACGCAGGTCCCACTCACGACCCTGCATTCCTGTTCCCGGAGATCGATCCGTCGGTGCTAGATGAGCACGCTGCGATGATGCATCCGAACCACTGGATCGCGCACATGAACAGGCTGATCGTCACGATTCAGTTTTGGGTCGTGCACGCCGGCAGCAATATCATCGTGATCGATACGGGCGTGGGCAACTTCAAGCCCCGGCCGGGTATCGCCCGGATGAACATGCTCAACGGGCTAGTGAGGGAGTGGATGACTGCGGCAGGCGCTCCACCGGAGAAAGTCACGCATGTGGTGATGACCCATTTGCATGCGGACCACGTGGGTTGGAACACGACGTGGCAGGACAATCGCTGGGTGCCGACCTTCCCGAACGCTCGCTACTACCTTCCGAACGACGACTTTGTGTTCTGCGCTGAGGGTCGAAACAAGGAAGCGGGCGTAATCGATGTCTTCGGCGAATCATTTTTTGACAGCGTCATGCCGATCGTGAACGAAGGTTTGGCCGAGATGATCGATCCGACTCGCGAAATCGCCGATTGTCTGCAGGTCGAGCCTGCCCCCGGCCATAGCCCAGGTCAGTTGACGTTCCGTGTCCGCTCGCGCGGTGAGGAAGGCCTGTTCTGTGGCGACGTTTTTCATAGCCCGCTCCAGATTGTGCGCCCGGATGTGAATTCCGGATATTGCATTCGACCAGACATCGCGCGACAGACGCGCCTGGAATGCCTGAATCGTGTCGCAGATCGTGGTGCGCTATTGCTGCCCGTGCATTTCGGCGAGCCACATTGTGGGTACATCCGGCGCGAGGGACAAGGCTTTCTGTTTGAGCCGGCAAGCTGGTGATACGTCGCGCGCAACCAGGTCGCTCGCCCCGGTTACCGGGCGGCAAGCGATTGCCGGGCTCCCGGATAACGCTCCCTTGCGCTTCTGACTCAGTTTGCCCGAGACCGGCGGCGGCTCGTTTCGCGCGCGGTATACTGCCTTCCTAACGTCCCCCCGTTATGGTTACGGTGTCGGCAGCGAGTAGAGAGACCAGAAGATGGCTGTGGCGTTCGATATCACTGATTTCCGCCTGTTCGTCAATATCGCTGAGACGCGCAGTCTCACGCGCGGCGCAGAGCGTTCATTCCTTTCCGTGCCGGCGGTGAGCAACCGCATTAAGAACCTGGAAGACACGCTGGGTATTCGCTTGCTCCAGCGTTCATCACAGGGTGTAGCGCTAACTACCGCTGGCGAAGTCTACTTACGGCACGCGCGGGTTGTGTTGGCCGAACTGGAAAAGCTGACAGGGGAGTTGCAGCAGTTTGCCCCAGGCCTGACTGGACAATTGCGACTGGTCGGCAATACGACGGCGATTACGGAATATCTGCCGCCGGTGATTGGCGACTACCTGTGCATTCATCCCGATATCCACATCGACGTTCGCGAACGACTCAGTGACGATATCGTGCGTATCGTGCGAGAGGGTGGCGCGGATCTCGGCATCATTTCCGGCAACGTGGCGACTGGTGGGTTACAGGCGATGCCGTTTGTATCAAGTGCACTGATTCTGATTGCGCCGTTGGGACACCCATTGCTGGAGCGGCCTGATGTGTCGTTCGAAGCATCCCTTTCGTATTCGTTCGTCGCGCTTCTGGAAGGCAGTGCCATCCAGATCTTCCTGAACCGGGCTGCCGCGGCGGCACACAAGCCAATGACGATTCGCGTCCATGTCGCGAGCTATGATGCGATCTGCCGCATGGTCTCCGCGGGAGCGGGGATTGCGATTCTACCGAAAGCTGCGTTCGCACGTTTGAAGGGCGATCAGTTAATTGGCTCGTGCGCGTTGCGTGATCCGTGGGCCATACGCACGTTCCAGGTTTGCGCGCGCGACCTGAATGCTCTGTCGAGTTTTGCGCAGGAGTTCGCGCATCGCCTGATTGAGCGTTACTCGCAAAGCAACGTCGTGTAGCGTGCCATACCGGGCTCCCTGAGCCGTCTGACAAATGGCATGAGTGCACCGGTTCGCACCGCGCCCGAGTTGCCCGGCGCGGCGCGCATTCCTTCCCCGACTTCGGCGGGCGAACCCGCCGTCTCGAGAACGATCGCCTCAGAACGAGCGGGGCAGGCCCAGGATATGCTCGGACACGTACGAGAGGATCAAATTGGTCGAGATCGGCGCGACCTGATAGAGCCGCGTCTCGCGGAACTTGCGTTCGACGTCATACTCGGATGCGAACCCAAACCCACCGTGAAACTGCAGGCAGGCGTTTGCTGCTTCCCATGAGGCATCCGCCGCCAGCAGCTTGGCAATATTGGCCTGCGCGCCGCAGGGTTCGTGCGCGTCGAAGCGACGGGCCGCCTCGAAACGCATCAGGCTTGCCGCCTCGACATTGACAAAGGCCCGCGCGATGGGGAACTGCACGCCCTGATTCTGGCCGATGGATCGTCCGAACACGATGCGCTCTTTCACGTACTTCGACACCTTGTCAATGAACCAGTAACCATCGCCAACGCATTCTGCGGCGATCAGCGTGCGCTCCGCGTTCAGGCCGTCGAGTATGTACTTGAACCCTTGGCCTTCTTCACCGATCAGGTTTTCAGCGGGGATTTCGAGATTATCGAAAAATAGCTCGTTCGTTTCGTGGTTCACCATGTTCGGAATGGGCCGTACGGCCAGCCCATGACCGATCGCTTCGCGTAAATCGACGATGAAGATCGACATGCCCTCTGACTTCTTTCTGACGTCGCTCAGCGGCGTCGTGCGGGCGAGCAGGATCATCAGATCGGAGTGCTGGACCCGCGAGATCCATACCTTTTGCCCATTGATGACGTAACGATCGGAGCGGCGCTCAGCGCTCGTCTTGATCCTGGTCGTATCGGTGCCGGCGCTTGGCTCGGTGACCGCCATCGATTGAAGGCGCAACTCGCCAGTGGCGATCCTGGGCAAATACTTGCGCTTTTGCTCCGCCGAACCATGGCGCAGCAGCGTTCCCATGTTGTACATCTGACCATGGCACGCGCCCGAATTACCACCTGAGCGGTTGATCTCCTCCATGATGACCGAGGCCTCTGTCAGCCCCAGCCCCGAGCCGCCATAGTCTTGCGGAATGAGTGCAGCGAGCCAGCCGGCCTGAGTCAGCGCATCGACGAAGGCTTCCGGATAGCCCCGCTCCTCATCGATCTTCCGAAAGTACTCAGAGGGGAATTGCTGGCAAAGATCGCGAACGGCGTCGCGAATGTCTTGGTATGCGTCGTGGGTGGTCGTTTGCATAGGGGACGACTTAATCAGTTTGAAGTAAGTACGGCATTCGCTCGCATCGTCAGATAACCTTCGTGGTCCTTGGCCCACAGGTCGATGGTCGCACCGTCGTCAGATGGCTTCGCGCACAGTGAAAATGGGTGGTCTGCGAAGGTCGGGCGAATTGCCTTGAAGCTGAACTGCCGCAGCGTGGCGTCCGGTCGCTCGCGACGGATCAGGTCAGCCAGCAGTGTCGCAATTAGCGGCCCATGAACCACAAGACCCGGATAGCCCTCCTGCTCGGTCGCATAGGGATGGTCATAGTGAATTCGATGGCTGTTGAAGGTCAGCGCCGAATATCGGAAAAGTAGGACCGGACCGACCGTAATCGCACGCTGCCAAACCGCGCCATCGGGTGCGCGCGTGGGTTGCGCAGCGGGCGCACCCGGTTGCGGCGCATCGCGGTAGACGATGTCCTGCTGCTCGCTGATCTTGAGCGCGCCATCGGCCGAGATAATTTCATGCTGCACGGTGACGAACACCAGCGAGCCTGAGCGTCCCGATTTGTGCTCGATCTCCGTGATGGTGGACCTGCGCTCAACGGCTTCGCCAGGCAGCAAAGGCGCATGGAACGTCAGACGTCCGCCCGCCCACATGCGGCGCGGCAAGGCCACAGGCGGAAGGAAGCCACCACGCTTTGGGTGCCCGTCGGGACCGATTTCGGCGAGTGGGGCCGTGGGTAGGAAATACAGCCAGTGCCATAGCGGCGGCACGGTGTGGCTGATTGCCGTGATGTCCAACGTTGCGGACAGCGCGATGATCGGATAGCGGCTGACCTCCTCCGAGATGCTTTCCTGCTTGTTGCGCCACTGGGAGAAGGTGTCGGTTGTGCTGGGCAAGGGTATTTCCTCCGATGATTCATCACCCTGCGATGTCGGTGCTCGGCGGCAGCGCGGGCGGTTTCCGCACTATGCGGTTGTGCCCGGTATTTGCGAAGTTTGTATTGTTGAATCCGTGTTTTGCGTTTCTTAATGCGGACTGTCTGTCCGGCCATTTGCACGTTGGATCGGTGAGGACCGGTCTTAACCCCAGCTTAAAGACGGTTGCGGATCTGCAAATTGTGGGCCTCATATTGGCATGGCACGCTACGTCCATCGAGCGTGACGCACAGCCGGAGCGCTCCTGTCGCCGAGTGAGGCCAACGAGAGACATGATCAACAAGATTTGCAGCACAGCACAGGATGCCGTTCGGGATGTAGCCGATGGCGCGACGATTGCGATCGGCGGATTCGGCGGAGCCGGTATGCCCAATGAACTGATCGACGCATTGATTGAGCAGGGAGCGAAAGATCTGGTCGTTGTCAGCAACAACGCCGGCAATGGAGATTTCGGCCTCGCGGCACTCCTGAGGGAGCGCCGGGTGCGCAAACTGATCTGCTCGTTTCCACGCCAGAAAGACGCCTACGCTTTTGAGGCGTTATATCGGGCCGGCCAGATCGAGCTCGAAGTCGTGCCGCAAGGGACGCTCGCGGAACGCCTGCGTGCTGCCGGCTGCGGAATAGGCGCCTTTTACACGCCGACAGGTTTCGGCACCATGCTCGCCGAGAACAAGGAAACACGCCGGATCGACGAGCGCGATTTCGTGCTTGAGTACCCGATTCATGTCGACTTCTCGCTGGTCAATGCCAAGTCGGCCGATCGCTGGGGCAACCTGATCTACAACAAGACCGCGCGAAACTTCGCCCCCGTTATGGCGATGGCGGCGAAGACGACGGTCGCGGCAGTCTCGCAGGTGTGCGCGCTGGGCGAGCTCGATCCGGAGACGATCGTCACGCCAGGAATTTTCGTCAATCGCGTGGTGTTGCGCGGCAGTCGTCGAACACATTGAATAACAGTGCAGACGGAGAAAGAATGAGATGAATCAGGAGTCGCGCAATCTACTGGCCGCTCGCGTCGCGCGAGATATTCCCGCCGGTTCGTATGTGAATCTCGGGATCGGTTTGCCAACGCTTGTCGCCGATCATCTGTCGAAAGCGAAGGAAGTGATCCTGCACAGCGAAAATGGCGTGCTCGGTCAATGGGAGGCCACCGAAGCGGGGCACGAAGACTGGGAACTGATCAACGCCGGCAAGGAAGCAATCCGACTCGAACAAGGAGCGGCGTTTTTCGATCACGCTGATTCATTCGGCATGATGCGCGGCGGGCATCTCGACATCTGTGTGTTGGGGGCGTTTCAGGTGTCGGAGCACGGCGATTTAGCGAATTGGCATACCGGTGCCGAGGACTCGATTCCTGCTGTCGGTGGGGCTATGGATCTCGCAATCGGCGCCAGGCGAGTTTTCGTGATGATGGATTTTCTGGCCAAAGACGGGAGAAGCAAGCTGATGTCGCGCTGCACGTATCCACTGACCGGGCTGGCCTGTGTGAGCCGCGTCTATACCGATGTTGCAACCTTCGAAATACGGAAAGATGGCGTGTTCGTGATGGAAATCATTGGGGACACGTCACCTTCCGAGCTTCAGGCGCTCACCGAGGTAACGCTCGATTGCTCGCTGCTGGAGACGTCACAAATGGCATAGCGAGGCGATGAACGGTGTTGGATATAACTATTAAGACGATGGAGACAAACAATGTTCGAATGGTACAAGGACGGTACGCCCCAGCAAAAACGGACGTTCTGGGCGTGTTACTCAGGCTGGGCGCTGGATTCATTCGATATGCAGATGTTCAGCTTTCTGTTGCCCGCCTTGATGACAACGTGGGCGCTGACCAAAGGGCAAATCGGGCTGATCGGTACTGTCGCGTTAATCGTGACGGCGATCGGCGGCTGGATTGCCGGCATTCTCAGCGATCGTTATGGACGCGTTCGCGTACTGATCTTCACGATCATCTGGTTCACTTTCTTTGGCCTGCTCGCCGGATTCGCACAAACGTACGAGCAGTTGCTCGTTGCCAGAACGTTGCAAGGTCTCGGCTTCGGGGGGGAGTGGGCGGTTGGGGCGGCACTGATGGCCGAAGCCACCAGCACCCGGCACCGCGGAAAGGCGTTGGGATTCGTGCAGTCCGGATTTGCTCTGGGATGGGCGCTCGCGGTGCTCGTCGCCACCTTTCTGCTGACAAATTTACCGCACGAGACCGCCTGGCGCGTCGCCTTCTGGAGCGGTGTCATCCCGGCAACGGTGGTGGTGTTTATCCGGCGCAACGTCAAGGAATCCTCAATCTTCAAGGAATCGCTCAAGACCGATAAGCCGCGGGCGTCATTCGCTTCAGCGTTCAAACGCGAATATCTACGCTCGACCATCCTGGCCAGTATGCTGGTGATTGGGTTGCAAGCGGCTTGCTATGCCATCCTGGTCTGGTTGCCGTCCCTGCTGAATGAGCGTCATGTTGCGTCCGGGTCACTGATCACGACGGTTCTCATCATGGCGCTGGGGTCGTTCTGCGGGTTCGCGTCGTCGGCGTACGTCGCCGACAGGATCGGGCGCCGTCCTACGCTAATTACGTTGTCGCTTGCCAGTTGGGTGGTGACGGTCACGTACATGCTGGTGCCGTTGAGTCCTGTGTTGACCAGCATCATGGGATTCTTCGTCGGCTTTGCTTCGATCGGTATGTTTGCTGCGCTCGGCCCGTTTCTGAGCGAGCTATTCCCGACGCATGTGCGCGCAACGTGTATGGGCTTTGCATACAACGTCGGGAAATCGGTGGGGGCCAGTGCTGTCGTGGGTGTGGGGTTCCTGTCGGCTCGCACCGGACTGGCGACAGCGATTGGCCTGTTTTGCCTGGGGGCATACGCCATCGCAGTATTGGCGATCTTGCTGTTGCCCGAAACACGTGGTGTGGAGCTCGGTGAAGTCGAGCTGCCGATAGACGCGCACGACGCTACGCTACAGCCGGCGCATCAATGAATCCCAAGCCTGTGCTGGTATCACTGATGATGAACTGGAGAGGACATGATTCGAATGCTCTATTTGCTCGGCAAGCCGGAAGGCATGTCAGACGAGGAATTCAGGGCGGAATGTATCCGCCACGACGAAATGTCGCGTGATGTACCTGGCCTGATGAAATATGAGGTGCGGTTAGTCGCCGAACAACCGACGGATACGCACGTGCCGTTTTTCGATATCGGTCACGTCGATGCCATTGGCGAATGCTGGTTCGAAAACGAGGCAGCCTACAGCCGATACCTGGAATCGGATGTTCGGCGGGCGTGGTTTGAACACGGCAAAACGTTCATCGGCAAGCTGAAGCCGTTCCGCACAGAGCCGGTTTCCCCGCAGCAGACCACATGACACGGGTTCAACGTCAATGCGCGAGCCATTTTATCGTCCATATGCTTCGTCGGACAATGATGACTTGACTGTCGTGCTGCCATTGAGCCGCTTGGGTGAGCGTTCCTATCGGAATTGCTTTTTTTATCCCGATCCGAGCGTGCGCTTTGGCGCAGGACAGGTGGTGGGCCAGGCACTGTGGGCTGCCGCGCAATCTGCACAAGGATGGCGTGTGAGCGCGCTGCAGCTATCAATGTTGCGTGAACCACGATTCGATGCGTGGTTCGAGTATGCGGTCGAATCATCCGGTCAAGTTTCCCCCACACTGACGCGACGTGTTTATGGTGTCGATGGAGTGGAGACCGTATCCAGCATGCACGTCAGATTTGCCGAGCCGGCTTCATTCTTGCCGCCGCCTCGTTCGTCCGACGTTGCTCGCGCATTCGACGAGTTCCTGGCGGCCGAGTCCGTCGCCCGGGATGGGACGCAACGAAGCATGAGAAACCTACCGTTCGTCGAGATCCGTCGCTCGGCCCGGGCGGTAGGGGGCGCCACCGAAGCCGACAACGCGAGGCGGCTTATATGGTGCCGGCTGAGGCACGCATTGCCTCTCGAGGGGGTGTGGTGTTCGGCGGCTCTGGCTTACATGGCGGCGAGCAGCGTTCCGGCCGCGACGGGCATCCACGATGCGGCGGATGACGTGCACGGCTGGCACTTCGACACTCGTGATTTCTCAATGTGGTTCCATTCCGGCGCATTCGATGTCAACGACTGGCTGCTGTTCGACAGCGAGGTCTTGCACCGGGACGGAAAGCAGTATTCGTTCGAAACAAAAGTCTATGCACGTTCGGGCGTTCGCCTCGCCAACAGCATGCAGACATGTATTGAGCGAAACGGATGTTATTGATTTTTCTTGCAAATTTGATGAGGAGAGCGAGATGCTGTATTGCGTAGAGATGCAGGTGAATATTCCCGACAGTCTCGAGCCGAGCAAGGTCGAGGCTATCAAGTCGGCGGAAAAAGCGCGGGCAATCGAGCTTCAGAAAGCGGGAAAGTGGCCGCACCTTTGGCGCGTCGTTGGAAAGTATTCGAACATCAGTATCCTGGATGTGGAGAGCAATGACGAGTTGCATCAGTTGTTGTCCTCGCTCCCGCTGTTTCCCTATATGACGATTCAAGTCACGCCGCTGGCGCGCCATCCGTCGGCGATCTGAACAACAATCCACTGATTGCGCGCGACGACGATTCGTCGCGCCTGTCGATACCCATTTGCCCGTCCATGACACATCTTCTGGATCAGGACTCGCCTGACCTATCGCCCTGGATCCGCAGCGGAGATACCGTGTTGTGGGGCCAGGCGAATGCCGAACCTTTACCGCTTACCCGCGCGTTGATGGCGCAGCGTGGGCGCATAGGGCAGTTTCGTGTGCTTCTGGGCATTGCGTCCAGCGACTCGTGCCGAGCGGAGCATGCGGATTACGTCGACTTTGTGAGTTACGGTGGCTCGGGTGCAAATCGAAAACTGGCCGACGCCGGGGTGCTTGACGTGTGGCCGTGCCACTATTCCCAGTTGCCGGCACTGATCCGCGAGGGCTCGCTGAAAGTCGACGTACTGCTGCTGCAAGTAGCCGGACCAGACGAGGCGGGGCGTTATAGCCTGAGCCTTGCGCATGAGTACCTGCTGCCGGCCCTTGAAAGCGCGCGGGTAGTGATCGCGGAAGTTAATCGGCAGGCACCATGGGTATATGGCGAGCAATCGTTCCCGCTCGAGCGCTTCGATGCGGTACTGTTCTCTGACCGCCCGCTGCTGGAGCAGATTCGCGCTGCGCCGAGCCCTTCTGACGAACGGCTCGGTCGGCACATTGCGGACTTCATCGAAGATGGTTCGACGCTCCAAATGGGGATTGGCGCGATCCCCGAAGCGATTCTTGGCTGCCTCACGGGCCATCGTGACCTGGGCGTGCATTCCGGTAGCATTGGCGATGGCGTTGCGCAGTTGATGGAAACCGGTGTCATCACCAACGCGCGAAAATCAATCGACGCGGGGAAGACGGTGGGCGGCGTGCTGGTCGGTAGCGCCAAACTGCATCGATTTGTTCATCGTAACCCCAACGTGTGGATGCGCTCGACGGACTATGTTCACAACCCGGACGTGCTCGCCAGCATCGATCGCCTGGTCGCAATCAACTCGGCGATCGAGGTGGATCTTACCGGACAGGTCAACGCAGAAGTCGCGAATGGCTCCTACCTCGGCGCCGTCGGCGGTGCGGGGGACTTTCTGAGGGGGGCGATGCGCTCGCGAGGAGGCGTGCCGATCATCGCCCTTCCGTCGACCAGCAGAGCGCGAAGTCGCATTGTCGAACGATTGTCTGGTCCGGTCAGCACGCCACGCTGTGACGTTGGCTTGGTTGTGACCGAGTTCGGCGTGGCGGATTTGCGGGGCTTGAGCCTCAAGCAGCGGATCAAACGCATGCTTGATATTGCGCATCCCGATTTCAAGGCCGAATTGGACCGCGCTGCCAGTATTCGACCGGTTGATCGTCCCATCTAAGGGCGCGGTCGTTAGGTAGCATTGAGATGCTTGACAACCCGACTCACCGGCATGGTTCCGCTGGCGACCCGCCATCTGGAGAGTTTGCGCGGCGCTACACGCTAAACGCTAAACGCTAAACGGCTCGAGAGTGACGATGAAACGCCGGGCTCGCACGTTATGTTGTCGCATTTGCCTTTGAGGGGGTCGTGCGTTACGCGGCAATTCCACATCCAAAGGGCTCGATCCACGCCGCCCTCACTCGCGGCTCACCCCGTTGCGTAATGCGTCCAGGAATGTCCGTGCCGCGGCAGTGGCCTCGCGGTCTTTTCGGGTAACGAGTCGAAACTCGGCGAGATGGGTCAGGCGATCGGGGGCGCAATGACCGCATCAAGTCTTGCCGAACCCATTGCTGCGCATAGTGCGTGGGCAGGTAGCCGACGAACTTTCCCGAAAGAATGAGCGTTGCAACGGCCTCCATGTGAAAGACGGTCGCCGCGACCTCGGGGTTGATCAGGATGCCAAACGCTTTCGTCTTCCGTAGATATCCCCGCGCGACATAGTCGATATCGGTTAGAACTTTCAGGTCGACGTCAGCGGGAGCCAGCGCGAAGAGCGAATGCCCCCGCGCCGCGTCCATGCCGCCGTACTTAGAGCGCCATTTATAGAACGTTGCGGAACTGATGCCCAGTTCGCGGCATCGCTCCGGTACCGCCAGCCCAGCCTCCGCGCGCTTGGGCGCTTCCAGTATCTGGCTATCCGTGAATCTTGACTTCTTCATCTGCAGAACTCCCTCTTAACGAGAAAATTCCACTTCTTCCAGCGCCGGTTTGCGAGGGGCATTACCCTCGAAAGTATGCGTTTGGAGCCGCCTGACGAGACGCTTCGCTATCATCGAACCAGCGAGCAACGCAATGCCGATGGTGAGTCCTCGCAATACAACAGGGGGAGTGAGCACGCCGGATGCGCCAAAGGTGCCGAGCTAATCCGGTAAGAGATCCGACCAGCGCCCCAGCGAGGGCCATATGCCAGATGCGCAGGTGGACACGAGAGCGCCAGACGATGCGGCGTAGCGGGATCATCGCGAGAAAGAAAGCGGCTAGGAATACGTCCACAATGGCGGGGGAATCGTCAGCAGCGTGCGGGCGCCTAACACGGCTGCTGGAACCCCGGTCAGCGAGTAGACAAGCACGGGGCGCCAGCGGATGTCGTGCCACCATGCGATCACACTTCCGATATTGCCGAACCAGGGAGGCGATCGCCATGCTGGGTACAGCGCTCCTTGGCCCGTACAAGGTCACAAGGACGGGCAGCATGATCAAGACGAGCCTGTGCCAACAACCCCGCCGAGGACGCCTGCGCCAAGGGCGAGGAGGAAAATAAGCGATAGCGAGAGCATAGGCTGCGGGGTCAGCCTGGACCGTCGCTCGCAGCCGCGAGGAGAGGCACCAAAACGTCGCTGATCGGCGTTGGAATGCCGTGAGCCCGTCCGCGACGTGCGACGACACCGTTGCGGATATCCCATTCGAGGGGCCGACCAGCTTCTCTATCCGTGAGGATGGAGGTGCTCATGTCCGTCGGTGCCGCCTGGAATTTTTTGAGGATCTCCTGCGGCACTTCGTCGCCGAGTTCGGCACCTTCAGCCCGGGCCACGGCCAGGCATTCCTGCGCATAGGCAAGTGTTAGCCCAGCGATGTCAGCACGGCTGAACATGCCCGAACGACGATGCGTGAGCGCCATGAGTCCAGCGACCGCGTTCTGCAACAGCTTGCGCCAAGCCAGGCCACTGAAGTTTTCGGCCAAGTCCACGGCGCACCTTGTGCCTTGCAGTGCTTCGGCCACGACGCGCGCTGCAGACGTGTCCGGCAGAGTCAGGCGCACGTCGCCGCGCAGGCGGACCGAGCCATCGGATTGCGCCTGCGCAGGAAACCACACGACGGCGGGAACGATGCGCCCGCGCGGCGCATGCAGGCTAACCCTTTCCGCCTGTTCGATCCCGTTCTGCAAGACGCACACGACGGTTTCCGGGCCAACCAGCACGGCCAGCCATTCTGCTGCCGCCTCGATCTGCGTGGCCTTGACCGCCAGAAAGACCAGCTTCGCCGTGCGAGCGATCTGCTTAGGGCTCGTTCGAACCGGACCGGGGACGCGCACGGAGCGGCCATCCTCTTGCAGCGTCAGATGATCGCGGGCAGTCCGTCCACACAGCAAAGGCGTGCGGCCGACCTCATGCAGCATCGCCGCTACCGTGGTGCCGATCGCACCGGGCCCAACGACAGCGACAGCAGTGTTGATTTCAGTGTTCATGAAAGCGGCTTCCTTTAATGGCATCTATCGACGTGCCCGTTGTGCACCTCATGCCACCAATGTAATATATTACACATGAGAAAAGATATCGGTAATGAAATTACAGAAAGCGAGCGACGTCTACAGCAATGGATCGGCAGCATTCAAGCTCGAAGCGGTGGCCTCGCCGCAAGCGAGGCGAAAGTTGTCGATCTCCTGCTCACCGAGCCTTTGTTTGTCGGGGTCAGCACGACCGCACAGGTTGCCGCCCGGGTCGGCGTCTCGCCGCCGACGGTGATCCGCGCCGCGCGTGCGCTTGGGTTCAGCGGGTTTACCGAACTGAAGATCGAGATTGCCCGTGCTCGCGGCACAGCCCGGTTCTTCGCTCCGCCCGAAGTACTCAGCGCGGACGCGACGTCGGGCTGCGTGCTGGAAACATCCATCCGTGCCGGTACCGATGCACTGACTGCGCTCGGCGGGGCCATCAAACTCTCTGCGCTTGATAAGGCCGTCGGCTTGATCCAGCACGCGCGGCAGGTCTTTGCGTTCGGTGCGGGTCCTTCCTCGACGGTTGCTGCCGATGCGGTCTTCCGTCTGCGCGCGGTGGGCGTGATGACCGTGGGCATCTCGGATCACTTGTCGGCCATGATCGCGGCGCGGCTCTTGGGCTCCGAGGACGTCGTCATCGCCGTCAGTTCGACCGGCCGCACGTCAACAACACTAGCAGTCGCCAATGCGGCATCGTCGGCCGGCGCCTCGCTGATCGCCGTCACCAACCAGTACGACACGCCCCTGGCAACCGTCGCGGACGTCGCGCTTGTCGTCGGCGGCGCGCCGCTACCGGCACAGATGGCCGCTGCGGGAAGTCGGCTGGCGCAACTCGTCGTTATTGACGCGCTGGTCGCCACCCTTGCTCTGCGCGATCCGGCGCGCAGCCGCTGGACGGAGCGGGCGGGCATTGATCTGCCTGATATTTCCTGATGCCCTGATGCAGCCCGACACCATCGCCATGGTTCTTGCCGCAGCGTTAGCGCATGCGGTGTGGAACCTGGCCTCGAAGTACAAGCGAGGCAACACTTTGCTGTTCGTCTGGGCCTACAACTGCGCTTCGACGCTGCTGTGGGTCCCGATCGCTATCGGTCTCATGGTGCAGGGACGGCAGGCGATGGATGGGCGGCTCGGGGTGGCTGCCGCCGTTTCGGCCGCATTGCACATTGCCTACTCTTTGACCTTGCAGGCTGGCTACGATCGCGCCGACCTTGGGGTGGTTTATCCGATCGCCCGTGGCACGGGACCAGTGCTGACGATCCTGTTCGCGATTCTTCTTCTGGGGGAGCGACTCAACGTCGTCGCGCTTTTTGGGGCGCTCCTGGTCGTCTCAGGCGTCCTTGTCGTCGCTGGCAACCCGTTCAGAAGCGGAAGTCGCCGCCCGCTCCAGGGCATGTTTTGGGGAGCCGCCACCGGCGCCACGATCACCAGCTATACCGTCTGGGATAGCTACGCGGTCACGTCGCTGCATGTGGCGCCGGTGAGCTACTACGCGGGAACGCTTCTGCTGCAAAGCCTGATTCTGACACCGGGCGCACTGCGGCAGCGATGGCACATCCCCGCAGCACTTCGTGCCAATGCCATGCCTATTCTCGTCGTGGCCATCTTCTCCCCGCTGGCTTACATTCTGGTGCTCAACGCCATGCTGGCGGCACCGCTTGCGCTTGTCGCCCCCTTGCGCGAGTCATCCATCATCGTCGGTTCCCTCTTCGCGTATCTGCTCTTTCGGGAGGACCATCTCGCGCGCCGCATCGTGGGTGCCGTAGTCGTGCTGATCGGAATCGCCGCGATCAGTCTTTGATGCTTTTTGCCACCTCGGTGCGCATTCATCAGTTGATGCTGAACTGAATACGCGCTTGCCATTGAATGCATCATTCGTCATTCAAAAGAGCCTATGATTGCATTAAGGTAAATCATAGGGGGCAGCCGTGCCACGTCCCGATCTCAATCTACTGCTGGCGCTGGATGCGCTGCTCGACGAGGGCAGCGTCATCGGCGCCGCACGCCGTATGCATCTGAGCGCGCCGGCGATGAGTCGCACGTTGAGCCGCATCCGGGAGGCATTGGGCGATCCGGTGTTCATTCAGGTCGGCCGCAAGCTCGTGCCCACGCCCAAGGCTCTGGCACTGCGCGAACAGGTGCGGGTGGCGGTCGGGCAGGCCTCGCAGGTGTTCGCGGCCGATGCCGAGATCGACCTGAAATCGCTGGATCGGCGTTTCAACGTCCGCGCCACCGATGAGTTCGTGAGCATTCATCTGGGCCATCTCCTGGATGCGATGTCGCAGAAGATGCCGCGGGCGATGCTGCGCTTTTCGCCGGAGGGAGACGACGTGGATGAAGAGGCGCTGCGCAGCGGCCGCATCGACCTGTTCATCAGCGCCTCGCGCAAGCTGGGGCCGGAGATTCGCGTGCAGTCCCTGTTCACCACGACGTTCGTGGGGGTCGCGCGCGCCAACCATCCAATCTTCGACGAAGAAATCACGCCCGAACGCCTCACGCAGTGGGAGCATATCAACGTGTCCCGGCGCGGCAAGGCCGCCGGGCCGGTCGATGCCGCGCTGGAGGCGCAGGGGCTGCGCCGGCACGTCGCTCTGGTGCTGCCCAATCCGTACACGGCGCTGTTCGCATTGCAGGATTCGGATTTGCTTTTGCCCTTGCCCCGGCATCTGGCCAGTACTGCGCTTTCCGCGGGCCTGCGCATTCGCGTGTTCGACCTGCCGACACCGCTGGAAACGGTGCTACTGACACAGGCCTGGCACCCGCGTCTGGAGGTCGACCCGGCCCATCAATGGCTGCGGCAGACCATCCATACGCTCTGCACCGAGAGCCAAGCGCAAGCGGCCAAGCGCGCCAAGCCCTAGCGGGGCGATCGCCTCAATTCGTGCGTTTTACGCAATCATCCGGTTGCATTAAATTCACTTTCCGGAATGATCGGCCCTGCCTACAGTGATGCATATTGATCACTGTAAAAGGGTTGCATCGTGCATTCGGCGAACGTTTCCAGCGCGGATTCAGGCGTCTCTTTACGCCTCTCGCAGTTTCGGCAGGGGTTGGCGCGTGGACTGCCTTATCTCGATCTGACGACGCCGCGCGCGACCTATGTGATGCGTTCGATCCTGGCTGCCTGCCTGGCCTTGGTGGTGGCCTATCTGCTGGAATTGCACGCGCCCTACGCGGCGGCGTCTAGCGTGCTGCTCGTCATCAACCCCGTCCAGGGTAGCGTGATCGGCAAGGGGGTGTGGCGGGTGCTGGGCACGCTGGTCGGCATGCTGGCTGCATTCGTGCTGATGAGCGCGTTCGGCCAAATGCCCTGGCTGTTCCTGCTCGGTTTCGGCGTGTGGCTGGGCGTGTGCGTGGTGGGCATGACGCTGCTGCGTCATTTCCGGGCCTATGGCGCGACGCTGGCCGGCTACACCGTGGGATTGGCGGCCTACGGCGCCATGCAGCATCCGGAACGCACCTTCGACCAAGTGATGGGGCGCGGCGCGTCCGTGTTGATCGGCGTCGTCTGCCTGGCGCTGGTCTCGGCCCTGTTCAGCAGCCGCAGCGTACACACCCGTCTGGCCTCGCTGCTCGACCGCCTGGCGACCGCCACGGCGGGCGTGCTGGCGACGCATCACCAAGCCATTCAAAGCAGCACCGAACCGGGCGCCAAGCCCCTGGATGCCGGACGGCGCTCGCTCATCACCGAGGTGTATGGCGTGGACGATCTGCTGGCGCTGGGCAAGGCCGAGTCCACCGATCTGGCGCATCGTGCCGGCACGGTGCGGCACGCGATGGTGTCGTTGTTTTCCGCCTTGGTGGGCGGCGCGCCGCCCCTGCGCGAACACAGCGCAGGCCTCGCTGCGCTGAGTGCGTTGCAGCCGGCTTGGGAGCAGGCATGGCGGGAGGTCGAGCAGGCGCTGGGGCAGGAACCCGGCCCGGCCGGTAGGACGCGTGCCATTAGGCTATTGACCGAACTACGCACCCGACCGGTGGCCCTGCTCACCGCGACCTCGCTGGACGATGCCGCCGACCAGACCGCGCTGATGATCGCGGGCGATCGTTTGATTGAGCAAATCGACGACTACCTGCAAGCCATCGAAGGCATCGGGCGTTTCCACCAACCCAAGCCGACGCCGGCGCGCGTGTCCGTGCCGTTCCACCGCGACGCGGTGGCGGCTTTCCAGAACGGCGTGCGCGCCCTGTTGACCGTGGTGATGGGCGGTGCCTTCTGGATCGTCACAGGCTGGACTGAAGGCAACATGATGCTGGCCGGGTTGGCGGCGGCATGCGCGCTGCTGTCCACTGCGCCCAATCCCGCGCTGGGTGCGGTCGAATTCATCAAGGGTACGGTGGCCGCCGTGGTGATGGCCTTTCTGTGCACCTTCATCGTCGTGCCGCACGTCTCGGGCCTGCCGCTGCTGCTGGTGATCCTGAGCCTGTTCTGGCTGCCCGGCGTGTATGCCACCACGCTCCCGCGTCATGCGCTGGCCGGTGTGGCCTATCTGGTGGCGTTCACGACACTGGCGGCGGCGGACAACCCGATGCGCTACGACTTTGCGCTCTTCCTCAATGGCGCCGTGGCGTGGATCCTGGCGACGTGTTTCACGCTGCTGGGCTTCAGGATCGTGCTGCCGCGCAACGGGGCGCGTGACGTCACGCGCTTGCGCCAGCGCGTCCGCGACGCGGCGCTGGGCACCTGGCGCGGCGAGCCGACGGATGCGCCGACCTGGCAATGGCGCCAACAACACCGCATCGCGCAACTCGGCGCCTTGCTCAGGGCGCAGCCGCAGGCGATGGATCGCGCCATTGCCCAGGCGCTGACCAGCCTGCATCTGGGCCGGGAAGTCTTGCGCCTACGACGCTGGCTGCGCCAGGCGCCTCAGGATGCCGAGTGGCCGCGCGTGGTGGCGCGCCCGCTGCGCCATATGCGCCAGCGGGCCGGTGAACCCGCGCGGGCCGCATGTCATGCCCGCCGCGCGGCGGCCTCCTTGGCGCGTTTGGCGGCGCGACCCGGCGCCGCGATGGATGACGTGCGGCGCGTGACGGCCGTGCTGCTCGACATCGCCGCGCTGCTGGAACGCCATGCGAACGACGTTCCGTATCCCTCTGCCTCTGGAGGCCAATCCCATGCTCAGTGAGTTCTCGTTGGCCGGCATCTACCTGCCGCCGTTTTTCGTCTACGCCTGCCTGGCCTTGCCGATCTATCTGGGCCTTCGCTTCGTGCTCGCGCGCAGCGGGGTACTGCGCTGGGCGTGGCATCCGGGTCTGTTCGAGTTCGCCATTTCTCTTTGCCTTGTTTCCCTGTTGATGCTTTATGTCTGAACGCTCATTTTTTGCCCAGCGCCTGCTGCGGGCAGGACTAACCCTCGCGGCGGTGGTCGCCGCCGGGTTTCTGGTCAGCGCGCTGTGGCGCGCCTACGTCGTCGCCCCCTGGACCCGCGATGGCCGCGTCAGCGCGCAGATCGTGCGCGTCGCGCCCGAGGTGTCAGGCACCGTCGCCGAGGTCTCGGTCGCGGACGATCAATACGTCAAACGGGGCGACGTGCTCTATCGCATCGACAATGCCAGCTTCGCTCTGGCATTGGCGCAGGCCGAGGCGCAGTTGGCGGCGGCCGAGGTGTCCTTGCGCCAGAAGGCCGGGGAGGCGCGGCGGCGCCGGGGCATGGAAAGCCTGGTACCCGCCGAGGACATCCAGCGGGCGAACCAAGCCGTGGCCATCGCCCAGGCCGAACTGCGCGGTGCGCGGGTCGCCGTGGACAGGGCGAAGCTGGATCTGACGCGCACCGAACTGCGCGCGCCGACCGATGGTTACGTCACGCGCCTGCGCTTGAACAAGGGCGACTACGCCGTGGCGGGCCAGCCGAACCTCGCCCTGATTGACGCCCACAGCTTCTGGATCACCGGGTATTTCGAGGAAACCAAGCTGCGCGGCATCCAGCCCGGCGCGGCGGCTCGAATCCGTCTGATGGGATTCGACCAGGTACTGCCGGGGCGAGTCGCCAGCATCGGGAGGGGCATCACAGACAGCAACCAGCAGGCCGACGCGCAGGGCCTGCCGAGCGTCGAGCCCAGCTTCAGTTGGGTCCGGCTGGCGCAGCGCATCCCCGTGCGCGTCGAGTTCGAGCATGTCCCGCATGAGGTCGTGCTGGCCGCCGGCATGACCGGCAGCATCGAGGTCACGCCTTCGGCAGGCACGCCGGTGCCCCAGGGTCGGCTGATCTCCCTGCTGCACCGGTGGATGTGAGGACAAGGCCATGCATGCACCCGTCCCTCGCACGCTGCCGAGCCTTCGGCAGGCAACGTTGGCGTCACTGATGGCCGTCCTGACCGGCTGCACCACCGTAGGCCCGGACTATCGCACGCCGACGCTGGACGTGCCCGCGCACTGGATCGAGGCCGACGCCGCCATGCCCGATGGCGACCACGATGGCCTGCGCACATGGTGGCGCGCCTTCCAAGATCCCTTGCTCGACCGCCTGGTCGAGCAGACCCTGGCGCACAACCAAGACATGGACATCGCCTTGGCACGCCTGCGCCAGGCACGCGCCGAGCGCGTGCAGATCGCCTCGGCCACCATGCCAGAGGTCTCGGTCGGCGCCGCCGGCGAGGCCATGCGTGGCAGCAAGGCACTCAGCGCGCAGCCCGGCGGACAGGCACGAACCTGGCACCTGGGATTCGATGCCAGTTGGGAGCTGGACCTGTTCGGGGGCACGCGTCGCGCGGTCGAGGCCGCCGACGCTGGCATCCAGGCGCTGGCCGAGGATCATCGCGCGCTGCAAGTGAGCCTGGTGGCCGAACTGGTGGCCGATTACGCCGGCCTGCGCACCGCGCAACTGCGCTTAGCCATCGCGCAAGACAACATCCGCACGCTGGCCGAAGCCGAGCGCTTGGCCGAACGGGCGCACCGCAACGGCCTGGGTACGATGGCCGACGTCACCCAGGCCCGCGCCGAGCGCGAAACGGCCCAGGCGCAGCCGCCCTTGCTGGAAGCGGATATCGCCCGTTTCAGCCATGCCATCGGCGTGCTGGCGGGCGGGTTTCCCGGCGACTGGCGTGCCGCCCTCGCAACGCACGCGGCGGCGTTACGCATGCCGGCCGACTTGCCGCTGTCACTGCCATCGGACGTCATTCGCCAACGCCCCGACCTGCGCGCGGACGAACGACGCCTGGCCGCCGCCGCCGCGCAGATCGGCGTGGCCGAAGCCGCTCGCTTTCCCACGTTCCGTATTCCCTTGGGCTTCGGCACCACCGCCAGCGTCATCCATGACCTGTTCTCCGGCGCCAGCCTGGCGTGGTCGGCGGCGATGCAGGGTAGCCTCTCCCTCTACGACGCTGGCGGCGCGCGGGCAGGCGTGACCGCGGCACAGGCCAATGCCGATGCCGTGCGGCGCGTGTACGAGCGGGACATGCGTTCGGCGCTGCGCGATGTCGAAGACGCCTTGACGGCATGGACCAGCGAACGCCAACGGCAAGCGGCGTTGCAGAAGGCCGTGGCCGACAGCCGACAGGCCCTGGAACAGGCCTCCCAACGCTACGCGCGAGGATTGAGCGCCTACTTACCGGTGCTGGTGGCGCAGCGCAGCCTGAACCAGGCGCGCGATGCGCTTGCCCTCAGCCAACTGGCCCGGCTGCAAGGAGGCATTGCCTTGTACAAGGCGCTCGGGGCGGGATGGTCGGACACGGCGTTGGTCCCTGTGTCCGACCGACGCGCCGCCGCAGAAACAAAGGCGACGCAATGACTCTTTGAGGCAGAGGAGGCACTGAATGGAGCTACGTCATCTTCGCCGTTTCCTTGCCGTGGCCGAAGAACTCCACTTCGCCCGTACAGCAGAGAAGCTGCACATCGAGCAATCGCCGCTGACGCGCACCTTCAAGGAACTGGAAGAAGACCTGGGCGAACAATTGTTCGTCCGCACGCGCCGCTGCACGCGGCTGACGCGCACGGGCAAGCAGTTCTTGGCGCATGTACCGCACGTGTTCGCTGCCTTGCAGCAGGCCCGCGATAGCGGGAAGGCAGCAGCCAATGGTTTCCGAGACCAGTTGCGCATCGCACTATCCGACGGCATCACACCATCGCGCTTACCCGCCTTGCTGGCGATGTGTCGCCAGGAAGAACCCGAGGTCGATATTCGAGTGTTCCAGGTGCCTCTATCGCAGCAGATCAAAAGGGCTGCATGACGTTCTCGCTGGTGCTATGCGATCCGCAGGCGTGTGAAGGTCACGCGCGACAGGTTGAGCGTGTGCTGCGCCGCGCTGACCGTGAGCCGCTGATCGCCGAACGCGTTCCTTCGTTCGAGCTGATGACGGTAGTGGTGTCGGCTGGCTTCGCATTGGGCTTGGCGGGTGCGCCGTACATCGCAGCAAGCCGGGAACCCGGCGTAGTTGCCCGCCCCTTGGCAGGACGTTCGCCCATGCTGACGACCTATGTTTTGCGACGCGAAGGCGCGATTTCGGAAGTGCTGTCCCGATTCATTGAGCGGGTGCAGTCCATTGACTTGCCCAAAGGCACCAGGCCCGCACTGCCGCCCGAACCTGACCCTCAGGAGGAAATCGAGCTATGAATCGAGTCACACCTTTGCTTCTGACCGCGATGCCGACGGCCTGCGGCCCGTCGGAGATACCCAAGCAGCCCAACGTGCCAACCGTGGAAGAACTGGCCGCCGATCCGGCACTGATCGCTTGACACCAGAACCTTTTAATCTCCAACGTTGCGCATGCCCGTCAACGACTCGCAGAACGACACAGGCCGGCGTGTCGCGCCCCCGCCGAGGTCAACCGCTGACATCAACCGCTGACATCAACCCCCGAAATCAAGTCGCCCGTCTCCGGACTGCTGCTCAGGCAGGCTTACACAGTTGCGCAGGCCCGATAGTGACGGTTGGCCTGATCCATCTGGCCGAGGCCTTCGAAGAGTTGAGCCAGCGCCAGATGCACGCGCTGCTGCAAATGCCGCTCGTCGGTGTGTCGCAGCGCGCCTTCGAGGAAGGTCTGCGCCTTGCCCCACAGCCGCTGGTGCTGGCAAAGCTTACCCAGCGCGAAGAGCAGATCGGGATCGTTCGGATGTCGCTGCTGCCATGCCTCGGCCTTCTGGATGAGTGGAAGGGCATCGCCCCCCGCGCAATCGGCGTAGCGGCGCAGCAGACGGGCATCCCAGTGCTCGACCAGCGCACCCTCGACGATGTCGCGCGCCTCGCGCAGACGGTCGAGCGAAATCAGCAACTCGGCAGCAACATCGGCAATGCGCGCCGACGTGCGCACCTCGGCGGGCAATTCGTGCCAACACTTGAGCAGTGCGTCGGCGTCATGCCGGTGATCGCGCAGAATACCCTCGCTGGCCGTTTGCTTGAGCTTGGCCGCCAGCGCCGGGTGAAGCGCCTCGCGCTTGTCGAGCACCTTGAGCAGATTCAGCACTTCAGGCCAATGCTTCAGATGCTGATGCGCTCGCAGTGCGACAAGCTGTGCCTGCATCCGCCGCGCGCCCTGTGCCCGCATCTCGGTGAGCGCTTCGAGCGCCCCTTCCGCGTCGCGGGCATCGACCCGCAGTTCGGCCGTTTGCAGCAGGCGCGCCTCTTCCAGGTTCGCCCCCTGCGCTTCGGCCAGCCACGCGTCGCGCCGTGCAAACTCACGCATGCGATGTGCCGCACGCGCACCGATGATCGCAGCCACGCCACGATTGTCGTCCTGCTCGGCGGCTTCGCGCGCCGCCTTCTCGGCGCGCGTATAGCGCCCCGCAAACAGATTCGCCACGGCGTCGCGCAACGCGATGTTCGCGCGGCGGCTGCGTTGACGGCTGCGGTATGCCGCCACGCGTTCCGGCATCTTGTAAATGTTGCGCAGAATACGAATGACGACGTACAGCGCAACGAACAACGCCAGCAACGCCAGCACGAACAGGTTCAGCGACACGTCGACACGATACGGCGGCACCAGCATCACCACCTGCCCGTGATTGAACGTGGCCAGCACGGCAAAGCCGGCCGCCACCGCGAACAGGAGCGTCAACCAGATCAATCCTCGCATGCGCGGCTCCTTACGGCTTGTCCTTGACGTCCTTGACCTGACCGATGGCGGTCAGGCTGGCGTCAAGGGTCGGCAGTTCGATCGTGTGTGAACCCGAGTCGACCTGGTCGAGCAACGCTTTCACGGCGGCGATACGGCGCGACTTGGCATCGAAATACTTGTCGAGCGCGGCCTGGGCGACCTGCACATCGCTGTGCACCGCAGACGGGTTGCGCGCCAGCAGCGCCAGACGTGCATTGAGCAGCCGAAGCTTGAGATTCGCGCGCAGGAAAGCGCCCTGCTCCGGCGCTACGAGCATCACGTCCGGATCGTCCAGACGCCGAACCTGAACCAGTTGCTTCAGACTGCCAAGCACTTCCGACGACAAACGGTGCCACGTCGCGACCCAGCCCGTCTCGCCAGCGGCATCCGGTCCGCCCGCCACCGGCGTCGGCGCCACGCGTTGCGCCTCGGCCCGCAACGGCAGCGTGTCGATCATGGCGATGGCCTGATCGAGCTTGCCGGTCAGTTGCGGCAGATCGGCGGCCGGCACGGCCTTGAGGCGGTCGATGTCCTTCTTCAGGGCGTCACGCACGCCAGCGAGTTGCGGGGCGCCGGAGCGCGCCAGCCGTGCGTCTGCGCCCTCGAGCGCAATCAACGCACCGCGCACGTTGCCGGCGAGTTGCAATTGTTGATTGGCACTCGTGACGATCTGCTCGGTCTCGGCGAGCACCCATTCGTCGCGGTTGTGCGCGAGTTCCTGGTAAAGCTGCTCGAGCGCCGCCTGCTGGCTGCGCGAATCGGACACGCGTGCTTCGAGCGACGTCAGCCGGTTCTGCAGATCGCGTTGATTGTCGAGCGCCTGTGCCGTTCGCACCTGCGCTTGCATGACCTGCGCGTCGCCCGCCTGCTGACGGCGCGCCATTTCCTGCTGAACGCGGTCGAGCTTCTGGTTGAGCGACCAGCCGCCAATGCCCGCCCCCGCCGACACGAGCACGAAGAGCAGCCAAGGCAGCGCTGCGCCCGACCCGCGACGCTTGTGCGGCGGCTCAGGCGGCTGCCACGCGGGCGGGACACCCGCCGCGCCGTAAGCAGCACTGCCGGTAGCGGTTGAATTCGACGCCGCCGGGCCGGTCGACGCCGACGGGTTCTGGGGAGACTCTGGAACGCGATTATCTGTCGTCATGCTTGACTTGAATGGGATCCGCCCATGTTTTGAGTGCCGCCAGCAGATTCTCGTCGCCGGGCGCGCATTGCGTAATCCTATCAAACCCTGCGGCCCGCGCGGCATCTGCGATGCGGGCATGGGACGTAAAGCACCTTGCGGCGAGAATTTGCGCCAACACTTGCGGGGTACCCGGCGTGTGTGCGCCATCGCGCGTGCCATAGCGCGCAACGAGCAGCGTCGCCAAGTGCCGGACGGCCTCGGAACTGGTGAGTACCCAGGCGCAGCGAGCGGGCGAGGCCAGCCGGGCTTCCAGCGCAGCCCACGCGGCGGCGTCCGGTGCCGGCGCCCGTCGCGTGTAAGCGCTCACGATATCGACTTGCGCACCACTCGCGCGCAAGGTGTCGGCCAACAGCTCGCGGCCACCGTCCCCCCGCACCAGCAGCACGCGGCGTCCGGCAAGCGACGCGAGGTCGAGCTGCGCAAGCAGCGCTTCCGAGTCGAACCGTGCCGACGGACCACCCGGCGGCACGATGACGCGATGCCGCGGCGCGGCGATGCCCGCGTCGGCGAGCGCCTGCGCGCTGCCGGGGCCGACCACCGCAATCGGCACGGCGGCGGGCCACAGGCTGCTCCCGTTGACCTCAGCGTTGTCGGCGTTGTCGGCGTTGTCGGCATCCGCGCCCGGCGCGGTCGTTCGACGATCGAGAGATTGCAGGTGCGCCCGCCTCGCCAGCACATGCGCCACGGCGTTCGGTGAGACGAAGACCGCCAGCGCGTAGGACGATAGCGATCGCAATGCCCGGTCGAGCGCCGTCAATGCGTCGGGGTCGGCTTGCGCCGCAATATGCAGCAAGGGGAAGGCAAGCGTGTCGATGCCCTCGGCATTCAGCGCGTTGGCGAGTGCGCTCGCCTGCCCGTCGGGGCGCGTGAGGATGGCGCAGGCTGAGCCAGTCGCCGCCGACTCGGCCACAGCCCGCGTGCCGGCGTTCTCCGGCGCAATGCCAGCGGCGGGTGGCACGACGGGCGCGCGCGGGCTCAAGCGGACGAGTCCTTGGACTCGGGCGGCGGCACCAGCGCCAATCCCCCCGCATCGATGAGTTCCTGCGCCACCCGCCGGCCCAGCGCCTCGGCGCCCGCCAAATCGCCTTCGGCGACGTTGGCCGCGCCCTGTGCGCGGAGCACCGTCGCGCCGTCGGTCGACGCAATGAATGCGCGCAGCGTCAGTTCGCCCTGCGGCGTGAATTCGGCAAACGCGCCCAGCGGAACCTGACACGAGCCGCCCAATGCACGAGATACCGCGCGCTCGGCACCAACGGCCAGCGTGGTGCGCGCATCGTGCAGCGCACCGAGCCATTGCAGGATTTCGGGCCGTCCGGCGCGCACTTCGATACCCAACGCCCCCTGTCCGGCAGCCGGCAAGCTCACTTCCGGCGCGAGCGTGGCCCGAATGCGCTCACCCAGGCCAAGGCGCTTGAGACCGGCCGCGGCAAGAATGATCGCCGCAAAATCGCCCCGATCGAGCTTGCCCAGTCGCGTATCGAGATTGCCTCGCAGCGGCGCGACCTTCAGGTGCGGATAGCGGGTGCGCAGACTCACTTCGCGGCGCAAGCTCGATGTGCCGACCACCGCGCCGCTGGGCAATGCATCGAGACTGTCGTAGTCGTTGCTCACGAACGCATCGCACGGATCTTCGCGCTTGAGCACGGCGGCCAGCGTGAAGCCGTCGGGCAGTTGCATCGGCACGTCCTTGAGCGAATGGACGGCGAGATCGGCCCGTCCATCGGCCAAGGCGAGTTCCAGTTCCTTGACGAACAGCCCCTTGCCGCCGACCTTCGCGAGCGATCGGTCGAGAATCTGGTCACCCCGAGTGGTCATTCCGAGAATACTCACGTGACACTGCGGATATAATTTGTGCAGCGCGGCACGTACGTGTTCGGCTTGCCACAGGGCGAGCCGACTCTCGCGCGAAGCGATCACCAGGGTTTCAGGAGCAGCGAAGTTCATTCAGCAACCGCGTGAAGGCCAAAAGAAAAAATGGTAACACGCTTGACCGGCCCGAACGGCTGGTCTCGAGAGGAGCGACATGAAGAGCAGCGCAAAGGCAAAAGCCCCGCAAGAGGGCCTCGCCAAGTCGGTCGGCAACATTCCCCCCGCGAACGAAGCAGCCGCGGCCCCATCCACCCCCGGCGCGGCGTCGACCCTGCCGGCCAAGTCCAAGGCTCGCCGCTCGCGCGAAGACAAGGACGCCCCGCTGCGCGAGGACATTCGGTTCCTGGGCCGCCTGCTGGGCGACGTGCTGCGCGAGCAACAAGGCAGCGACGCCTTCGATCTGGTCGAGACCATCCGTCAGAACGCCGTGCGCTTTCACCGCGAAGGCGACCGCAGCGCCTCGCGCGCGCTCGACACACTGCTCAATGGCCTGACCAACGAGCAGGCCATTCAGGTGGTGCGTGCGTTCAGCTACTTCTCGCATCTGGCCAATATCGCCGAGGATCGCCACCACAACCGACGCCGCCGCGTGCACGCACTCGCGGGCAGCCGCGCACAGCCGGGCAGCCTGCGCGCCGCGCTGCATAGCCTGAAAGACGCCGGCCGTGCGGACCCGGCCACGCTGCAGGCGTTCTTCGCGAGCGCGCTCATCGTGCCGGTCCTCACGGCGCACCCGACCGAAGTCCAGCGCAAGAGTATTCTCGACGCCGAGCGCGAAATCGCCCGCCTTCTGGCCCATCGCGACGACGCCGTCACCGAGCGCGAGTCGTCGCGCAACACCGAATCCATGCGGGCCTACGTCACCACGCTCTGGCAGACCCGTATGCTGCGCAGTTCACGGCTGACGGTGGCCGACGAAATCGAAAACGCGCTGTCGTACTATCGCAGCACGTTCCTCTCGGAAATCCCCGCGCTGTATGACGATGTAAGCGCCGAGCTGCACGACGCCGTGCCCGGTGTTCGGCCCGAAGGTCTCGGACGCTTCCTGCAGATGGGGAGCTGGATCGGCGGCGATCGCGACGGCAACCCGAACGTCACGGCACAGACGCTGCAACTGGCGATCACGCGTCAGGCCACCGAGATCTTTGCCTATTACCTCGAGCAAGTGCACTTGCTGGGTGCGGAGCTGTCCGTCTCGCAACTGCTCGCCGGGGCGAGCGACGCGCTGCTCACCCTCGCACGTCGCTCGCCCGACGACTCGCCGCACCGCACCGACGAACCCTACCGACGCGCCCTCATCGGCGTGTACGCACGCCTGGCGGCCACCGCTCGCGAGTGGGTCGGTCACGTGCCGCATCGCGGTGCGGTCGGCAAAGCCAGCCCATATCTCGATGCGAGCGAATTCATCTCGGATCTGAATACGGTCGTCGCGTCGCTCATGGCGCATCACGGCGGCGCGCTGATTTCGCAGCGGCTCGGCCCGCTCGTGCGTGCTGCCGAGGTCTTCGGCTTCCATCTGGCAAGCATCGACCTCCGTCAAAGCTCGGACATTCACGAAGCGGTCATCGCCGAACTGTTCGCCAAGGCGGGTGTCGAGGCGAACTACGCAAAGCTTGGCGAGCGGGAAAAGCTCGCCCTGCTGCTGCGCGAATTGCGCGAGCCGCGCCTGCTCTTCTCACCGTACCTCGACTACTCGCAGCGCACGCGCGACGAACTGGCGGTGTTTGCCGCGGCACGCGACATCCGCGCCCGCTTCGGCCCTCGCGCCGTGCGCAACTACATCATCTCGCACACGGAAACCGTGAGCGACCTGGTCGAAGTCATGATGCTGCAAAAGGAGACGGGCCTGTTTCAGGGCGCGCTCGGCGGCGCAGGAGCGAAGGCGCTCGAACCCAAAGTCGGCGCGATGGTCATTCCGCTGTTCGAGACCATCGCCGACTTGCGCAATGCACCCGTCATCATGCGCGAGTTCTTTGACATCCCCGGCATGTCCGACGTCATGACGCAGCAAGGCGGCGAGCAGGAAGTCATGCTCGGCTACTCCGACAGCAACAAGGATGGCGGCTTCCTGACGTCGAACTGGGAGCTTTACAAGGCCGAGCTCGCGCTGGTGCATCTGTTCGAGGAGAAGGGCATTCGGCTGCGCCTGTTCCACGGCCGGGGCGGCACCGTGGGCCGCGGCGGCGGCCCGACCTATCAGGCCATCCTGTCGCAGCCGCCGGGCACGGTGAACGGGCAGATCCGTCTGACGGAGCAAGGCGAGATCATCGCGAGCAAGTTCGCCAACCCGGAGATCGGGCGGCGCAACCTCGAAACCATTGTGGCCGCAACGCTCGAAGCGACGCTGCTGCCGAGCCGCAACCAGCCGCCGCGACTGGCCGCGTACGAGACCGTCATGCAGACGCTCTCCGACACGGCCTTCGCCGCGTATCGCGATCTCGTCTACGAAACGCCGGGCTTCACCGACTACTTCTTCTCGGCCACCCCGATTGCGGAAATCGCCGAACTCAACATCGGCTCACGTCCGGCGTCGCGCAAGTTCTCGGACCCGAAAAATCGTCGTATCGAAGACCTGCGCGCCATTCCGTGGGGATTCTCGTGGGGCCAGTGCCGTCTGCTCATCACGGGCTGGTACGGCTTCGGCAGCGCCGTCGGCGCGTATCTCGACGGCGACGGTGCGAACACCGGCGACGCCGGTCGCGATAAGCGCATCGAGACGCTGCGTCAGATGGTCAAGCGCTGGCCGTTCTTCGCGAACCTGCTCTCGAACATGGATATGGTGCTCGCCAAGACCGATCTGGGCGTGGCCTCACGCTACGCCGAACTGGTGCCCGACGTGAAACTGCGCAAGCGCGTGTTCGATCGCATCGTTGCCGAGTGGCAGAGCACGTCGCAAGCGCTTGCCCTCATCACCGGTCACGAGGAGCGGCTCGCGGACAACCCGCTGCTCGCACGTTCGATCAAGAACCGCTTCCCGTACCTCGATCCGCTCAACCATTTGCAGGTCGAGCTGCTGCGACGGCATCGGGCGGGCGAGTCGGACGAGCGCGCACGGCGCGGTATCCACCTGTCAATCAACGGCATCGCGGCCGGTCTGCGCAATACGGGTTGATCGCGGGTTGATTGCGGGTTGATTCCTGACTGACGCCCGCGCGACAAAACGATGCGCCGGCTCCGCAATACGCGGGACCGGCGCACCGTGCCCGCCATCGCCGACCCGCCGCAACCGTTGTGCTGGCCGTCCTGCGCTCCCTTAGGAATCCACCCAACGACAGTCGACCGATAGGACGGTATATTTCCACGGATTCGACCCGATGGCTGCCGGGGGGCCAATCCATCATGCATTCCAACACCAACACCAACACCAACGCATTCACGGCACGTGGCGCCCGCGCGCGACGGGCCGCCACACGCGTCACGGCGACCGCGCTCGCATTGCTTTGCGCCAGCGTGCAGGCCGAACCTGCGGCCGCCGCACCCGATATTTTGGCGCGCGATGGCAACGCCAACGTCTCCGCTTCCGCTTCCCACATGCTGACCGCCGCAGCACCGCATGGCGTGCGCGGCCTGGCCGTGCGGCTTGTCTCGCAAACACTCGCGACATCGCCCGCCACGTCGGCCAAGCCGCAGCCGGTCGTCGATCCCGTGCTCGATCCACTGATGAACGGCATTCTGGAGCGCCTGGCCATCAGCGAAGCGGTAGCCCGTACCAAATACACGTCTGGCAAGCCGGTGCAGGACACCGCGCGCGAGCAGGCACTGCTTGACAGTGTGGGAGACCGCGCCGCGCGGTACGGCCTGACGCCCGCGCAAGCCCGCACCTTCTTCCGTCTGCAAATGGAGGCGGGCAAGCTGGTGCAGACCGCCTTGCTCGCGCGCTGGGCACGCGAGGGCCGTGCCCCCGGGGAGCCCGTCGATCTGGCCACGCGCCTGCGCCCGGCGCTCGACCGGCTCGGCACTTCGCTCCTGCACGATCTCGCACGCCTGTGCGCGGTGCCCGACGATCCGTCGCGCATGGCACGCATCCACCAGGCCCGCGAGCGTATCGCGAAGGCGGCGAAACTCGAAGCGCTGCAACGTGCGGCGTTCGACGAAGCGACCTCGGGCCTGTGTCTTTCCGCGCCGCCGCGCATCTGGACGCTATCGATGGCGCCCTGACCGAAAGGCGCCCTGCCCCGGCGCCGGGCGAGTCGTGGCGCAGACGCCGGGGCTGTATAATCGCGCTTTACCGTGCTCCGCCACGGCCCGCTTCAATCCGGCCCGATGGGCCTCGATAAGCCACGCTACGACAATGACCTCCCAACTCCACAAGAAGGGCGAAGCCTGGTCGGCCCGCTTTTCCGAACCCGTTTCCGAACTCGTCAAGCGCTATACGGCGTCGGTCTTCTTCGACAAGCGCCTTGCGCTGTTCGACATCGAAGGCTCGCTCGCCCACGCCGACATGCTTGCGGCGCAAGGCATCATCGGCGCCCAGGATCTTGCCGACATCCAGCGCGGCATGACGCAGATTCGCAGCGAAATCGAGCGTGGCGAGTTCGAGTGGCAATTGGATCTCGAAGACGTCCACCTCAACATCGAAGCGCGTCTGACCGCCCTGATCGGCGATGCGGGCAAGCGGCTGCACACGGGCCGCTCGCGTAACGACCAGGTCGCCACCGACATCCGGCTGTGGCTGCGCAGCGAAATCGACCGCATCGGCGATCACCTCGGCGATCTGCGCCGCGCGCTGGTGGATCTGGCCGAGCAACACAGCGCCACGATTTTGCCCGGCTTCACCCATCTGCAAGTCGCCCAACCGGTGACGTTCGGTCATCACCTGATGGCTTACTTCGAGATGTTCAGCCGTGACGCCGAGCGCATGCTCGACGTGCGCCGCCGCGTGAACCGGCTGCCGCTCGGCGCCGCTGCGCTCGCCGGCACGAGCTATCCGATCGATCGTGAACGCGTTGCAACGACGCTTGGCTTCGAAGCGGTCTGCGCAAACTCGCTCGACGCCGTGTCGGATCGAGACTTCGCCATCGAATTCACGGCCGCGGCCGCGCTCGTGATGACGCACGTCTCGCGCTTCTCGGAAGAGCTGGTGCTGTGGATGAGCCCGCGCGTGGGCTTCATCGACCTGGCCGACCGCTTCTGCACCGGCAGCTCGATCATGCCGCAGAAGAAGAACCCCGACGTGCCCGAACTGGCGCGCGGCAAGACCGGCCGTGTCAACGGCCACCTGATCGCCCTGCTCACGCTGATGAAGGGCCAGCCGCTCGCATACAACAAGGACAATCAGGAAGACAAGGAGCCGCTGTTCGACACGGTCGACACCGTGATCGATACGCTGCGCATCTTCGCCGACATGGTGCCGGGCATCAAGGTACGCGAAGCCAATATGCGCAACGCGGCGCTGCAAGGCTTCTCGACGGCGACCGATCTGGCCGACTATCTCGTCAAGAAGGGTCTGCCGTTCCGCGACGCCCACGAAATCGTGGCGCACGCCGTGAAAATCTGTTCGGATCGCGACATCGATCTGGCCGACCTGTCGCTCGTCGAGTTGCAGAAGTTCTCGCCGCTGGTCGGTAACGACGTCTTCGATTACCTCACGCTCGAAGGCTCGGTCGCCAGCCGTAACCACATCGGCGGCACCGCGCCGGCGCAGGTTCAGCGCGCCATCGCCGCAGCACGCGCGAAGCTTGCCAAGTAAATCGCCGACGCGCGCCATCGCGCACGCTTCCGCCCGCACCAACGAAAATGCCACCCCTTCGGGTGGCATTTTTCATGAGCGCGCGAGCGTGTCACCGCAATCGCATCGTCAGAACAGCGGCAGCGACAGGAATCCCTTGATGATGAGCGCGTTGAGGATATCGATGAAGAAGGCCCCCACCATCGGCACGATCAGGAACGCAATATGCGACGGGCCGAAACGTTCAGTCACCGCCTGCATGTTGGCAATGGCCGTGGGCGTCGCACCGAGCCCGAAACCGCAGTGCCCGGCGGCAAGCACGGCCGCATCGTAGTTGCTTCCCATGACCCGGAACGTGACGAAGATCGCGTACGCGGCCATCGACACCGCCTGCACGACGAGAATGACGACCATCGGCAACGCCAGCGTCGAGAGATCCCACAGACGCAGCGTCATCAGCGCCATCGCCAGAAAGAGCGACAGACTCACATTGCCGAGCACCGACAACGAGCGCTCGAACACTTCGTAACCCACGAGCGAGAGCAGGTTGCGAACGACAACGCCGGTAAACAGCACGCACACGAACGTCGGCAATTCGAACGCCGTGCCCGCCAGCCAACGCGCAATGACCTCGCCACCCAGCAAACAGATCGCAATCATCGCCACCGTCTCGAGCAGCGCCTGCGGGGTAATCAGACGCACCGTGTGCGGCTGTTCGAAGCCCTCCGGTGCAGGCTGCTTCGCCGCGTCGACGCCCGGCACCTTGCTGCCCAGACGCCCCACCAAATAGCGCGCGACCGGCCCGCCCAGCAAGCCGCCGAGCACCAGCCCGAACGTTGCGCAAGCCATCGCGATTTCCAGCGCCGACTGAACGCCGTAGCGAGACGTCAGGGTGTCACCCCACGCCGCGCCCGTGCCGTGCCCGCCCGCGAGCGTGATCGACCCGCCCAGCAAGCCAATGCCCGGCGCCAGTCCCATCATCGACGCCAGCCCCACACCGATCGCGTTCTGCATGATCAGCATGCCCGCCACCACGCCGAGGAACAGCACCAGGCGACGCCCGCCCGCCTTCAGGCTGGCCAGATTGGCCGACAGACCGATCGTGGCGAAAAACGCGAACATGAGCGGCGTTTGCAGCGATGTGTCGAACTTCAGCTCAACGTGACCAAACTGGCGCAACGCCAGCGCGCCCAGCGCCACCAGCAAGCCCGCCGCCACGGGTTCAGGAATGCTGTACGTACGCAGCGGGCCGATCCATTCGACCAGCTTGCGTCCCAGCAACAACACCAACGTGGCACATACGAGCGTGCCGTAGTTACTGAACACCAGTTGTCCGGTTTCCATGAACCCTCCTGCCCGAAAAAATGCGTCGAGTGTAGCAACCGATTCAGCACCAATTAACAGGAAATCACCCAAATCATACAAAATCGAGCCAAACCACAAACGTAGCGCTCCGCGTCAAACTCTACCAATTCGCCACCATATAACTCAATCTCGCTGCCAAGTTCTCCGATCCTCGCGCACTGACGGCGCATACGGCGGTCAACAATGTGTCAATGTTGAAATCCGGGTGCCGAAAACGGGCGTATAAGGCGCGCCAACGCGCGTCGCAACGCCTTCGCACGACGGCAAAAGAAACGGCCCCGCGCTTGCACACGGGGCCGTTGCTTTTTCGCCGGGCTCGCTCGCTTACTGACGCACGCAATCGACGAAGTACTCGGGGCGTCCGTCCACTTCCTCGACAACCAGACCGTGGATATCGGTGTGGAACCCCGGGAAGCGCTCGTTGAAGTCGCGCGCGAAGCGCAGATACTCGATGATCGCGGCGTTAAAGCGCTCGCCCGGAATCAGCAGCGGAATGCCCGGCGGATACGGCGTGAGGAGCACGCTCGTCACACGGCCTTCGAGCGCGTCGATGGGTACCCGGTCGATCTGGCGATGCGCGAGCTTCGAGAACGCGTCGGTCGGCTTCATCGCCGGCTGCATGTCCGAGAGGTACATCTCCGTCGTCACGCGCGCGACATCGTTCGCCTTGTACACGCTGTGGATCTGGTCGCACAGATCGCGCAAGCCAATGCGCTCATAGCGCGGGAACTGCGCCACGAACTCGGGCAGCACGCGCCACAGCGGACGGTTGTGATCGTAGTCGTCCTTGAACTGCTGCAGCTCGGTCACCATCGAGTTCCAGCGGCCTTTCGTGATGCCGATCGTAAACATGATGAAGAACGAATACAGCCCCGTCTTCTCGACGATGATGCCGTGCTCGGCCAGATACTTGGTGACGATGGCGGCGGGAATACCGCTCTCGCCGAACTCGCCGTCCACGTCCAGTCCCGGCGTGATGATCGTCGCCTTGATCGGATCGAGCATGTTGAAGCCTTCGGCCAGATCGCCGAAGCCGTGCCAGCGCTCGTTCGCGCGCAGCACCCAGTCTTCGCGTTGAATCGTCCCTTCGTCGCCCAGGTTGTCCGGGCCCCAGACCGAGAACCACCACGAATCGCCGTACTCGCCGCCCACCTTGCGCATGGCGCGGCGGAAGTCGAGCGCCTCGACGATCGACTCTTCCACGAGCGCCGTGCCCCCCGGCGGCTCCATCATGGCGGCCGCCACGTCGCACGACGCAATGATCGCGTATTGCGGCGACGTCGATGTGTGCATCAGATACGCCTCGTTGAAGCGGTACGTATCGAACTTGCGGGCTTCCGAGTCTTGCACCACGATCTGCGAGGCCTGCGAGATGCCGGCGAGCAGCTTGTGCGTCGAGTGCGTTGCGTAGATGGTCGCCTCCGACGAACGCGGACGACCTTCGCCGATCGCATGCATGTCGCGGTAGAAGTCGTGGAACGCGGCATGCGGCAGCCAGGCTTCGTCGAAGTGCAGCGTGTCGATGTTGTTGCCCAGCAATTCCTTGATCATTTCGACGTTGTAGACCACGCCGTCATACGTGCTCTGGGTAATCGTCAGAATGCGCGGCTTGGCGTTCGGGTCGCGTTCGAGGACCTCGCGGGCAAACGGGTTCGCTTCGATCTTGGCGCGAATGACTTCGGGTTCGAATTCCGACTTCGGAATCGGGCCGATGATGCCGAGATGGTTGCGCGTCGGCGTGAGGAACACCGGCACGGCCCCGGTCATCGTGATCGCGTGCAGGATCGACTTGTGGCAGTTGCGGTCGACCACGACGATATCGCCGGGCGCCACGGTCGCATGCCACACGATCTTGTTCGATGTCGACGTGCCGTTCGTCACGAAGAAGAGGTGGTCGGCATTGAAGATGCGCGCAGCGTTGCGCTCCGACGCACCCACCGGGCCATTGTGATCGAGCAATTGCCCCAGCTCTTCCACCGCGTTGCAGACGTCCGCACGCAGCATGTTCTCGCCGAAGAACTGGTGAAACATCTGACCCACAGGGCTCTTGAGGAAGGCCACGCCGCCGGAGTGCCCCGGACAATGCCACGAGTACGATCCGTCGGCCGCATAGTGCGTGAGCGAGCGGAAGAACGGCGGCGGCAGCGAGTCGAGGTACGACTTGGCTTCGCGGATGATGTGACGCGCCACGAACTCCGGCGTGTCTTCGAACATGTGAATGAAGCCGTGCAGCTCGCGCAGGATGTCGTTCGGGATATGGCGCGAGGTACGCGTCTCGCCGTACAGGAAAATCGGAATGTCCGGATTGCGACGGCGCACTTCCTGCACGAACGCGCGCAGGTTGATGATGGCGAGCGCCAGTTCGCCCTCGCCTTCGCCCCCCGCCTCGCTCGAGAAGGTACCGAACTCGTCGTCGTCGATGGATAGGATGAAGCTCGATGCACGGCTTGCCTGCTGTGCAAACGAGGTCAGGTCACCGTAGCTGGTGAGGCCGTTGACTTCCATGCCCTCGGCTTCGATGGCCTCCGCCAAGGAGCGAATCCCGGATCCGGAGATGTTTTCGGAGCGGAAGTCCTCGTCGATGATGACGATCGGAAAACGGAATTTCATTGGCGTTCCTTCGACAAAAGAACGAGCCACGGTCCGACATGGCCGTGGCTCTTGGGCAGTGCGATAGGGCGAGTGCTCACCGGCGGCGAGTCGAGCGTAGCAGGCTAGGTCTTCGGCAACGTGACACCACGCTGTCCTTGGTACTTGCCCCCGCGATCCTTGTATGAGGTCTCACAGACTTCGTCGGACTCGAAGAACAGCACCTGAGCCACGCCTTCGTTGGCGTAGATCTTGGCCGGCAGCGGCGTGGTGTTCGAGAATTCCAGCGTCACGTAGCCCTCCCACTCGGGTTCGAACGGCGTCACGTTCACGATGATGCCGCAGCGCGCATACGTCGATTTGCCCAGGCACACGGTGAGCACATTGCGCGGAATGCGGAAGTACTCAACGGTGCGCGCGAGGGCGAACGAGTTCGGCGGAATGATGCAGACATCGCCGGAGAAGTCGACGAACGATTTTTCATCGAAGTTCTTCGGGTCGACAATCGTCGAATTGATGTTCGTGAAAATCTTGAATTCAGCCGCACAGCGAATATCGTAGCCGTAACTCGACGTGCCATAGCTGACGATCTTCTGCCCGTCCTGGGAATACCGGACCTGCGACGGCTCGAAGGGCTCGATCATGCCGTGCGCCTCGGCCATGCGCCGGATCCATTTGTCGGACTTGATGCTCATGTGTGGGCCTGAATGGGCGTAGTACGTGAAAAAGTGGGCGTATTTTACGCGATTGTTGCGGTGCGGTGAGGTTTTCACGCGCACCGCGCCGCGCGGGGCTCCCAGCCCTGCTGCACGCCGTCCTTACGTGTTCTGCACGACGATCGACGGGAACTTGCTCGTCATGTCCTTCTGCCGCGCAGCGATCTTCACCGCCATCTTGCGGGCAATCGCCTTGTAGCGCTGCGCCACCGGGCCGTCCGGGTCGCCCACCACGCTCGGCATGCCGGCATCGGCGTGCACGCGGATACTCATCTCCAGCGGCAGCTTGCCCAGCAGTTCGACGTCGAAATCGTGGCTCATGCGCTCACCGCCGCCCACGCCGAAGATCGGCTCTTCATGCCCGCAGTTCGAGCAGATGTGCACGCTCATGTTCTCGATGAGGCCCAGGATCGGCACGCCGACCTTCTCGAACATCTTGAGCCCCTTGCGGGCATCGAGCAGCGCCAGGTCCTGCGGCGTGGTGACGATGACGGCCCCTGTGACCGGCACTTTCTGCGCGAGCGTGAGCTGAATGTCGCCGGTGCCCGGGGGCATGTCGACGATCAGGTAGTCGAGGTCGTGCCAATTCGTCTGGTTGAGCAGTTGTTCGAGCGCCTGCGTGACCATCGGGCCGCGCCAGACCATCGGATTGTCCTGCTCGATCAGGAAGCCGATCGAACTGGCCTGCAGGCCGTGGCCAATCATCGGCTCGAGCGTCTTGCCGTCTTTCGACTCCGGTTTGCCGTGAATGCCCAGCAGCGTGGGCAGCGACGGGCCATAGATGTCGGCGTCGAGAATGCCGACGCTGGCCCCTTCCGCCGCCAGCGCGAGCGCCAGGTTCACGGCAGTGGTGCTCTTACCCACGCCGCCTTTGCCCGAGGCCACCGCCACGATGTTCTTGACGTTGGGCAGGAGCTTCACCCCGCGTTGTACGGCATGCGCCACGATTTTCTGGCTGATGTCGACGGCCACGCGCTCGACACCGGGCAGCTTGCCGACGGCATCGGTGATGCGCGTGCGCATCGCTTCGAACTGGCTCTTCGCGGGATAACCGAATTCGATCTGGATACCGACGTGGCCATGCTCGGCCGCGATCTGTTTCACATACTTTCCGGCAATCAGGTCGAGTCCGGTGTCGGGATCGACGATGCCACGCAGCACTTCATTGATTTGGGCGACTTCCATAGGGGTCTCTCGCTCGGTCGAGGCGCGCCGGGAAAGCCCCGGCGCGCGCTAACAACTTGTAACATCCGTGGCGCACGCTCTCGATTAGCATGCGAGGCGCGCGTGTTGTGGCGAACCAGCCGCCGCGGCAAACTCTCCTTGCCTGCGGTTGACACTCAGCGCTATTGTAAAAGACGGCGCGCCTGCGGGTTCAAAACCCCTGCGAGTCGCGCGTGCTTCGACGAAGTGCTCACGCGTTGTTTCATGACTGCTAGCTAATCGATAAGGAGCCTCAAATGAATAAGAACACTCTGCGCGCTTCCGCGCTCGTCCTGGCCGCTGCCGCCATGCTTGCCGGATGCCAGACGCCGCAGGGCACCAACACGGCGGTCGGCACCGGCGTCGGTGCAGCGGTCGGGGCAGGTCTGGGCAACCTCATCGGGGGCAATACCACCGGCACGCTGATCGGTGCCGCCGTGGGTGCCGCCGCTGGCGGCGCGACGGGGTACAACTGGAGCGCCATCAAGAACACCCTGGGTGGCCACACGGCAGGCACCGGCACCACGATCTCGGAACAACCGGATGGATCGCTCAAGGTTGCAGTCCCGAGCGACGTGACGTTCGATACCGGCCGCGCCGATATCAAACCGAACTTCCGCGCCGTGCTCAACGATGTCGCGGCATCGCTCAACCAAAACCCCGGTATCACGGCCAACATCGTCGGTCATACCGACAGCACGGGGGGAGATCGCATCAACATTCCCCTCTCGCAGAATCGGGCATCCAACGTCATTCAGTATCTGAACAGCCGGGGCGTCGCGATGAACCGCATGAGCGGCATGGGCGTCGGGTCGAGCCAGCCGGTCGCCTCGGACGCCACCGCCGCAGGCCGCGCTCAGAACCGCCGCGTCGAAATCCTGCTGCACGCCCCGAACTAATCGGCGACACGCGACGGATCGTCGCGCGATCGCTTTCACGGATCTGTTCGCTTCAACGCATGCCCGGCGCGCCGGGCATGCCGCAGATCCAACCACAGCCCCAGCCCCAGCCCCAGCCCAGACTGATTTTCGCCGCGCTTATGTTGCATCGCAGCATCGAAAATCGGTACATCGGTTGAACTAAACCCCGGCGATCACGCTCAGACCCTTCGGAAGTGCCCACTGTGGTGTGCGCTTTCATCTCCTCTTTGTTATTGACGTTACGTGTGCCTAGTTATGCCGGAACCTGGTTCCGGCTTTTTTTTTGGTCCGCCGTCGGTGACAACGCCGCAGCGCCGCAGCGCTGGTCTCGGCCGTCTCCGGCTCGACGGGATTCGCCGCCGGGGCCGCCCGGTTGGGCGTCATCGCGGCCCGCCTGCTAGAATCGCTCTTTCCCGGTTCCTTCAAAGCACAGTCGATCCTCATGTCCCGCCGCATTCTTGTCACCTCCGCCCTGCCGTACGCCAATGGCCAGATTCACATCGGCCACTTGGTCGAATACATCCAGACCGATATCTGGGTACGGTTCATGCGGATGCAGGGCCATGAGGTGTACTACGTGGGCGCAGACGACACGCATGGCACACCGGTCATGCTGCGCGCAGAAAAGGAAGGCCTCACGCCCAAACAACTGATCGAGCGGGTCTGGAAGGAGCACAAGCGCGACTTCGACAGCTTCGGCATTTCGTTCGATAACTACTATTCGACGGATTCCGAGGAAAACCGCGAACTCTCGGAAAGCGTTTATCTCGCCCTCAAGGACCAGGGTCTGATCGAGGCGCGCGACATCGAACAAGCCTACGACCCGGTCAAGGAAATGTTCCTGCCGGATCGCTTCATCAAGGGCGAATGCCCGAAATGCGGCGCCAAGGACCAGTACGGCGATTCGTGCGAAGTCTGCGGCTCGACCTACGCACCGACCGATCTGCTCAACCCGTACTCGGTCGTCTCGGGCGCCACGCCGGTGCGCAAGACGTCCACGCATTACTTCTTCAAGCTCTCGGACAAGCGCTGCGAGCAGTTCCTGCGCAAGTGGGTGGCTGGCCTTGCCCAACCCGAAGCGGCCAACAAGATGAAGGAATGGCTCGGCGAAGACGGCGAATCCACGTTGGCCGACTGGGACATTTCGCGCGACGCACCGTACTTCGGATTCGAGATTCCGGGCGCCCCAGGCAAGTATTTCTACGTGTGGCTTGACGCGCCGGTAGGCTACTACGCCAGCTTCAAGAACCTGTGCGCACAGCGCGGACTGAACTTCGATGAATGGGTCAGGCCGGGTACGACGACCGAGCAGTATCACTTCATCGGCAAGGACATCCTGTATTTCCACACGCTGTTCTGGCCCGCAATGCTCGAGTTCTCGAACCATCGCACGCCGACCAACGTGTTCGCCCACGGCTTCCTGACGGTCGACGGCCAGAAAATGTCGAAATCGCGCGGCACGTTCATCACGGCGCAGAGCTTCATCGACACCGGTCTCAATCCGGACTGGTTGCGCTATTACATCGGCGCCAAGCTGGGCAACACGATGGAAGATCTCGACCTGAACCTCGACGACTTCATCGCACGCGTGAACAGCGACCTCGTCGGCAAGTATGTGAATATCGCGAGCCGCGCAGCGGGCTTCCTCATCAAGCGGTTCGACGCTCGGGTGTCGCCGGATGCCATGCAGGCGCCGCTGCTCGATCAGGTGCGTGCCGCCGCCCCGCAGATCGCCGCGCACTACGAAGCCCGCGAGTTCGGCAAGGCGTTGCGTCTGGTGATGGAGCAAGCCGACGCCGTGAACGGGTACGTCGACACGGTCAAGCCGTGGGATCTGGCGAAAGATCCGGCGCAGGCTGGCGCGCTGCACGAAGCGTGCTCGGTGTGCCTTGAGGCATTCCGTCTGCTCACGCTTTACCTCAAGCCGGTGCTGCCCGTGACGGCCGAGGCCGTGGAGCGCTTCCTGAACATTGCGCCGCAAACCTGGCACGATGTGAGCCGTCCGCTCACCGCCGACGCAGCGATCACGGCGTACAAGCACCTGATGACGCGGGTCGAAGGCAAGCAGGTCGAAGCGCTGCTCGCCGCCAACCGCGACTCGCTGCAGGCGACTGCGCCGACGGCCGAGGCGGCCGCCGCGAAGGGTGGTGACAAGTCCGCCAAGTCGGCCAAGACCGCCGACAAAGCGGCGCCGTCCGCAAAGCCCGCCGACGACGGTCTCATCACCATCGACGACTTCGCGAAGGTCGATCTGCGCATTGCACGCATCGTCGACTGCAAAGCGGTCGAGGGGTCGGACAAGCTGCTGCAACTCACGCTGGACGTCGGCGAAGCGCAAACGCGCAACGTCTTCTCCGGCATCAAGTCCGCGTATCCGCAGCCCGAGGCGCTCGTGGGCAAGCTCACGGTGATGGTCGCGAACCTCGCGCCGCGCAAGATGAAGTTCGGCCTGTCCGAAGGCATGGTGCTCGCCGCCTCCGCCGCCGACGAGAAATCGGAACCCGGCATCTATATCCTTGAGCCGCACAACGGCGCGACGCCGGGCATGCGCGTCAAGTAAGGCGCAAACGTCACACTGGGAAAAGGGGGCCGCGTTGCACGACAACGCCCGCCCGTCCCAAGCAAAACACCCCAGGCACCGGACATGACTTCCGGTCCTGGGGTGTTTTGCTTTGCGCTGCCCATTTCGCTCTCGACTTATCGCGAAGCCGACACCATCAGCATCATCGGACGCTCCCACTCTTCCGCCAGCGACGGCGTTTCTCGAATCTGCTCGGGCGTCGGCGCGAACTCGTCGACCTTCCGAATGCGAAAGCCCGCATCGATGAGCGTGTTCAGTGTCGTGCCGAGCGTGCGATGAAACTTCAACACGCCTTTGGCGAACCAGTCGGTTCGCCGCTCGCCCTCGACGGCATAACCGTTGACCGGCCACGTCTTGCGTCCGTCTTCGTCGCCGATCCAATGCGGATGTGCCGCCGCCATGAACACCGGGTGTTCGATCGTGAAGACGAACTGCCCGCCGGGGGCGAGTCCCTCGTGAATCACGCGCACCAGCCGCGCGAAGTCGCGCACATAGTGGAACGTCAACGCACTGTAGGCGAGATCGAACGCCGCACGCGGCAAATCGAGCGTGTCGAGATCGGCGATGCCGTATTCGATGGCGGCATCGCACGTGTCGGCCCTTGCGCGCTCGATCATGTTCCGCGACAGATCGAGTCCGAGTACCGACGCCGCCCCCTGCTGGCGCATCCAGCGCGACGCCCAGCCGAAACCGCAGCCGAGATCGACCACGCGCTTGCCTTGCAGATCGGGCAACATCGATCGAATGGCGGGCCACTCGGGCGCGCCGTCCAGACCGCGTACCTGCCGGGGTAACTGGCTATAGCCAGCGAAAAACTCGGGATTGTCGTAGATGTTCTGAGCCATAAGGTGTTTCCGAACGAATGCGTAGATGGGGTCGCGAACTGCGGCATCGCTCGAATCCGTCGAAAACTCTTCAGGCCGATACGTCGCCGCTGGCTAACGCAAATGATCCACCGGCAATGCGGTGGTGAACTTCACCGTTTCCATCGAGAAGCTCGCGCTGATGTCCTGCAGATCGGCCACGCGGATGAGCTTTTTGTAGAAACGGTCGTAGGCAGCGATGTCCGGCAGGTAGACCTTGAGCAGATAGTCGATCTCGCCCGCCATTCGGTGGATTTCCACAATTTCAGGCAATTCCCGCGCGCCCGCGACGAAGCGGACCATCCAATCCTCGCTGTGCGTCGCCGCCTTGATGAACACGAACGCCGTGACGCGCAAATCGAGCTGCTGAGGATCGCACAGCGTCACCTGCCCCGTGATGACCCCGCCCTCACGCAGACGCTGCACACGCCGCCAACAGGGCGTTGGCGACAGGTGGACCGCTTCGGCCAACTCACTCAACGAGCGCGAGGCATCGGCTTGCAGATTTTCGAGAATTGCGAGATCGGTCTTGTCCACGACAGCCACCTGGGAGAAAAATTTTTCCAAATCCTACCCGATTCGGCAGGAAATTTGAAAGCCTTTACCCCCGCGTGACACGTAAACTTCATGAATATTCCATTAACAGAGGGCATCATGAAAATATTCACTCGTCACCCGACCTCTGTCGGCGAAAATTACCTCCAGCACATGGGCTCGGCGCTGTCCTTCGCGCTGTCCCTGCTGGGCGCATGTCTGGTTTGTCTCGTGCACGCGCTGCTGCCGTTCATGTTCGAGAAGACAGGTAGCCGCATCATCGAGCGCCTGCACGCGCGCATGGTGATGAACCGCCATCGGCACGCCACGCACGCCACGCACGTCGCCAAGACCGCCCAGGAAGCGAAGGCGGCTTCCCAACAATCACGGGCGACACGGTAAGGCGATAGCACGCCGCCGCGCTATCGACCGTCGACCGTCGACCGTCGACCCTCGCCGCACGCCCGATCAGGGGCGCTCCGATGCCGGATCGGCTGAACGCGACGTAACCGTCACCCGGCCATCCGGGCCGAAGTGCGCGTTGAACATGCCCGGCGTGTTGACGCCGTCTTCAAGCCAGCGCCAGCTCCACACCGTTTCCTTCTTCAGCGCGTATTGCGCAACGGTCGTCGGTTTGCCGAGCAAACGCCGCACATCGTCCTGTGTCATGCCCGGCTGCACCCGCGCGAAATTCTCCGCCGAGAGCGCCTGAACGACACCGCTCAGCTTCCCATCGGGCGCGATGTCGACCATGTACGTGCGCAGGCCGCCCGGCGCGCGCGGATACTCCAGCCGCCGCGAGCCGTCGTCGTTCTCCCAGACGATCTCCGGCTTACCCATCTGCTCGCGCACCTGCGCCTCGGTCGTAACCCCCGGCGTGAGGTTGCGCAGCAGCATATCGTCCGGTTTGATCGCGTTAAACGCATCTCGCGCCTTTTCACGCGCCTTGTCGATCTGCTGCTGATCGCAGCCGAACAAGCCCAGCAGACCCGCAAACAATCCCATGGCGACTCCCCAGCGAAGACCTCGGCGCAGCCCCTGCGCCGAATGAACGAAACCACGCGACGTTGTCATCGGTAACGCCTCCTTTTCTTTTTCCTCTTCCTCTTCCTTTTCCCATCGATCCGCACGTCCCATGCGTCGCACCCCACATACGTCAGTCGAAGCGACGGTTGAACAGCACGTCGAAGCCGGACAGCGACCCGGTGCGCAAGACCAGTTGCCAACGACGCGAGACCTGCCACGTCACCTTCACGATACTCGCTGCGCTGGTCAGGCTCTGCTCGTATCCCAGCGCGAAGTTGTCCGAGATGGCCTTGCCCACCTTCACCACCTGCTCGTCGTCGGACAGACCCGAATCGCTGGTGCCGATGCTGAACTCATCGATCCCGAGATCCTTGATGATGCGTTTGCCGCCGGTCGCGCCGAGCAGCGCCGTGGCCGCTCCCGCCATGGCCTGACGCTGCCCGAGCCCCGCGCCGTCCGGGCCGTGGCCGAACATCAGCCACGAGAGCTTCTCCTCGTCCGACACGTTCGGCTCGGAGACGAGCGAGACGCGCGGCTGGCGCACCGTGCCCGTCACCAACACCCCGGCCGCGACTTCCTGATTGCGGCGCATCGCCTGAATGTAGATGTCGGGATTGTCCAGCGGCCCCACGAAGTTGATCTGACCGCGCTCGATCGCAAGCTTCCGGTCAAACGCTTCATACGTCCCCTCCGCCACCGTGATCGTGCCGGTCGCCCGCATCGGCGTGAGCGGATCGCTTTGCAGACGCATGCTGCCGCGCAACAGCAGATCGGCGCCGCCCCCCACAAAGCGGAAGTCGCGCCCCAGATCGACCACCACATTGATGTGCGGAGAGAAGCGGCTGGTCGGCTTCGCGCCGATCCGGGCAGCCTCCTCCTTTGCGTCGGGCGGTTTGGTGCGAGTCTGCGCACCGCCGCGCACGACCACGACATCGTCCCCGAGCTTCGGCGCGCTTGTCGGGGGTAGCGCGAAACGCGCGCGGTCGATGGTGAACTTGCCGGTCACGGCCATCGCGTCGCCGCTGCCCGTCGCCTTCGCTTCGCCGCTCAACGAGAGCTGCCGGTCGGGGGCCGCGAACAATTGCAGCCGATCGGCCGCGAACGTGATGCCCAGCGTCGGCTCGGGCGTATCGAGCCGGATGTTGCCGGTCGCTCGCGCCGTCCCACCGCCGCCGCCCGTCACGGTGACGTCGCGCAACACGATTTCGGTCGGCGTGAGCGCAATGCGCACCCGCCCATCCTTGACCCGCACGCCCGTATCGAACATCTGCAATGACAGATCGTCGCCCGTCAGTTCGCCCGTGGGCCGTGGCTTCGCCACCGTGCCCGCCAGCGTCACTTGCAGGTTCGCACGCCCCTTGAACGCATATTGCGCCCCGGCAAGATTCTCGAATTTCGAGAGATCCGGGATCGCGACGGCCACACGTCCGGCGAGTGGGGCGTTGTCGGGCACTTCGGGAATGCCGCCTTGCACATGCAAGCCGGCTTTTACGTCGGCGTCGAGCGTGCCGACCAGCGACGAAACGGCCGTGAGCGTGGCATGCGCCGTCTGCCCCGAGAAGTCGATGCGCGTTCGCAGCGCCGAGATGCCCAGCGGTATGCGCGCTGCGGCGCCGCCCTTTTCCATGCTCAAGGCGGGCATGCCGGTGACCGTTACATTCACGCTCTCGTTCACGCCGCCGCGACGCAGCGTCACATCGCCACTGCGACGCACGACTTCGACGAAGCCGTCCATGCGCTGGCCGGCGCGCACGTCCCACTTGCCGTCGAGCACGAGGTCGCTCGCCATCGGCGACGACTCGCCCGTGAACGACTGCACGATGCGCAGCACCTGTGCGACGTCGAGCGTATCGATCGTGCCGGCGGTCTTCAGTTGCCCGTCGCCGTAGTCGAAGTTCGCGAGCGAGAGCGCACCGGCCCCGGTCACCAGTTTGGCCGGGCCAAGGTGCACGCGATCGGCACTCGCCTCGACTTGCCAGGGGCTCGCGAGGTCGAGCTTGGGCACGCCCCGGTTTTCGAGCGTTTGAATCGTGCCGCGCCAGCCGGGCTTGCCGCGCGCGTTGGTCACGGCGCCGGCCGCATCGAGATTCAGGTCGAGCGGCGCTTGGCGCAGCTTGCCCGCCGCCTTGAGATGCAACGTATGCGCGCCGCGTGTGCCCGTCAGCGCCAGCGAGAGCCGGTCGAGCCGCGCGATATCGCTGGTGAACCCCTGGCCGTCGAGCGTCACGTTCAAACGGTCACCGGCCACGCCCGGCAGACCGCCGCTGACGTCGACCTTGCCGCTCAGATGCTCGAGCTTCTGCGCGCCGAACACGAGCTTGTCGGCCGCGAGCGTTGCGACCACCGCCGGACGCTCGATCGTGCCCGACACTTGCCCGTCGAGCTGCAGGCGGCCAGCGAGACCGAAGCCGAGCTTGTCGAGCGATGGCGCATCGACATTCACGGCCATTCTGTCGCCCGGCGCACCGAAACTGCCGCGCAGCAGCACCTTGTTGCCCGCCACGAGCAGGCTGGCCTCGCTCGGCAGCATACGCATGCCCGCAAGCTTCACGGTGCCCACCCCGCTCATCGGCAGGTCGGCATAGACGCTGTCCTGCAACGCGAACTTGAGCGCGAGTCCGAATTCCGGGTGCAGCGCGCCCTGCGCGTCGAGTTGCCCCGTGACACTCGCCACAGGCATCTTTGCGCCCCGCTTTTGCGGACCGTAGAGGTCGTACCATGCGGCGGGATCGAAGTGGGTGAGCTTGATCTGGGCCTGATACGCGCCCGTGTCGCCGCTCTCGAAGCGGCCCGTTGCTGCGGCTTTTCCGTTGCCGGCATCGAGCGACAACGCATGGAGGGTGGTGCCCTTGGCGTCGAGCGCAACGTCGGCGCGCATGCGACGGGTGGCGTCGCGCCAGTCGAGAACGATGCGTTGCCCTGCGGCGTCGAGCTTGATATCGAGCGGCCCGCCCAGTCGCGTCGAGGGCAACTTGCCGTACAACGCACGCAGATCGAGATCGCGCAGGGTGAACGCGAAGCCGCCGACGCTCGCTTCGGCATTCTTCTCGCGACGCAACTCGCCACTCCCGGCAAGCACCGCGCCGCCTGAGAGCCTGAGTTCGATATCGGTCAGCGCCTGGTGCGTCGCGTCGAGCAACACCTGTGTCCGAAGGCGCTCGACGGGCAGCGCCCCGGCATCGATCGCCCCCGGCTTGGCGTTCGTGACCGATACCGGCCCGAGCACGCGGAATTCCCGAGCCCCAGGCTGCGGTCGCAAATCGGCTTGCACCGAGAGGTCGGCTCGCGGCGCGCTGGGCGAGAAATCGTGGGGATTGAGGTGATCGAGCGAGATCTGCGCGCGCGAGAGCGGCACGGCGCTGAATGGCGACGCCGCAATGTGCGCCGTTCCGTTCAACGTCTCGCCGCTCGCGCTCAGATCGACCACGAGCGCATCGAGCGAGCCGGAAAGGTTGGCCTGCAAGGCCACCGGCATGTCGCCCGCCTTCGCCTGCACGCCGACGTTGCCGCCGAGCGCGAACGGACGCCGGCCGCTCAGTTGCAAATTCGCCTGTGCCTCGCCGTAGGGGGTGCCAACGTGTTCGATTTGAATCGTGTGTTGCGCTCCGTCGCTGCGCGCGGAGACGCGAATGTCGTCCAACACCAGCGCAGGGGAATCCAGCGTGAGCTTCGCAACGCGAACGTCGTTCAGCGTCAGGCCAAGCGGCAGACGCAGGCTCGCCGGCAGGGTCGTCGGCGTAGTCGACGGCGGCGACGGTGCGAACGCCAGCGCGACGTCGCCCGCGTGCAGCTTGTCGACGGTGAAGTGCAGCGGGCGCAATCGCAGGTTCCAACGGCCTTCGAGGTGGCTCACGACGATGCGCGTCGCGCCGTCGAGATAGCGCACGTCATTCACGGTGAAGCCATGCGCGAGGGTGCCGCTGCGCCATTCGCCCGAAAGCTTGCCGCCAAGCGTGGAGACCGCCGTCTGCCACAGCCAGCGGCTGCCGCGCTCGCTCGACATCGCCCAGAGCAACGCGCCGAGCGCCAGCGCGACGATGAGCAGCATCGTGAGCACGATGCCCGCCAATGAGCGTCCCCATCGCCAGCGGCGCGCAGGTGGTGGTGGCGGCGGTGGCGGTGGCGGTGGTATTTCGCCGGGCGGCGGATTCGCGCCGCCGCCGACCGAGCCGCCGACTGAGCCGCCGGCACCGGGTCGCACCAGCGTTGGCTCGCGTCCAGCATCGCGCGCATCGCTGGCGGCCGCATTGGTCGCCGCATTGGAGGCCGCATTGGGTGCCACATTCGCCGCACCGTGCGCCGCTGCGTCAAATGGCGCGGCAGTCGATGCGGGCGACACGGCCGTTTCGAGGGCTATCGTCTTCATCAGAACGCTACCCCCAGCGAAATGGCCGGACGGAACTGCCGATTGTGTACGCCATAACCGAGGTCGAGATTCACCGGCCCGACCGGGCTGCGCCAACGCACCCCGACGCCCACGCCGTGATACAGCGGCGTCGGATGCCGATAGTCGTCCGTGGCCGTGCCGACGTCCCAGAATACCGCCCCGCCCCAGTCGCGCGTGACCCAATGCTGATATTCGAGGCTTGCCGTGCCGAGGTATTTCGTCGGGAACGTCGTGCCGTTCTGCTGACGGCCGATGCTCTGGTATGTGTACCCGCGAATCGACGACGTGCCGCCCGCGAAGAACAGCAGCGACGACGGAATCCGGTTACTGCTGCCGTTCGTGAGCACGGCGCCAAGCTCCAGGCGCGCAATCACGATGTCGCGCTGTCCGACCGGAAAGTACTGCCGGATACGGCCATAGAGACGCGCAAAACTCTGATCGGTGAGGACAGGCTTCGCCGCGAAGCCGATCTGCGTGTTGACGATGTTGCCCCGGCGCGGAAAAATCAGATCGTCCACGTCGCGGCGATTCCACGAAAATGCGGGCACCAGCGCCTTGTTGACGAAAGGCTGGCCGCCGTCGGGACGTTCATCCGTGCGATAGAAGTCGAGCGTGTAGGCCCAGTCGTAGCGCTCTCGCGAGCGCGAGCGCTTGATACCGATCTGGGTCGAACGCTGATCGAGGCCGTTCAGATACGTGCGTTCAAACGATCCGCGCAGGCTGTTGGTGTACGCGCGCGCGTCGGGCGGCATTGCAATCTGGGCGTAACCGCCCTGCCGATACTGCTCCAGACGCGCCTGCGTATCGAATGTCCACGCTCGGCCAAACAGGTTGTAGTACGAATAGCGGCCGTTGACGCTCGCACCGGTATCGGTCGTATAGCCCACCCCGCTCTGCACCCGCTGCGTTGGGAATTCGCGGACCTTGACTTCGACCGGGGCATTCTCGGCCTTCGCCGGGTCCTCCGTCACCGAGATGATGACGTTGGAGAAATACGGCGTGGCCTGAATCTGACGCTGCAGTTCCTGCAAGCGATCGGCGTCGAAGGGCTCGCCCTCCGACAACGGATTGACGTTGCGGATGATCTGCGCCGGATAGCGCCGTGTACCGGAGATCACGAGCGGTCCCAGCGTGAACGGCGGACCGCTCTCGTAGGTCGCGGCGAGCGAGGCGGCATTGCTGTCGGCATCGATCACGGCGCGCGAGAAGGTCATTTTCGCCGCGTGATAGCGCTTCTGCCCCAGTTGAAACAACGTGTCGGTCTTCGCCTTGTCCCAGTCGGCCTGACGAAACGGCGCGTCGACCGGCAATTCCCACGCGTTGCGCAACTGCTCGACGCGCCGGGGGTCTTGCTCGGCCACCGCGCCGGTGAAAGTCAGATCGACGTTCCTGATATGCGTGCGCGGACCCGACGCCACCGCGACATGAACGTCGCGCTTGCCGTTGATGGTGGCCACGTCCACATGGGTGACGGGCGAGAAGTAGCCCTGCGTCGACGTGAGTTCCTGCACCTGCTCCCCCACGGTCGCAATGAGGTGCTCGAACTGCGCGTCGCCAATGTCGTCGCGCTCGGCGTAGCGCACGAGATCGAGGTTGTCCTTCAGGAGCTTGGCCAAGCCGTTGGGCGCGTCCACACGAACGCGATAATCGGCGCGCGCCGCGCCCGGCATCGACAGGCCAAACGCCAATACCGCCAATGCCGCCAGTGTCGCCGACGTGGCCGGGAGGGTACGCAATGGACGCCCGCCGACGCAAGGGCGAACGTCGTCACCGGATTTGATCTGTAAGACGGTCAAAACCTTCCTTCAATTCTTCAATGTTGCCGCCGGTCGTCCGGCGTGCGGTGGAGGGTGCCCGCTGGCACCCTGCCTGCAAGCATCGCATACCGATTCAATGTGCGACGTGTATAGGGGTGATATTTGACCATATCCCCACCCCCTGTTCACCCACTTGCCCCAAAACAGCCGAATCGGTGAACCGAGATGGGTTTGCGGTAGAATCGGCGACGATTGGCGCCATCTCGATGGCGTCGCTTTTGCCTATTTTTCAAGCATTCGACCATGTACGAGTCCGACATCACCCAATTCATCAAGCAAATGAAGACCGAGAAGCCGACGCTGGAAGCGGAGCAGCGTCAGGGCCGCGCCCTGTTGTGGGACAAGCAGCCGATCGATATGGAAGAGCGCCGCCGCGCCCAGCAGTCGCGCGTGGCCCAGCAGCCGTACGTCTATCTGGGCGAGTAAGCCGCCGCCCGGCCGAGCGCTGCATTGAATCCGAGTACGCCCGACGACCCGTCGCACGCACCCGAGCCGACCCCTGAGGTCGCGCCGGTGCCTGCGCACGTCGATGCGACACCGGACGACAGGCGCAGCGACGCGCTAGCCGAGGCGTTCGACGCATCCGACGCATCCGAGGCAGCGACCCGGCGCCCCGATGAAGCGGCGGCCGCTGGCGAATCTGCCGCGGCCACTGTCCCTACGGGCGTGGTGGCCTCAGACGTTGGTGAGATCGATGAAGCGGCGCAGACGTTGACGTCCGCGTTGCATCCGGCCGGTCGCCTGGCGGCGGAGCTGCCTGCGCCGCCCGACGGGCACGACTCCACCCCCGACACGGTCGACGGCGTGGCGCGTGCGCGCTTGTACGGCGAGCCGCTCTTTGCGCTGCCGAACGATCTCTACATTCCGCCGGACGCGCTCGAGATCTTTCTCGAAGCCTTCGAGGGGCCGCTCGACTTGTTGCTGTATCTGATTCGCAAGCAGAACTTCAACGTGCTCGACATTCCGATGGCGCAGGTGACCAAGCAATACCTGCTCTACGTCGACCAGATCCGCAGAACCAATCTCGAACTCGCGTCGGAGTATCTGCTCATGGCCGCGATGCTCATCGAGATCAAGTCGCGCATGCTGCTGCCGGTCAAGAAGGCCGACACCGGCGAAGAAGCCGAGGACCCGCGCGCCGAACTCGTGCGCCGTCTGCTCGAGTACGAGCAAATGAAGCTTGCCGCGCAGAAGCTCGATACGCTGCCGGTGCTCGGTCGCGATTTCCTGCGCTCGCAGGTCTACATTGAGCAAAGCCTTCAGCCGCGCTTTCCCGATGTCGACGCCGAAGACCTGCGCGCGGCGTGGGCCGAAGTGCTGCGCCGGGCCAAGCTCGTGCAACATCACAAGATCTCGCGCGAAGAGTTGTCCGTGCGCGAGCACATGAGCCAGATTCTGCGACGCTTGCAAGGCGCACGCTTCATGGAGTTCACCGATCTGTTCGACGTCACGCGTGGCGTGCCGGTCGTCGTGGTCAACTTCATCGCCATGCTCGAACTCTCGCGCGAGTCGCTGCTGGAGATCACCCAGGCCGAGCCGTTTGCGCCGATCTATGTCCGCCTGACCTATTCCCCCAACTGAGCGTCCAGGGGAACCTCGGGGCTGAGGGAGTCCGCCACGCGAGCGCGGTTTTGCGCACGCCCATTGAGATTTCCTCTACAATCGCCCGGACGTTTTTTTGGCGGCCACGCCGTTGCCAGTCGAGGCACGCGCCGCTCCCGGACGTAATACACACGTACGCCACGCACGGAACCTCAATGAAAGTCATTCCCTCGATTCACGAACTGCGCGACCAACTGCGTGGACAGAATCGCGTCGCCTTCGTGCCCACGATGGGCAATCTGCATGAAGGGCATCTGTCGCTCATGCGGCTGGCGCGCCAGCACGGCGACCCGGTCGTTGCCAGCATCTTCGTGAACCGGCTGCAATTCGGGCCGAACGAAGACTTCGACAAATATCCGCGCACGATGGCCGACGATGTCGATAAGCTCACGCGTGAGAATGTCTACGTGCTGTTCTCGCCGGACGAAAAGGAAATGTATCCGGAGCCACAGGAATACCGCGTCGAGCCGCCGCACGATCTGGGCGACATCCTCGAAGGCGAGTTTCGCCCGGGCTTCTTCAAGGGCGTGTGCACAGTCGTCACCAAGCTTTTCTCCTGCGTACAGCCGCGCGTGGCCGTGTTCGGCAAGAAGGACTACCAGCAACTGATGATCGTGCGCAGCATGTGCCGTCAGTTTGCACTGCCCATCGAGATCATTGCCGCCGAGACGGTGCGGGCCGACGACGGCCTCGCGCTGTCCTCGCGCAACCGCTATCTGTCGGACACCGAGCGCGCCGAGGCGCCGCAGCTCTATCGACTGCTGGGCCAGGTTCGCGACAGCGTGAATCGCGGTGAGACCGACTATGCAGCGCTCGAAGCGGCGGCCATGCAGACACTGACCGAGCGCGGCTGGAAGCCCGATTACGTGGCGATTCGCCAGCGCGCGAACCTGCGTGCGCCGGCACCCGGCGCTGCGCCGGCTGAGAGTCTGTTGGTGCTCGCGGCAGCCAAGCTCGGCGCGACGCGTCTGATCGACAATCTCGAAATCTGAGCGCCGGGCGCGCCGCATCCGGTGGAACGACCGGTGCCGCGGGCTCCCGGCGCAAGCCGCGCGCGTGTCGGTTGCGCGCGCATCTTTCGTCGCGCAGCGTGCGCGACACCGCAACACTAGAGGCACGCTATGTACCGCACCATGCTCAAGTCGAAGATCCACCGCGCCACCGTAACGCATTGTGAATTGCATTACGAAGGCTCGTGCGCGATCGACGAGAACCTGCTCGAAGCCTCGGGCCTTGTCGAAAATGAGCAAATCGACATCTTCAACGTCAACAACGGCGAGCGTTTCACCACTTACGCCATTCGCGGCGAGCGCGGCAGCGGCATGATCTCGCTCAATGGCGCTGCCGCGCGGCGCGCGCAACTGGGCGACATCGTCATCATCGTGTCGTACGCGCAAGTCGAGGAAAAGGACGTGCTGGCCGGTTTCAAGCCCAAGCTCGTGTTCGTCGACGAAAAGAACGTGCAGAAGGGCGAGCGCGATCACGTGCCGCTGCAAGCCTGGGAAGAAACGCGGGCCTTCGAGGCCGCGCAGGCGGCTAAGTAAGGCACCCACGCGGGTAGCCAAGTCGGCAGCGTTCGGTAGCAATGACGAAGGGGCCCGTGGGCCCCTTCTGTGCATCGACGCGACGGCTGACGGTACCGGCAATCACTCCTGCATCACTTGGCAACGAACGCCGTAATGCCCGCCCACTGCGGCAGATCGCGTTCGACGCGTCCCGGCGCCACATCCCACAACGTGAGCCCATGCGCGGCGAGTTGCACGTAGTTCTGTGTGTTGCGCAGCATGCCGAGCACCGGCAGGCCCGCCTCATCGCAGTAGCGTGCGAGCTGATCGGCGGCGCGGGTGCGGGCATCGACCCGCATGCCCACTACGCCGATACGCACATCGCCCTGACGCACCGCCCGCTCTTCGCCCAGCTTCTGCAGAAAATCGCGCGTGGCGAGAATGTCGAAAATCGACGGCTGCAACGGCACAAGCACGTGATCGGCGAGTTTGAGGATCGAATCGAGCCGCTTGCCATGAAGGCCGGCCGGCGTATCGAGCACCGCGTGCGTGGTGCCCTTGGGGGGACGGGCGACGTCGGTGTGATCGACTTCCCAGGTGCCGATCGAGCGCAGCGCAGGCGGACGCAAGCCCAGCCAGGCCCGCGACGACTGCTGCCGATCGGTGTCGCCCAGCATCACGGCGTGGCCCTGGGCAGCCAGATATCCCGCCAGATTCGTTGCCAGCGTGCTCTTGCCCACGCCCCCCTTTGGATTCGCCACCACGATCACCGGCATTGCAGACTCCCCGAGGTCCATTTGCCGCCCATCTTACAACGGTTGAATGGCACCCCCGGGACAGCGCACTTGCGCTCCGGCGTCAGCGTAGGCACGCCCACACACGCGGCAGGTCCAGATGCGCGGCCAGCGAATCCGCCAGCCGGTCGAGCGACGCCTCGCGCAACGCGTTGTAGTCCTGCGCCTGGAGATCGCGCGCGCCGGCCCATGTGAGCATCGCGTGCAAGGCCTGGGGCGTATCGAACAGACCATGCAGATACGTGCCCATGACCTGATCGTCGGCCGAGCGCGCGCCGTCGGCCCGTTCCGCGCCGTCGTCTTCCAGCCAGACGGCCGGGCATTCGAGCGCCGCCCCGCGCGTCACGCCCATGTGAATCTCGTAGCCGCTCACCGGGGCATCGCCGGCGCTCAGACGCCCCGTCACGACACGGAGCTGCTTGTGCGTCTGCATCGTGGTCTCGATGTCGAGCCAGCCGAGGCCCGGGGTGGTCCCGGCCTCACCTTCAAGTCCGAGCGGGTCGTGAATCGCGGCCCCGAGCATTTGCAGGCCGCCGCAGATGCCGAGCACCTTGCCGCCGTAGCGCAGATGCCGGGCAATGGCCGCGTCCCAACCTTGCGCCCGCAGCCACGCCAGATCCCCGCGCACATGCTTGCTGCCGGGCAAAATCACGAGATCGCCCGCGGGCCACACCTCGCCTGCGCCGACGTAGCGAAAGTCGATCTGCGGGTGGGCACGCAAGGCGTCGAAATCGGTGTGATTGCTAATGCGTGGCAAGGCAGGCACCGCCACGCGCAAGCGCGTCTCGCCGCTGGCGGCTGCGTGGCGATCGCCGGGCAACATGTCTTCGCCGTCCAAATGCAGGCCGTGAAGATAAGGCAGCACACCCAGCACCGGAATGCCCGTGCGCCCCTCCAGCCATTCGAGGCCACCGGTCAGCAGCGACGGATCGCCACGAAACCGGTTGATGATGAAGCCCTTGATACGCCCGCGCTCGCTGTCCGACAGACACGCCAGCGTACCGAGCAGTTGCGCGAACACGCCCCCCCGGTCGATGTCGGCGACGAGCAGCACCGGCGCATCGACGGCCTCGGCAAAGCCCATGTTCGCAATGTCGCGCGCGCGAAGATTCACCTCCGCCGGGCTGCCCGCCCCTTCGACGAGCACCGCCTCGTACCCGTCACGCAAACGCGCGTAAGCGGCCAGCACGGCGGTCATCGCGCGCGGCTTGTACGCGTGGTACGCGCGCGCGTCGAGATCGGCCATGACCTTGCCGCCGATGATGACCTGCGCGCCACGGTCGCTGCTTGGCTTGAGCAATACGGGATTGAAATCGGTGTGCGGCGCGACGCCGGCCGCCTGCGCCTGCAACGCCTGGGCGCGCCCGATCTCGCCGCCGTCGGCCGTCACGGCGCTGTTGAGCGCCATGTTCTGCGGCTTGAACGGCGCCACGCGCACGCCGCGCCGGTAAAGCAGGCGGCACAGCCCGGCGACCACGGTGCTCTTGCCCGCGTCGGAGGACGTGCCCTGGATCATCAGCGTGCCCCGGCAAGCCGGCGGCGACGCGCCAAAATTGACAGTGATTTCACTCATGGCGCGAATTATCGCATCGGGCGCTCGTACAATATCGCTCATGAGTGCCCTCGACCTGACTTTCGTGCTGGGTGGTGCGCGCTCCGGCAAGAGTGCGTTCGCTGAACGTCTCGCCGGAGAAAGCGGCCTGCCAGTCACCTACGTTGCCACCGCTGCGCTGAGCGACGAGCCCGAGATGCGCGCTCGCATCACCCATCACCGCGCAAGCCGTCCGGCGCACTGGCAGACCCTCGAGGTCGGCCGCGACCTGACAGGGGCGTTGCGCGAAGTCGCCCGCGACGGCCATTGCGTGCTGGTCGACTGTCTGCCGCTTTGGCTGGCCGGTTGGCTCTGCCCGCCCGACAATCATCCCGAGGGATGCGCCAGCGGCACGCAGTGGAATGACGCCGTCGAATCGCTGGCCCTGACATTGGCATCGCTGCCGGGGCGGATCGTCATCGTCAGCAATGAAATCGGACTCGGCGTGATCCCGATGGGCACGCTCACGCGGCGCTATGTCGATGAACTCGGACGTCTGAACCAGCGTGTCGCAGCGCTGGCCCCGAAAGTGCGTTTTGTCGTCGCCGGCCTGCCAATGGCCGTCAAGGGATAATCGCCAATGCTCACCGGAATCGCCCCCGAATCGCTCTGGCTCGCCGCCTTGATCGGCATACTGCTCGACGCCTGGCTCGGCGAGCCGCGCCGGTGGCATCCGCTGGTCGGCTTCGGTTATATCGCCAACGGCGTCGAAGCCTGGCTCAACGATCCCGAGGTCCGCAACAAGCCCCTAGGCGCCATGGTGCGCGGCACAGCGGCCTGGGCGATCATGCTGGTGCTGCCCGTGCTCATCGCCTGGGCACTCACGTTCCTGCCCGGCTGGGGCGGCATCGTCTGGCAGGCCCTCGCGTTGTATGCGGCCCTGGGTGCACGCAGCCTGCGCGAGCATGTGATGCCCATCGCCCACGCACTGCGCGACGGCGATCTGGCGCAGGCGCGCGCGCTGACCGCGCGCATCGTTTCGCGCGACACCGAAGACGCGAGTGCGTCGGATCTCGCCCGAGCGGCAGTGGAGTCGACGCTGGAGAACGGCAACGACGCGATCTTCGGCGCGCTGTTCTGGTTCGCCATCGCGGGGGCGCCCGGCGTCGTGCTGTTCCGGCTTGCGAACACACTCGACGCCATGTGGGGCTATCGCACCGACAAGTTTCTGTATTTCGGCCGGCCCGCCGCCCGCATCGACGACATCCTCAACTGGATTCCCGCACGACTGACGGCGGCGAGCTATGCGATCTTCGGCGACGTGGCCCGCGCCATCGAATGCTGGCGCACGCAAGCCAGCGCATGGTCGAGCCCGAACGCCGGGCCGGTGATGGCCGCCGGGGCAGGCAGCCTTGGCGTCCAGTTAGGCGGACCGGCACGCTATCACGGCGAGTGGGAGGCGCGCCCGGCGCTCGGCTGCGGCATGACGCCTTCGGCACAGCATATCGCGGCCGCGTGGCGGCTTATCTCGCGCTCGATGTGGATGTGGCTGATCGTGAGTGGTGCGCTGGCACTCTTCGCTGCGGCGCAGGCAGACACCCTGCCGGCGGGAATGCCGTGAGCGAGCTGGCAACATCGGCGTCGCGCACGTCGCCCTGCACGGTCTCGTCGTCACCAGCGTCAGTCCCCTTCCCCCGCCATGGCGGCAATCTCGGCGAAGCCATTCTGCAATATCGACGCCCGCGCGAGGATTGGCTCGACCTGTCCACAGGCATCAATCCGAACGGCTATCCCGTGCCGACGCCCCCCGCGAGCGTCTGGCGCGACTTGCCCGACGCCTTCGACGATTTGCCCGACATCGCGGCCCGCTACTACGGCGTGCCGGTCCGAACCGTGGTGCCGTGCGCGGGATCGCAGGCCGTCATCCGATCGTTGCCCACACGCCTGCCGCCCGGACGCGTCGCCATCGCCTCGCTCACCTACAGCGAGTACGCACCGGCCTTTGCCCAAGCCGGGCACACGCTCGTTCCGTGGCTGGGGCCCGAAGCCGGGTTGCCCGACGTCGACTATCTCGTATGGGTGAATCCCGACAACCCGACAGCGCGATGCATCGCGCGCGAAACGCTCTCTCGATGGCGAGGCGTGCTGTCCGGGCGCGGCGGCATGCTGATCGTCGACGAGGCGTTCGCAGATGTCTCGGCGCACACCTCGATGACGCCTCACGTTGGCGAGGATGGCCTCGTCGTGCTGCGCTCCGTGGGCAAGTTCTTCGGGCTGGCGGGTATTCGCGCGGGCTTCGCCCTGTGTCCCGAGGGGTGGGCGGTGCGGCTCGCCGAGCACCTGGGTGCGTGGACCGTCAGCGGCCCGGCAAGGTTCGCTGTCCGAACTGCCCTGCGCGACACCGCGTGGCAAGCGGCAAGCCGCGAGCGTTTGTTACGGGATGGCGAGCGGCTTCTCACGCTGTTGCGAACGCAGGGCTGGCCTGCGGTCGGCACACCGCTCTTCGCCTGGACACCGCATGCGTTGGCGCCGCAGTGGCACGCCCAATTGGCGAGCCAAGGTATCTGGACGCGCCTCTTCGATGTGCGTCCCGTCGTGCTGACAAACGCCGAGACGCATGCCTTGCCGAGTCTGCGGCTCGGCCTGCCATCGACCGAGGACGAGTGGCGGCGATTGCAGTCGGCATTGGCGGGGTTGCGCCCCGACTGAGGTTTTCGGGAACTGTCGACGTCTGGCGGCGTCCCATCTTCCATCGTGCCTGCAAAGCGGTCTCGGCATCGTGTTGAACGCGTATCGAGCGACGTGGGGCTGGGTCGTTCCCGTTACAAATTGAAGCATTTCTGCAACAAATGCACACAGTCATCGCCGAAGAGCGCCGTTAGACTGAAGGTTCTTTAGCAAGGGCTTTCCCCCGATAAAAGGACGACCAAATGAAAAAACTGCCGCTGTTGCTCGCTACCCTCCTGACCGCCGCCGTCGTAACGGTCGGTTGCTCCAAGAAGGAAGACCAATCGGCCGCACCGGCCGCCGACATGTCGGCATCGGCGCCGGCAGCCGCGGCGGACAACGCCGCACCGGCCAGCGATGCAGGCGGTGCCATGAGCGCCCCGGCGTCGGACGCAGGCGCTGCTGCCCCGGCACCCGCCTCGAACTGACGCGACAACTCCCGGTTGAACAGGCACGGCCAAGCCGCCGCGCACTGCGCTCCGTAGTCGAGCGCGCTGTTCATCGGAGTACCGCAGTTACGCTTGAGTAGCGCACCCACAAGGCGTGCGCGAGCACGCCCCCTGAACTCTCCTGAGTCAGGGGCGCGTTCGTTTCGTGGTGCCATTTACCGCGCGATTGCCGCGACTCTCAACGTCATTTCACCACCGTCACGCCACCATCGACCACGCCGTAGACTTGCACCTTGCTCGTCGCGCCGCCTGCGGTCGAATCGACACGACGGTCCGGCGCGGCGCATGCGCTGAGCATCGTCACCAGGGCGAGCGCCAACGCACTCATCATTCCGATATTTCGTTTCACGAATTTCACTCCTCGAATCCCGTATGCCACGCATGCACAACGCGGGCCTGTTTGCTGTCCATGTCCCGACGCATCCTGACATATCGCGTCACGCTTGGTTCGACATCCCGTGCGCGGCATCGGTTCGCCGGGGCGCGCACGCCGAGCCCTTGTCGCGACGCCGCAACGCGCCGAAAATGGCAGGTCGGTCGACGGGCTCCCCCGTTTTCGCGACGTTCCGCCACCGCCAACCCGTGCCACCCCATGCCTACACCTGAGCCGCCTGTCCCCGTGTTGCCCCCTCTCCCGGCCATGCGTCGCTTCCGCCGTTTCCGCCGTTTCCGCCGTTTCCGCCGTTTCCGCCGTGTTCGCGGTGCCGCGCTCGCGTTGCTCGCCGCAGGCTTTGCCCCCCTCATTGCCCACGCCGCCATCTCGGTCAGGGACGACACCGGCGCCACGGTCACGCTCCCTGCCCCAGCGCAACGCATAGTGAGTCTCGCGCCGCACGCGACGGAGTTATTGTTTGCCGCGGGCGCGGGCGACAAGGTCGTCGGCGTGGTGGCCTATTCCGACTACCCTGAAGCGGCGCGTCATCTGCCGCGCGTGGGCGACAACAGCGCGCTCGATCTCGAACGCATTCTCTCGCTCAAACCCGACCTGCTGGTCGTGTGGATGCACGGCAACTCGCAGCGTCAGGTCGAAGCGTTGCGGCAGTTGAAGTTGCCGGTGTTCTATTCCGAGCCGAAGCATCTGACGGATCTGCCGGCAGCCATCGAGACCCTGGGCACGTTGACCGGAACGCCTGCCAAGGCGCAAGCGTCGGCGCAGGCATTCCGCGCGCGTTACGAAGCGTTGCGCAAGCAATACGCGTCGCGCTCGCCGGTACCGGTCTTCTATCAGGTGTGGACTCAGCCGCTCATGACACTGAACGGGACCCACATGGTGAGTGACGTGATCCGGCTGTGCGGCGGGGTCAACGTCTTCGCCGACGAAACGCCGCTCGTGCCGCGCGTGTCCGTGGAAGCCGTGCTGGCCAAACAGCCCGAAGCCATGTTTGCGGCCACCTCGGGCGCAACGAAGTCGGACAAGCCGCTCGCCACGCTCGATCAGTGGCGCAAGTGGCCGCAATTGCCGGCCGTCGCCCACAACAACCTGTTCGGCATCGACGGCGACCTCATCAACCGGCCCGGCCCTCGCATTCTCGATGGCGCGCGCACGATGTGCGAAGACCTCGACATCGCACGCGCACGTCGCCGACCCGCCGCGCCGTAAGGCGGCATCAGCCCGCGCAACGGTGTAAGGGCGCCGGGTGTAAGGACCAACGGTACAAGGACGGCACGGCTTACGCGTTCCATCGAATCAGGCGCGCGTGGCCGTCGTCGGCCACGTGAAGATGGCACAGGGCGCCGAAGTCGAGCGACCACGTCAGACACGCCGTGGTCGGCATGCGCAGCGCAGTCGCCGTGTGCAGACGGATCGGCCCGGCGTGCGTGACGGCCACATGCACGCCGCTCGCCGCGCCGTGCGCGCCACGCACCCCGCTCGCCCACGCCGCCATGCGCAACACGATCTCGCGCGCGGACTCGCCGCCCGGGGGCGCGAATCCGGTCACATCGCGTGCCCAGGCATCGAGTTCGCGACGCGCGAGGCTCTCCCACGGCCGCATCTCCCAAGCGCCGAAATCCATCTCGGCAAGACGTGCATCCTCCGTCACCGGCAAGCCGAACGACAACGCCAAGGCATCGGCAGCGCGGCGCGCACGCTGCAAAGGGCTGCTGTGAATCGCCGCCGGGATGCGGCCGTCGAGACACCTCGCGAGTGCGGTCTGCATCGCCGCTACGGCTCCCTCGAAACGCGCCGCATCGAGCGGCAAGTCGGTCCGGCCATAGCAAAGATTCGCCGTGACATCGGGCGGCGGATGCCGCATCAATATCAGATCCATGCGCACACCGTGAGGTACAGCGCGAGTTCGCCGAGTTGTTGTGCGAAGCCCAGCGTGTCGCCGGTGTAGCCACCGAGCCGTCGGCGAAGGTATCGGATGAAACCCGCGCGCAACACGATCAGCACCACAGCCCCCGTCACGCCCGCACGCCAGTCCGGCCACACCCACCATGGCGCGCTGCAGGCCACGCCGAACACCAGAGCGCTCGCGCTCAGACGTTGCGCGACCGGCTTGGCCTTGCCCTCCGGGCGAACGTAGACAAGCGTGCGCAGCAGACTGATCGCCATGCTGCGGCTGGCGGCATGCGCGCCGATCAGCACGACGGCGAAGCCCCCCCACCCCGTTGCCGCCTGAATGTCGACGAGCGCCTGCCACTTGACGGCAAGCGCGAGCCACAAGCCCACCGCACCGTAGGTGCCGATGCGCGAGTCGTGCATGATCTCGAGCACACGCTCACGTGAGAACGCGCCGCCGAACGCATCGACCGAGTCGGCGAGCCCGTCTTCGTGAAAAGCGCCGGTGAGCAGCACGCTGACGCCCAGTCCCAGGGCGATCGCGAGATGCGCCGACCACAGCAGGCCCATGACCACCGTCAGCAACGCGACGAAGGCGCCGACGAACACGCCGACGAGCGGAAAATAACGCGTCGCGGCGCTCAATTGCTCTGGCGAGTATCCGACCCATTGCGGAATTGGGACGCGCGTGAGAAACCCGAGCGCGCTCAGGAATAGCCGCAACTGTCCCTTGACGCCCCCGAACGACACCGCGCTGGCCTCTGCCGTTGTCGGACGCGCCTGCGTCACGGGCTCGCGCGATGGCCCGTCGGCCTCGCGAACGGGATCGGGGGACGCGCCTGTCATTGGCTTTCCGCTTCCCGCTCGCTCACGCCAGCCCCTTCGAACGTCGCCATCTCGCGCAGAAACGCGGCGGCTGCTTGAATGAGCGGCATGGCCAGCGCTGCGCCCGTGCCCTCACCGAGCCGCAGCCCCAGTTGCAGCAGCGGCGTCGCGCCGAGGACGTCGAGCATTGCGCGATGGCCGGTTTCATCCGAGGCATGGGCGAAGACGCAGTAGTCGAGCACCGACGGCGAGACGCGTGCGGCGACCAGCAGCGCCGACGTGCTGATGAAGCCGTCGACGACAATGACGAGCCCCAGCTTCGCGGCCGCCAAATAGGCGCCCGTCATCATCGCGATCTCGAAACCGCCAAAGGTGGCGAGTGTCTCCAGCGGATCAGGCCCGCCTCGCCGCTCGGCCGAGACGGGATGGGCCGCCAACGCCCGTTCGAGGGTCGCGGTCTTGTGCGCGAGACCTGCGTCGTCGACCCCGGTGCCGCGCCCGACGCACGCGGCCAGCGGCAGGCCGGTCAGGCGCTGCATGAGGCAGGCGGCCGACGACGTGTTGCCGATGCCCATCTCGCCAAAGCCGATCATGCGCGTGCCGCGCGAGGCGTGAGCGACAACACGCGCCGCCCCGGCCGCCAGCGCGGTCTCGAGCTGCTCATGCGTCATGGCGGGCGCGTCGAGGAAGTTCTGCGTACCGCGCGCCACGGGAATGTCGACGAGCGACGCATGCGACGGAAAATCGGCCGCGACACCCGCGTTCACCACACTCAGTTCGATACCGTGGGTGCGACAGAAAACATTGATGGCCGCGCCGCCGCGAAGGAAGTTATGCACCATCTGCGCCGTGACGGCCTGCGGATACGGGCTCACGCCGGCGCAGACGATGCCGTGATCGCCCGCGAACACCAGCATCGCCGGGCGCGCGAGATCGGGCGTCGCGCTCTGCTGAATCCGGCCGATCTGGTGCGCAACGCGCTCGAGCGCGCCGAGGCTGCCAGGCGGCTTCGTCTTGATATCGATGGCGTGCTGCAACGCGGCGTCCATCGCCGAGGAAGGGGCGGCAATGTCGAACAGGTCGGCAAGCAACGGGCTGAATGCGGTCATTCTGGGACGTCCTGAAACAATGAAGCGCTGATTACATTTCCACGCCGGCTTGCGCGCGAATGCCGTGGGCAAACGCATGCTTGACGGGCGTCATATCGGTCACGGTGTCGGCGGCGTCGACGAGCGCCTGCGGTGCGCCGCGACCGGTGATGACCACGTGCTGCATCTCGGGCCGCGCGTGCAGATCGGCAATGACCGCATGCACGTCGAGATAACCGAGTTTGAGCGCAATGTTCAACTCGTCGAACAACACGAGGCCGAACGATGGGTCGCGCAACATCCGGCGCGCCTCGTTCCAGGCCGCTTCCGCCTTGGCGATGTCGCGCGTGCGGTCCTGCGTCTCCCAGGTATAGCCCTCGCCCATCACATGAAACTCGCACGCTTCGGGAAAGCGGCGCAGAAACTTCTCCTCGCCCGTCGGGATCGCGCCCTTGATGAACTGCACCACGCCCGTCTTCATGCCGTGCCCCATGGCGCGCACGACCATGCCGAAGCCAGAACTCGATTTGCCCTTGCCATTACCGGTGGTGACCACGATCACGCCGCAGTCGCGCTGCGCCTGCGCGATCTTGTCGTCGATGAGCGCCTTCTTGCGCACCATGCGGGCGTGGTGGCGCTCGTTGCGGCCGTCGTCGGCGGCGTCGGATGGGGATTGCGGCGTTTCCTGCGTCATGAACATCACCTGTCTAAAGCGGGCATGCACCGGGGAACGGATGCACGCGGGTGGATTGTGGGTCGGTCCGACATGGCGTCATGCGCGGCGCACGGGCACGAGGGCCTCGTCGTCGCCATCGCGAATGAGGCGCAGCGGGTAACCGAAAGCGTCGCTGCAATGCGGCGCCGAGAGCACGTCTCGCACCGGGCCGGCACGCCAGCCGCCACGGCCGTCGAGCAACAGCGCGTGCGTAGCGAAGCGGCGCGCGAGATTCAGGTCGTGGCACGAAAAAATGACAGCGGCGGCGTCGCTTTGTGCGTGGCGCGCGAGCCGCTCGAGCGCATCGATCTGGTGATGCAGATCGAGATGCGAGACCGGCTCGTCGAGCAGCAGCAACGGTGTGGCCTGCGCCAGCACCGCGGCCAGCGACACGCGCTGACGCTCACCGCCCGAGAGCGTGGTGACGTCGCGCAGGGCGCAGCCGTGCAGACCGACCTGCGTGAGTGCCTCCATGGCGGCGGCAATGTCGTCGTCCGACTCCCACGCGCCCCAGCGGCCCTGCGCCAGGTACGGATGACGGCCCGCGAGCACGACTTCCAGGGCCGTCGCACCGAACGCGTCGCGTGTCTGTTGCGGCATCAGCGCGCGCATTCTGGCCAGCGGCCCGGCACGCCACTGCGCCAGCGATCTGCCGCCAATCTCCACGCGGCCGCTGGCGGCGATGGTCGAGTCTGCCCGTGGTTTGCCGTCGATGGACCGCAACCCGGCAAGTGTGCCGAGCAACGTCGTCTTGCCCGCGCCGTTGGGTCCGGCCAGGCACCAGCATTCTCCCGGCACGACGACGAAATCGAGCCAATCGACCAGCACGCGCTCGCCGGCGCGCAGTGTCAACGCGTGGGCCTGCAGCAGTGGCGCGCTCATCGAATTGCCCGCCGGGAAAGGAGCCACAGGAAGACCGGTACACCGATCATCGCCGTAATGACGCCCACGGGCAGTTGCGTCGGCGCAATGAGGGTGCGCGCCACCAAGTCGGCAAGCATCAATAGCGCGCCGCCTCCGAGCGCCGCCGCCGGCAGCAGCATGCGCTGATCGTTACCGAAGCGCAGGCGCAGGATATGAGGCACGACGAGACCGACGAAGCCAATGCTGCCGGCGGTGGTCACGGCCACGGCCGTGGCAAGCGATGCCGCCAGATAGATCCGGGCGCGCAGCGGCCCGACGGCCACGCCGACGGCTTGCGCCACGGCTTCGCCACGTAGCAGCACGTTCAGGCGATGCGCGACCGGAGACACGATGAGCAGCGTCGCGGCCAGCGCCGCCATGGGCAGCCACGCACGGTCGACGCCGTTCAGATCGCCTGTGAGCCAGAACAGCATCCCGCGCAGGCTGGCGTCGGGTGCGAGCGTGAGAATGAGCGTGGCAAGTGCGCCGAAGCCTGCCGCCATCATCACACCGGTGAGCAACAACTGGGTGCTGCTGTCGTGCTCGCCGGGGCGCAAGAAGCTGCGATGCGAGAGCGCCATCACGATGGCAATGGCGGCAAGCGCACCGGCGAAGGCGCTCGTCTGCACCCAGAAGAAAGGCAGCGAGAGCGCCAGCGAGGCGAGCGCGGCAACGCCTGCGCCACCGGAAATGCCCAGTACGTAGGGGTCGGCGAGCGGGTTTCGCAGCAGGGTCTGCATCAGCGTGCCTGCGACCGCGAGCAAGCCGCCACAGGCGAACGCCGCCAGCGCGCGCGGCAGGCGCAAACGCCAGACCACGTCGCCCGCGAGTCCCGCGTCGTGGCCGAGCAGCAGCGTGCCGATCGCGCGCAACGAGACCGGCACGCTCCCGAGCATGAGCGACGCCACGAGTACGACCAGCCCTGCACAGGCCAGTCCCGTCCAGATAGCGAAGGCGCGTCGCAGCGTCATGCAGCGTCGCGCCCTGCCAGGACGTCGTCAGAATTGCTTCCAGCCAAGCGAGACATAAATCGCGCGCCCGAGGGTGTTGTAGCCATAGACCGTCTGGTAGTTCTTGTCGAAGACATTGTCCAGGTGTGCCGAGACGTACCAGGATCTGTCGATATCGTAACGCGCCTGCAGGTTCACGAGCGTGTAGGCGCCGAGATGCTGGCCTGCCGTATCGTAACGCTCGCCGCTGAAGAACACATCGCCGCCGACGGTGAGCTTGTCGAACGTCTTCGACAGGCCGACCGAGCCGAACTGCCTGGCACGGCGCGCGAGTTGCTTGTCGGCATCCAGATCGGTCGGGTTCTGACGCGTGAACGACGCGCGCACGTCCACGCCAAAAAGCGGACGGCCCGTGTAAGTCAGCTCAAGACCTTCGACCCGCGCCTTCGCCACGTTGACGGCGGTATACGGCGACACCGTCAACGACTGGATCAGGTTCGTGTATTGGGTCTGGAAGCCTGTCAGCTTGACCAGACCCAGGCGTTCACCGCCATTGAACTGCACGGCCAGTTCCTTGGAAATCGAGCGTTCCGGCTGCAGGTTGGGATTGCCGAAACCCGGGTAGAACAACTCGTTGAACGTCGGCGCGCGAAAGCCGTCGGACGCATTGGCCATGAACTTCCATCGCGGCGTGAGGTGATAGCCATAGCCGATCCAGTAGCTGTTGGCGCCGCCAAAGTCCGAATACACGTCGCGACGCACGTTGGCCTGCACCTGATGCTTGCCGAACGTGCCCTCATATCCTAAGTATCCCGAATCAAGGTGCCGATTGTTGCGATCGTAAGCGGTATTGCTATCGACCGTCTGCTCCAGACGCGAGTAGCCCGCAGTCAACTTCTGGTCCGGCATGAAGGCGTACTCGTTGGCCCAGTCGATCTGGTTGCTCGACGTATGGAAGTTGCCGTTGTCCTTGCCGTTCAGATAGGTGTCGGCATAGTCGTCGCCTTGCGTGACCGTGACGCGCGTGTTCCATTTGTCGGTGATGTTGCCCTTCGCGTAGGCGGACATCTGACGCACACGCGCGTCGGTGTCGTTCAGGTCGGTCGGCTTGCCGAAGGCATTGTCGTAGCTGCTGCTGCCGTCGCTCTGGAACAGGCGAGCGCCAACTTCCCACGTGTCGCCGAGCTTGCGCGAGAGCATCGCACTCACGCTCGTGTTGTCGTCGCCATTGCGGTTGGGGTTGGCCTTCGGGTTGAAGCGCGGGTCCTGCGCCGAAATGCCGGTGGTGTGAAATCGCGAGACGTCCAGCGAGAAGCGGGTCTTGCCGTCTTCGAACGAACCGGCGATACCGGCGTTGGCTTGCGAAGTGTTGTTCGTACCGTAGCCCACTTCGGCGTAAGCGCGTGGCGCTCCGCCATGGCCCTTGCGCGTGAAGATCTGGATCACGCCGCCCACGGCTTGCGAACCGTACAAGGCAGAGACGTTGCCGCGCACGATCTCGATGTGATCGATCTGCGATACCGGAATCTGGGCAATGTTGGTCGTACCCGTCGTGGCCGAGTTGACTGGCACGCCGTCGATGAGGACGAGCGAGGCGTTCGACGCGGCCCCGCGCATGAAGAGGCTGGCCGACGTGCCAAAGCCGCCGTTCTGCACGATTTCCACGCCGGCTTGTCCGCGCAACAGCGTCGGCAGGTCCTGCGCCTGGCTCTGTTCGATGTCCGCACGCGTAATGACCGACGTGGCCGCCAGCGTGTCGGCCAGCGTCTGTTCGGTGCGCGAAGCGGTCACGACGGTCGTCGTGAGCTGGACGGCCGTGGGGTTGTCGGTGGCGTTGGCCGCCAGAATCGTCGCGGGTGCCGACGCACCATCGGCCGACTGCGCCGACTGCGCGTGGGCGCCAACGCTCGCGGCCAGCAGAATGGCGGCAATGCCGAGGCGTTGCGTGGTGGGAACAGGTATGTCAGGTGGCGAGGCCGGGTGTGCAAAAGCAGGCGCGCGATGCGCCATCGCGCGAACGTGGGTGCGCATGGTCTGGAGTGACTTCCGTAGTTTTTTTTTGCCCAGACCCGTTCCCCCGCAGGCCGCCGGCGCACGGGGAACGCCGGTAACACGTCACGAATGCTGGGCATCGACACATGAAAACGGCGGCGCGTCACCTCCGGCTGATGCCGGATGGCGAGGCGTTTCCCCACTCACTTGGGCCGGTATCCGGGCTGGTCATCGTGGCGCCTGACCGGCCTTCCCGCGAGCGATGGGCTCACAGTGGCGATGGAGGTGAAGCGCGTTTTCGGAAACCTTTCGGGCCGAAAGGATGACTTACCGTTGCGGGGGCAGCACAGGTTGGCCAGCCCGTGTGGGGACGCGGCTCCCTGTTTCCCGTTTAACTGCGCATGCCGGGGAGGCGTGCGCGAGCACCGAAGTGCCGCAAGTGTAGGGGCCATTCGAACGAGCGTCAATGCTCGTTCGTCGGGCATTGGCCGCCGATTCCGTTAGAATGTAGGGCAATCAAGAGGACGCAGCCCGATGCTCACCGATCTCGACAATCTCACCGATAAAATCGAACAGTTGGTTCTGATAAGCCAACGGTTTCATCAACACAATCAAGCGCTGCTCGCAGAACTCGATCGCGCGCGTGCCGAATGCGACGACACGCGCGCCGCCATCGAGCAATTGCGCGCCGAGCGCGACGCCCTGCGTTTGCAGCGCGATCAGCTCGCCGCCAAGATCGACGAAGCGCAGGTTCGCCTGAACGCCATTCTGGAAAAGCTCCCGACGCAAAACCCCGCTGAAGGTCAGATGGATCTGCTCGGCACCCCTGGTGGAGAAAAGGCATGACGATCAAGCAGCTCGAAGTCAACATTCTGGAACAATCGTATCGGCTTGCCTGCCCGCCGGAACACGAGGCCGACCTGCTGTCCGCCGTGTCGCGCGTCGATGCCGAAATGAGCAAGGTTCGCGCGCAAAGCAGCGTGCGCGGTACCGACCGGATTGCCGTCATGGCAGCCTTGAGTCTGGCATCCGAATTGCTTGCGCTGGAAAAGAGCATTGCGGCGGGACAAGCATTCCCCGCCGAAGAAATTCAGAGTAGAATGCAACGCATGAACGAACGACTGAGCGCTGTGATCGATCAGTATCAGAACTGAAAATTCACGGGCGGCTGTTCGATTCAAAAGGTTAGTTTTCCCTGCCTGGTTCGCGAAAGTCATAGATTCCTTGAACCAATGATCTGTTGCAGGTTGCGGAAGTTTGTAGTGCTGGTGTGATCGTCACTCTGTCTGATGAACCCGAAGCGTTACTAACCGCGACCACCTTGAACCTCACGGTTCAGGATGCCGGCTTAGCGGCTGAGGCGGGGACCCAATACACGGCACTGCGCACGCAGTGCCGTTTTTTTTCGTTCGTGGCGCGCGTCCGGTCAACGCACTTTCGCGCAAACGAAAAAAGGCGACCCGCAGGCCGCCCTCCATCTCGCGATATGGCCATATCGCCATTTCGCCATTTCGCCATATCGTCATATCGCGCGCCACGCCCGGCCGAACCGACGATCAGAACTGCGCGTCGCTCAATGACAATGCCGAATCCGCGCCTTCGGTAATCGCCTGCGCAAGGCCCGGGGCCTGCGTGAGAATGTGATCCGCAAAGAAGCGTGCAGTACCGATCTTGGCGTCATGGAACGCCGGATCCTGATCGCGCAACGCCTGCGCTGCCAGCAGCGCACGCCCCATCTGCCATCCCGCCAGCACAATGCCGGCGAGCTTCAGATACGGCACGCTGCCGGCGAACACTGCGTTCGGGTTGTCCTGTGTGTTCGCGACCACGTAGTCGACGACGATCGACAGCGCTTCGCGTCCCCTCGCAAGGCGCTCCGCCACCGATTGCCCCACGCCGCCCGAGGCCCGCAGTTCGTTCTCGGTCGAGACAATCTGCTCGAACAGCGCGCGTGCCACGGCGCCGCCATCGCGCAACGTCTTGCGGCCAATCAGGTCGTTCGCCTGAATGGCCGTCGTGCCTTCGTAAATGGGCAGGATGCGCGCGTCGCGGTAGTACTGCGCCGCACCTGTCTCTTCGATAAAGCCCATGCCGCCATGCACCTGCACGCCCAGGCTCGTCACCTCCAGCGACATCTCGGTGCTCCAGCCCTTCACGATCGGCACGAGGAATTCGTAGACGGCCTGCGCGCGTTTGCGCTCGGCAGCGTCTGCGGCGTGATGCCCGATATCGGCCTGCGCCGCTGCCACATACGCGAGTGCGCGGGCACCTTCGGTCAGTGCGCGCATCGTCATGAGCATGCGCTTGACGTCGGGGTGATGGATGATCGCCACGGCGTCGCGCGACGAGCCGTCCACCGGCCGGCTTTGCAGACGCTCGCGTGCGTAAGCCACGGCATGCTGATAGGCGCGATCGGCGACGGCCACGCCTTGCATGCCGACGGCGAAGCGCGCCGCGTTCATCATGATGAACATGTACTCGAGGCCGCGATTCTCTTCGCCCACGAGGTAGCCCGTCGCCCCGCCGTTATCCCCGAATTGCAGCACCGCCGTCGGGCTCGCTTTGATGCCGAGCTTGTGTTCGATGGACACACAATGCACGTCGTTACGCGTGCCGAGCTTGCCTTCGGCGTCGACGTTGAACTTCGGCACGATGAACAACGAAATGCCCTTCACTCCGGGAGGGGCATCGGTCGTACGCGCCAGCACGAGATGCACGATGTTCTCGGCCATGTCGTGTTCGCCGAACGTGATGAAGATCTTCGTGCCGAAGATGCGGTACGTACCGTCGGCTTCGCGCTCGGCACGCGTGCGCACCATCGCCAGATCGGAACCGGCCTGCGGCTCGGTCAGGTTCATCGTGCCGGTCCACTCGCCCGAGAGCAGCTTCGGGACGTAGAGGGCGCGTTGCTCGTCGGTGCCCGCAGTAAGCAGCGCTTCCACCGCGCCGTCGGTCAGCAACGGGCACAACGCGAACGACAGGTTCGCGGCGTTGAGCATTTCCGTGCAGGGCGTGGCAACGAGCTTGGGCAGTCCTTGTCCACCGAACGCCTGCGGATGCACCACGCCTTGCCAACCGGCTTCCGAGAACTTTCGGAAGGCTTCCTTGAAGCCCGGCGTCGTGGTGACAACGCCGTCCTTCCACGTGCTCGGCTGCTGATCGCCAATGACGTTCAGCGGTGCCAGCACTTCCTGATTGAAACGTGCCGCTTCCTCGAGTACCGCTTGCGCAAGTTCGGGCGAGGCATCCTCATAGCCCGGCAGCGCCGCGATGCTCGTCAGGTCCGCCAGTTCGTTCATCACGAACCGCATGTCCTTGATCGGGGCCTGATAACTCATGTCATTCCTCCAAGGGATTCCGATTGCCTGCTGATGGTGGCGAATGCCGGGGTTCTTGTTATTTTGTTTGACCGATTCGCATGAAGACATCGCGCCGTCGCCGGCCGGTCTCCTCATGCGGATCGGCTGCGGGAGGCGCTCATCGGCTGATGCGCCGCCCGCAACGTCACCTCACGACAGGCCGCTTACAGCGCCGCCGTCAACTCCGGCACCACCGTGAACAGATCGCCCACCAGTCCGTAGTCCGCCACCGAGAAGATCGGCGCTTCCGGATCCTTGTTGATCGCCACGATCACCTTCGAATCCTTCATCCCCGCCAGGTGCTGAATCGCCCCCGAGATCCCCACCGCAACGTACAACTGCGGCGCCACGATCTTGCCCGTCTGACCCACCTGATAGTCGTTGGGCACGTAACCGGCATCGACCGCCGCGCGCGACGCGCCCAGCGCCGCACCCAGCTTGTCCGCCAACGGCTCGAGCACCTTCGTATAGTTCTCCCCGCTGCCCAGACCCCGCCCGCCCGAGACGATGATCTTCGCGCTCGTGAGCTCCGGACGGTCCAGCTTCGTCACCTCTCGCCCAACGAACTGCGACACGCCCGCGTCCGGCGTCGCCGCCACCGCTTCCACCGCTGCGCTGCCGCCCGTGGCCGCCACCGGGTCGAACCCCGTCGAGCGCACCGTGATCACCTTCACCTTGTCCGCGCTTTGCACCGTCGCAATCGCGTTGCCCGCGTAGATCGGACGCTCGAACGTGTCCGCGCTGTCGACCTTCGTGATCTCCGAAATCTGCGCCACATCCAGCAGCGCCGCCACGCGCGGCGCAATGTTCTTGCCGTACGCCGTCGCCGGCGCCAGGATGTGCGTGTAGCCTCCCGCGATCGACACCACCTCGTCGGCGATGTTCTCCGCCAGCCCGTCGCCGAAGTACGGCGCGTCGGCCAGCAACACCTTCTTCACACCCGCGATCTGCGCGGCCGCATCGGCCGCTGCCTTCGCGTTGCTGCCTGCAACCAGCACATGCACGTCGTCGCCGCATTGCAGCGCCGCCGCCACCGTGCTGAGCGTTGCCGCCTTGATCGATTGGTTGTCGTGTTCTGCAATTACCAGAATGCTCATCTCGTCGTCTCCCTTAG